>DATGXO010000112.1:0-6872 GCA_035298965.1 Opitutaceae bacterium | reverse complement strand
TTAACTTAAGTTTTGACTGGGTACTCCAATCGATCGCACTTCAGAGATTTCAAAGAAGCTTCCCCGTGAGGGAAAGAGCTCAACCGTGCCGAATGCACTTCCTTCGGTCAAGAGCTTTTTCGAAAATTTCTTTCGTTTTTTTCGAAACAGCACGCTCTCGCGCGCCGCTCGCTGACCACCGTTCGTCCAAAGAGCAAAGTTGAGGCGGCGGACAGTGCCGCCCTTCACCACTCAGGCAAGAGATTTTTACAGCACTTGCCGCCAACTGCGCTTCCCTTTGGTAAGCATTTACTTCAGGCTTTTTCCAACGATCCGCCACCAGCCGAATTCCTAAAGCCCATTCATCGCAGACGTGAGAAATCAGCGTAGCTAAACCAGGCGCCGCAATTGTCGGCGAGCGAGCCAAGGATCGATTCGCGTCAGCAGTAGTCGCGCCCAATTCTCCCTTAAGCGCTGCCAAAAACCCCTCCTGCGCCGTCGAACGACCTGCGACCGTTCCCATGCTGAAGCAATCAATGCATGCCCCATTTGCGCCAATGCCCGGTCTTCGATTCGAGTCATGATCTCGTAATTGATACCGAACGAGCGCACATCGAGGTTCGAAGACCCAACAAAGACGGCGTCATCGATGATCGCCAATTTGGCGTGCATTATCTGCGGCTGGTACTCCGCGATCTGCACTCCCGCACGAAGAAGACCGCTGTAGAACGCCCGCGCTGCTCGTTGCGCCAGCGGCACATCGGTTACCCCAGCAAGAAGAAGCCGCACGGAACCGCCTCGGCGTACCACCATCCGCAGAGCACGACGAAGCCGATACCCGGGCGCGAAATAGGCGGAGACGATATCTACCCGTCGAGCACGGCCGAGATCGTGGAGCAACCGCCGGTGGAAAACGTTCCGCCCAAGCCCAGGACCCGTCGCGAGCACGAGCTGGCGATCGTGGCATCGAAGCGCACGCCGAAGAGGCGTGTGCCGCCAGCGACCCAAACGGGGGTGCTGGAAATCGTGGTGCGCAAACAGGACCTCGAAAGACTCACGCAAAGAGGTGGCAGCTCGGCCGCGCAATTCGAGCCCCAGATCGAACCAGCCACGCGTCACTCCATCACCGTCGTATTCCGGTGCGACATTGAACCCGCCGAGGAAAGCTACCTCGTTGTCGACCAGCAGAAGCTTCCGGTGATCACGGATCGCCAGTCGACCTAGTGACAGTGGGTTGAATACGCGGACTTCTCCTCCGGCCGTCCGAAGTTCCTCCCAATAGCCGTCCGGCAGCGCCCTCGCCCCAAAGCCATCGACGAGCACCTGCACCTTCACTCCTCGTCGCGCGGCGGCGGCCAGCGCAGCGCGAAACTGGTCCCCGGGATTGCCTATCGCGTAGATGTACGTCTCGAGCCGCACCGACTCGCGGGCCGATTCGATCGCCGCCAGCATGCGGCAAAACGCAGCACTGCCGTTCGGCAGCCAATTCGCTGGGGGCCCGTTCTGCATGCGCGGCGAGTATCGACGCCTCCGGCGCCTCGGGCAACCCCTCACCTCGCCCAACGAGTGAATTACGCGCGCGGTCAGTGCTCTTGCGCTGCAAGTGCGCGCAACCAAGGATCCGGCGCCCGAAAAACGGCCAGATCTCCAGCACGTCCATGCCCTCCCGTCCCATCCCCGGCTCCACCGGCGAAGTCCTCGACTGCCTTCCGTCTCCATATCTTCCTCACGCAGGCACGGGGCTGCTCTACCTGCCGCGATTCATCGCGAAGATTCGCTACGTCGCGAGACACGGCAAACTGCCGGCCAGCTATGCCAAAAATTACAAGCGCGGGCTCGACCGATTCCTCTGTCTCCATCTTGGAGTCGACCCCAGCGACGTCGAGCGGACGGTCCGCGACGCCGGGGACGACGACACCGAAATAGACCGTCGCTTGTTAGCCCTGTTTCCCCCGGATGTTCGCGCCGCGAAATGGAATCGTGAGCTCGTGCAGAAGGGCATGACTCCCGCCGGTCGCGATTTCCTGAAGGAGGCGCTCACCGCAATGGGCTGCGCGGATCGCGTTGAGATGATCATCAGCGTGCCGGATTTGATCGATTTCGACGAAGGCCGCATCGAATAACGCGGCCGCTGGAGCGCCGCCGACGGTGGCCGGTCAATCCGGATCTGGCCGATTCCAAACTCCGGTTCCCGACCCAATCCGGCAGATGTTCCATCCGCGCCGTGAAATATTCCCTCTCGCCCGGCGAAACCCGTGTTCCACTCCCGCGTCTCAGGTAGGCGTATGAAAACCCGCTTTCTCCTCTCTCTTGCCTGCGCGGCCGGTTTGGCCGTTGCCGTCCCCGCCACACTCCACGCCAACGGCGACAATGCCGCCCGCAATGTAATCCTCGGCGGCGTCGCCGGAGCCATCATTGGCGAGCACAACAACCATCGTGCGGCCGAAGGCGCCGCGATCGGTGTCGCCGCCGGGCTTTTGCTCACCGCCATCACCGACGACCGTGATCGCAGTTACTACAGCGAGCCGCGTTGCCGCGAGACGGTAATTGTCAGCCGCCCGTATTGCCCGCCGCGTCGGGTCGTGGTGGCGCCACCTTGCCCGCCACGCCGGGTGGTTGTCGTCGCACCGCGACACGACGAATGGCATCATCGCGGACACCGCTCGTGGACCCACTATGACGACCACCGCGAACATCGGCACGATCGTCGGCACGACCGCCGTGACAACCGCGCCGATTGATGGGATCGCCGCTGACCTCCACCGACCGGTCGTCTCCGCCTCCGCCGATTTTGCCAGAAACGAAGCCCGCCGGCACACGCCGGCGGGCTTCGCGTTTTCAGAAAACAAACACCGCGGCGCTCAGTCTAGTTTCACCTCGAGCGCCTTGCCGGCGTAGCGAACCGTCTTCGCGATCGCAGGCTCAAACGTGAATCCGACCGGCTTGCCCGCACTGACCACGACGACCTGGATCGCGCGCTCCGCGAGCATGCCGGGAAACGCGCCGCTCCGTTCGCCGATCCTCAGCGTGCGTTTCGCATCGTCCCACTTGAACGGGATCCGCGTGAACTCGCCGCGCTCGTAGCCGTAGCTCGCGCCATCGTCCTCGTAGAACGAAAACTCGCCGTTGGCACCGGCGTACACCCAGACAGTGAGCGGGTCGGCGGCCTTCTCCGTCGAATACTGCAACTCGGGGCCGAACGGCACGATCGAACCGGCGCGCACGTGCAACGGGATCGCGTCGTAAGCCGCGGGCGCATCGACCGAGCGTCCGCCGGCGACCGCGGCGCCGGTCCAGAAATCGTACCAGCCGCCGGGCGTCGCCGGCAGATAGACCGCGCGCGAAGTCGTCTTCGCCGTCACGATCGGGCTGACGAGCAACGCCGGACCGAAGAGATACTGGTCGCCGATCGCGCGGGCCTGTCTGTCAGCCGGGAAATCCATCACGAGCGCGCGCAGGAAACTGCCGCCGCTCTGCGTGACATCGCCCGCAACCGAGTAGATGTACGGCAGCAGACGGTAGTGCAGGCGGGCGAACTTGAGTTGCGCGGCATATGCGGGATGCCCCTCATCGGCGCCGAAAAACCACATCTCGCGCAGCGGCTTTTCACCGTGCACGCGCAGCATCGGCGTGAGCGCGCCAAACTGGAACCAGCGGGTGTTCAGCTCGCGCCAATCCTCGAGATCGGCCGCGGTGGGGTTCTCGGCGCTGAAACGCTCCGGCACCGCGAAACCGCCGATGTCCATCGTCCAGTACGGCATGCCCGAGAGGGCGTAGCCGAGCACCGCAGGGACCTGCTTGGCGAGCGCGGTCCAGGTCGACGACGTGTCGCCCGACCACGTGGCGCCAGCGTAGCGCTGCTGCCCGGCGAAGCCCGAGCGCGTGAGGATCGTCACGCGCTTGTCGGGGTCGGCGCTGCGCTGGCCCTCGTACACGGCGCGGGAGTTGAGTTGCGGATAGACATTCAGGATACGAGCGCCGGTGCCGCCCATCGTGGGCATGATGTGCTCGCGGCCCTTCCACAGATCGGGCGCGGGCAGGAGGTCGGGCTCGGAACCGTCGAGCCACCAGGCATCGACGCCGCGCCGGTAGAGCGCGGGCTCGATCTGTTGCCAGAAGAGTTTTCGCGCGTCGGGGTTGAAGGCGTCGTAGAACGTGAAGTTGTACCCAAGCCAGTCACGGACGTTCTCCTTGCGGTTCGGCTCGTAGAGCCAGCCGCGGTCCTCGAACGCCTTGCCTGTCTCCGTGCCCGCGTAGAATTTCGGCCACACCGAGAGCAGCAGGCGCGCATGGTACTTGTCGTGGATCTCGCGGATCCAGCCGTCCGGATCCGGGAAGCGCGCGGCGTCGAACTTGTGCGAGCCCCAGCCGTCGGCCGGCCAGTAGAACCAGTCCTGCACGATCACATCGAGCGGGATCCGGCGGCGGCGGAACTCCTCGAGCACATCGAGGCTCTGCTGCTGCGTCTCGTAGCGCTGGCGCGATTGCCACAGGCCGAACGCCCACTTTGGCAGCAACGACGCCGCGCCGGTCAACTCCCGGTAGCCGGCGATCACGTCGTCGAGCTTCGGCCCGTAGACGAAGTAGTAGTCGGTGCCGTCACCGACTTCCGACCACAGCGAGGTGTCGACGTTGGCCGCCGGCGTCTTCCACTGGAAGCGCACGTGGGTGGGGTTCTCGTCGCGCACCCACTCAATGCGCAGCGCGTGGCGCTTGCCGGCGGTGAGCGCGACCTTCGCCACGTCCTTCCACGGCAGCCAGCCCTGGCGCCAGTGGTCGATCACGAGCTTGCCGTCGATCCACACCTTGATGCCGGCATTGGAAAACGTCTGGAAGAGGTGCTCGCCGCTCTGCGTCGGCTCGACGCTGCCCTCCCAGCGCACGGAGATCGGGCCGTTCTCGTTCGCGAGCGCGGGGTGCACCCAGGCGTTGAGGCGTTTCGCCGTCGTGACCGCGGCGGTCTCGCCCGCCGGGATCTGCCCCACGGATACATCGTCCGTCGGGCGGCCGATCGCGATCTTCGGGTCCACGCGGGTCGCGACGAGCCGGTCGAAGTTGCGACCGGAGTAATAAGTGGCCGTGAGCCCGCCGGGCTTGCCGTCGGCGTCGAAGAGCCGGTCGGCGGGCGGGAACTCCAGCGGGCGCGTGTCACCGAAATGCGTGTACGAGTTGTTGTCCCAGAGGATCCCGTAGCCGCGGCTGGAGACGAGGAACGGGATCGCGAGCGTGCCGTTGTGCTGCCAGAGATCGAGCTCCCAGCCCTTGAGGTCCATCAGGCCGAGCTGGTGGTGGCCGAGGCCGTAGAGCGACTCGTCGTCGTTGGCCGCCCAGACCTGACGCACATGCGCGGTCTTCTCGCCCATCACCTCGGCGGCTTCGAGCGTGCGGCCGCCGGCCCGCTCAGCGAGGAGCGGTTTGCCCGCCGCATCGAAGAACGCCACCGCGCCGGTCGCGCGATTCACCCGCACCTGCAGCCGATCGGTGCGGAGCGTGATCTCGCCGGCGCCCTCCTCCACCGTCCACGTCGCCGTGTTCGGCGCGCGCTTCGGATCGAGCATGTAGCTCTCGCGGCCGAAGAACGCGCGGTCCGCCGCGAAAGCCACGCGCACGATGTCGGCGGAGCAGACCTGGAGTCTTAACAGGCCGCCCGAGGTCGGCACCACGATGCCGTCGGGCTGGCGTTCGAGCGCGGACGGTTCCGCGGCGGACAAGATGGCGCCGAGCGGAAGACATAGGACGCCGAGGGCGAACAGGACAGGGGAGTTCATGCGAGCAACGAAGAGGGAGTTGGCGGGGACCGACGCGCCGCTGAGGGCGGAAAACCGAGCTGAGTGAGCGAGCGCTAAATCCGCGAGGCTTTTCTAGGCGACCGATGCCTCGTCAATGCACCGGCTATGCCGTCGCGTGCCGTTTGAGCGCCTCGAGCGGCACGATCTCGAGCGCGTGTTCGCTCGTACCGCCGAGCACGACGGGCGGCGCCGCGCCGACCGCGTACGCCTCCAGCCAGCGCGCCGCGCACACGCACCAGCGATCGCCGGGCTTCAACCCCGGGAAATGCAGCTCCGGCCGCGGCGTCGAGAGATCGTTTCCCGCGTCCTGCGAGAACGCGAGGAACGCCGCCGTCACCTCGACGCACACCGTGTGGCTACCGAGGTCCTCCGCGCAGGTGCGGCAATAACCGTCGCGGAAAAAACCGGTGAGCGGCGCGTTGCTGCACGGTTTCAGCGGTCCGCCGAGGACATTGCGAGGGGTCGGGTGGGCCATGGTCGCAGACGGATGCGCGGGAAATCTCCGGCCGCAAGCCGGCGCGCACCGGCAAGCGCCCGCATCGCGCTCAGCGCAGCGGCAAGCACTCCGCCACCGCCGCCTCGTCCAACAACCACGTCGTGCGCACGGCCGCGGCGCGCAGCACCTTCGCCGGCACCGCCGACACCGGCTCCGTGCCGTCGAAAATCCGTCGCACCGCCGCCGCCTTCCCCGCGCCCGTCGCATGCACCACGATGCGCTCGCAGGCGGCCAATCCCGTCGGCGTGAGCGTGAGTCGCCAGCCTCTGCCCGGCACCTCGACCGCGGCAAACCGCGCGCTCGTCGCCGCCACGAGCAACGCGCTGCCGGGAAATAGCGATGCCGTGTGCGCATCGTCACCGAGCCCGAGCACACACAGCGAGAAACCACGTCCCGCGCCGCAAACGGCGTCACTCGTCGCCGCAAACGCCTCCACTGCCGCCGCCGGCGCGAGCTCGACCGGCCACGGGTGTCGCCGCTCCGTGGGCACGCCGAGCGGATCGAGCAGGAGGCGCGCGGCGTTGCCAAAGTTGCTCTCGGCGCTCGCCAGCGGCACGCAGCGCTCGTCGCTCACAAACCACTCGGTCGCCGTGACGAGCTCCGCCGGC
>DATGXO010000111.1:0-5531 GCA_035298965.1 Opitutaceae bacterium | reverse complement strand
TGGCGGCGTGACGCGGATCTCGCTCGGTGTGCAGAGCTTGCAACCGGAGTTGCTTGCTGCGCTCGGCCGGCGGCATTCGCGCGAGCAGGCGTTGCGCGCGTACGATCTGGTGCGTGAGGCGGGGTTTGCGTCGGTTAACCTCGACCTGATCTTCGCGATTCCTGGGCAGGATGCCGCGAGTTGGCGGCGTGATCTCGCAGCGGCGGTGGCGCTCGGGCCCGACCATATCTCGACGTACTGCCTCACGTTCGAGGAGGACACAGCGCTGTTCGTGAAACTCTCGCAGGGCAAGGTGACGCTCGATGTGGAGAAGGAGGCAGCGTTCTACGAAACGACTTGGGACGAGCTCGGTGCCGCGGGTTTCGCGCAATACGAGATCTCGAATTACGCGCGACCGGGCCACGCGTGCCGGCACAACCTCAACACGTGGGCGATGCAGGAGTGGCTCGGCTTCGGACCTTCGGGCGCGTCGCAACACGCCGGCTGGCGCTACCAGAATCCGCCCGATCTCGTCGCTTGGCGCGCCGATCTCGACCGCGGCCGGCGCGGCACCGCGGACCGCACGGCGCTCACGCCCGCGCTGCTCGCCGCCGACACGTTGATCTTCGGGCTGCGTTGCAATGCCGGCGTGGATCTCGCGGCCGCGCAGCGCCGTTTCCCGACGGCGAACTGGGGCGCGTATCGGGCGCTCGCGGCCCGGCTCGTCGCGGAGGGCGTCGCCGAGTGGGGTGCGCCGGAGGTGTTGCGGCTCACCCGCCGCGGGCGGTTGCTGGCGGACTCGGTCGGCGCGGCGGTGATGGAGATTTGAGGCGAGAGGCGAGAGGCGAGAGACCAGAGGCGAGAGTCGAGAGGGCGGAAGCGGCGCGACGGGTTTTCGGGGACGAGGGCAAGCGCGGGTTCTTCACAGTGTTTTGGGAGCAACTTCCGAGTAGGTGTGAATAAGTTTTCGGAGTTCCCCATTGCGGGCGGAAACGGCGGCGCCTCGAATCCCGCGCCTCGTTTCCCGCATGTACCTCAAGGCCCTCAAGCTGCACGGTTTTAAGAGCTTCGCCGACCCGACCGAACTTCGTTTCGAGCCGGGCGTCACCGTCATCGTCGGGCCCAACGGCTGCGGCAAAAGCAACATCGCGGATTCCATCCGCTGGGTGCTCGGCGAACAGAGCGCGAAGGCGCTGCGCGGCGGCAAGATGCACGACGTCATCTTCGAGGGCACGGACACGCGCAAACCGCACTCGATGTGCGAGGTCTCGCTGCTGCTGACGGATTGCGAGCAGGCGCTCGGCATGGATTTCCACGAGGTCGAGATCACCCGCCGCGTGTCGCGCGACGGCTCGAGCGAGTACCATCTCAACGGTCAGCCGTGCCGCCTGAAGGACATCCAGAAGCTTTTCATGGATACCGGCATCGGCCGGACGTCCTACTCGATCATGGCGCAGGGCCAGATCGACCAGATCCTGTCGTCGAAGCCCGACGAGCGCCGCGCGGTCTTCGAAGAGGCGGCGGGCATCACCCGCTACAAGGCGCAGCGCCGCGAGGCGCTCGGCAAACTCGCGCTCACCGAGCAGAATCTCGCCCGCGTGGCCGATGTCGTGACCGAGGTCGGCCGCCAGATCGGCAGCCTCCGCCGGCAGGCGTCGAAGGCGATGCGGTTCCGCCGGCTCAACCATCGCCTGCGGCATCTCGCGCTCGCGCATGATGGGTTCCAATACCAGCAGCTCCGCGGCGTGCTCGACGAGCTCTCGGCGCGGTTGCAGGTGCTGCGTGGCGAGGCCGACACGCGGCGCTCGCTATTGCAGGAGCACCAAGCCTCGCTCGAGTCGCAGAAAGCCCGGCGCACGGAGCTGAACCAGCGCGTGCAGGAGGCGCAGCAGGCGGTCTTCGACCTTCGCTCCGAGCGCGAGCAGGCGGCCAACCAGATCCATCTCAACCAGGTCAAGGGACAGGGACTGCGCGACCGGATCGCGTCGGCGCAGGACGACCTCGGCGAACTGGAGATGCAGCTGAAGGAGGTCTCCGATCAGGCGACGAGCGGTCAGCAGGACCGACAGATGCAGCTCAACCTGCTCGGCGAATCCGACGCGGCGTTCCAGTCGAAGAACCGCGAACTCGCGCTCGTCGAAGGCGAGTTGAACCGCCTCGACCAGCTCGTGCAGCGGGAGAAGTTCCAGCTGCTCGAACTCGAGAGCAAGGTCGCGCGGTTGCGCACCGACTGCTCGGCGCTCGAGGTCGACCAGAAGACGGCTGTCGCGCGCCACGAACAGCTCCAGGGCGACATGGCCGGCGCGATGGCGCAACGCGAGGAGGCCACGGCCAACCTCGAGCAGCTCCGCGTCGCTGCGGCTTCGGCACGCTCCGCGGTGCAAACCGTGCAACAGGAGGTCGCCGACGCGCAGAAGGGCGTGCAGGAGACGACGGCGAAGTTTCGCGACGCGCAGCGCCGCCTGCAGGAGGTCGATCGCAGCCTCGCGCAGAAACACGCGCGCCTGAAGCTGCTCCAGCAGTTGCAGGAGAAGTGGGAAGGCTTCGGCGAGGGCGCGAAAGCGTTGTTGCAGGGCCGGCTCACTGAGCTCGGCGGCGGCTCGCCGTTTGCCGCGCTCACGCACGGTGTCGATTTCCGGCCGGAATTCGCAAAGGCCTCGGAGGCGCTCCTGGGCGCGGCGGTCGAGGCGGTGCAGGTCGCCGATCTCGCGACCGCGCAGGCGATTCTCGCCCGACTGGAGAACGACAAAATCGGCGGCGCCTACCTCAAGGTGCCCACGCCGGAATCGAGCATGGGCGCCGCGCCCGCGGAGCTGCCGGAATTCCTGCGGCCGGCGACGACGGTGTTCACCGACGACTGCACGGGACACCCGTTGCACAGCGTGCTCGCCTCGTGCTACGTGGCCGACTCGCTGGAGCAGTTCCTGAGTTTCTGGGCACAGCGGCAGGACTTCAGTTTCCTCATGGTCGCCACGCCGAAGGGCGAGTGGGTCGACCGGCGCGGCATGGTGTTCGGCGGCTACCAGAAACGGCCGGCCTCGAGCATCGTCCAGCGCGAGATCGACATCCGCGAGACCTCGCGCGAAGTCGCGAAGGAGCAGGAGGCGCACGACCAGCAGAAGGCGTTGATCGACCAGATCAATGCCGAGCTCGCCGCCTTCGAGCAACGTCTCTCGGACAAACGCGCCGAGGTGCAGACGGCCAACGAAGCCGTTGCCACCGCGCAGGCGGAGGAGAGATCCGGCCAGCGCGCGCTCGATGAAGCTGAGCAGCGCGTGGCGCGACTGGAGCGGGACGTCGAAGGGCTCGAATCGATGCGGCAGGAGGCCGAGGCGAAGTTCGCCAAGGCGCAGGCCGTTTTGATCGAGGTCGACAAGGCCATCACCGCCGGGCGCGAGTCGATCGCCGCCAACGAGGCGAAGATCGTCGAGATCCGCAACGCGCGCGATGTGCAGCGCGAGACGCTCGGCCACGCCCGCCTGGAGCTCGCCGAGCGCCGGCAACGCGTCGAAATCATCGACCGCGGTCTCGGTGAAATGGTGAAACGGCGTCAGCAGCTCGCGGAGTTGCTCGAGCAGCGGCGCAGCGAACTCGAGATGTGGACGGCGCAGGTCGCCGAGCTCGAGGCGGCGGAGCAGGGGCAGGCCGCGCGCGTCGAGGAGCTTGCGCGCACCCAGGCGGTGGCCCAGGAGTCCGTCGAGGCGATCCGTCGCGAGCTTGCCGAGCTTGAGCAGGCGGTGAACGCCGTCGAGGGCGAGCAGAGCAGCCTGCGCGACCAGGCCGAGACCTCGGCCGGCGAGCTGAGCCAGTGCGAGATCCGCTACACCGAGCACAAGGCGCGCTCGCGTTTCCTCGCTGAGGAGGCGATGCGCGAGTTCTCGATCGACTTGGGCGAGGTGAACTGGCGCCTGGAGTTCTGGAAAGCCGACGACGAGCCCGAGGGCCTCAAGCCGCTCGATCTCGACGAGGACGACGACGAGGAGGGCGCGAAGCCCGCGGAGACGTCGACGGCCGTTGTACCGGCCGACGGCTCGGCGCCCGCCGAAGCCGCCGTGAAACCGCGCCGCAGTCGCAAGGCGAAAGAGCCGCGCGGTGAACCAACCGAGGCGCAGCTCGCCGCGCTGGACCAGACCAACTGGGACCAGATCCGCAGCGAGGTGCAGGCGCTCCGCCAGCGCCTCAACAGCATGGGCGCGGTCAACCTCGTCGCGATCGAAGAGTACGCCGAGCTCAAGCAGCGTTACGACTTCCTGAAGACGCAGAGCGACGATCTCATCAGCTCGAAGGACGCGTTGATGAAGGCGATCGACGAGATCAACGCGACGTCGCTCAAGCAGTTCGCACTCACCTTCGAGCAGATCCGGAAGAACTTCGCGTACACGTTCCAGACGCTCTTCAACGGCGGCAATTGCGACCTGCAACTCATCACGCAGGACGACCCGCTCGAGAGCGGCATCGACATCATCGCGCAGCCGCCCGGCACGAAGCTCAACAGCCTCACGCTGCTCTCCGGCGGCCAGAAGACGCTCACCGCGGTGGCACTGCTCTTCGCGCTGTACCTCGTGAAGCCCAGCCCGTTCTGCTTACTCGACGAACTCGACGCGCCGCTCGACGAATCGAACATCGAACGTTTCACAACGCTGCTGAAGCGCTTCGTCGACCACTCGCAGTTCATCATCATCACGCACAACAAGCGCACGGTGGCCGCCGCCAACGCAATCTACGGCGTGACGATGCAGGAACGCGGTGTTTCGAAGACGGTTTCGATGCGCTTCAACAAGGAGGCGCACTCCGACACCGGTCTGCTCACGCCGATCGCCGAATCCGTGCGCAGCACGCACAGCGACCGGATGGCGCCCGCGTTGCCCGCGCAGGTCGCGGTGTCCGCGGATCCGACGGACGCTGGCGCGAACTGAGGGAGCGTGCGGCGTCGGAAGGTCGGGCTTTACGCCCGACGGATTGGCCGAGTGTGCGCCGGAGAGTCGGGCGTAAAGCCCGACCTACGGACAAAAATCGGGTGTGATGCTGGGGCCCGTCGTCGGCGCGGGTCACCGCGCCGGCAATGCGTAGAGCACGCCGTCCTGGCTGGCGAAGAGCACGAGCGCGCCGGCGACCGTCGGTGAGCCGACGATGCCGGTCACGTAGCGGTCCGCGAGCGGGGCGAGGCGCACGCGCCATTTTGGGGCGCCGGTGCGACGGTCGAGCGCGACCATGCCGCCGTCTTGGGCGATCGGATAGCCGGTGGCTCCGGCGGTGCCGGCGAAGACCGTGTCGCCTGCGATGGCCGGCGTGCCCCACGTCCAGCCGAGCACATCGGTTGACCAGAGCAGCACGCCGGTCTGCGGATCGAGCGCGGCGACCGTGCGCAGGTCCGACGAGCCGATGTAGAGCACGCCCTCGGCGAGGAGCGGCGCGGACTCCACCCACGAGCCGGCGTGGAAACGCTCCCAGCGGACTGCGCCGTCGGCGACCGCGAGGCTGTAGAGTTTGCTGTCGCGGCTGCTCACGAGCACGGCGTCGCCGGCGAGTACCGGATCGGCGGTGACGGGCTG
>DATGXO010000110.1:0-56719 GCA_035298965.1 Opitutaceae bacterium | reverse complement strand
AGGCGGCGTGGCCGCGGGCGGGCTCGCGGGTTTCGCTGCGGCGGCCGAGGGCGCGACGACGGGTGGTGTCGCCGGCGGCGCGGCGGGGGCGGAGGTGGCGGGTGCGGCGAAGAACGAGGGCTCGGCGTGCTCCGTCACGGGTTCGGCGGTGGCGGAGGGCGGGATCGCGGCGGCGGGCGGCTCGGCGCCGGCCGGCGTATTGAGATGTGCGATCCGGGCGGAGAGCGCCTCGGCGGCGCCGACGAGCGCGCGTTTCAATTCGTGCGGGCGGACGGGCTTCGAGACGTAGTCGTCCATGCCGGCGGCGATGCAGTTCTCGCGATCGCCGGTCATGGCGTTGGCGGTCATCGCGACGAGGTAGGGGCGTTTGTCCTTCGGATACCGTTTGCCGAGCTCCTTCGCGCAGGTGAGCCCGTCCATCTCGGGCATCTGCACATCGAGGAGGATGACGTTGTACGGATGCTTCTCGAGGGCGGTGAGGACTTCGACGCCGTTGTTGGCGATGTCGACGCGGTAACCCATGCGCCCGAGCATGAGCGTGGCCATGCGCTGGTTGGTGGGGTTGTCCTCGGCGAGGAGGATGTCGAGCGGGTAGTCGTGCGCGAGCATCTCGGCGCCGGAGGCGGAGGTGCGCGCGCTGCGCTGGAGGGCGGAGCCGCAGGCGAGGGCGCGGATGGCGTCGCGGAGAGCGCGGGCCTTGATGGGCTTGGTGACGATCGCGGAGATGCCGAGTTCGGGCGGCGTCTGGCCGAGGCTGCCGAGCGGGGCGAGCACGGCGACGGGGAGGCGGTTCGACTGCTGAAGGGCGCGGATGCCGCGCACGAGCGAGAGGCCGTCGGTATCCGGGAGGTGGAGCTCCACGAGCGCGAGGTCGAAGATCTCGCCGCGGCCGAGCCACTGCATGGCCTCGGCGGGCGAGGCGGTGGCGCGAAGCGTGAGGCCCCAGCTGGCGGCGAGTGCGCCGAGCACGCGGCGGCTGGTGGCGTTGGGCTCGATGAGGAGGAGGCGTTTGCCGGCGAGATCGGGCTGCGCGGCGTGGAGCTGCTGCTGCTCGGTGGTGGTCTCGCCGGCGAGGGCGGGCAGCTCGAACTGGAACGTGCTGCCCTGGCCGGCCTCGCTCTCGACCCAGATGCGGCCGTGCGCGAGCTCGACGATCTTCTTGCAGATCGCGAGACCGAGGCCGCTGCCGCCGTACTGGCGCGTGGTCGAGGTGTCGACCTGGCTGAACGTCTTGAAGAGGCGGTCCATGCGGTCGGCGGGGATGCCGATGCCGGTGTCGCGTACGGAGAAATGGAGACGCAGCTGGCCGGCATCGTTGGTGCCGAGGAGCTCGACCGACACGAGCACGTCGCCGGTGGCGGTGAACTTGATCGCGTTGCCGATGAGATTGATCAGGACCTGGCGCAGGCGGGTGCTGTCGCCGACGATGACATCGGGCACGCCGGGCCCGATCCAGCCGACGAGATCGAGGTGCTTCTCGGCGGCCTTGGCGCCGAGCACATCGAGGGCGTTCTCGACGCATTCGCGCAGGTCGAAGGGACGCTGCTCGAGCTCGAGTTTGCCGGATTCGATCTTGGAGAAGTCGAGGATGTCGTTGATGAGGCCGAGGAGGGAGTCGCCGGAGGTGCTGATCGTCTCCGCGAGCTCGCGTTGCTCGATGCTGAGGTTGGTGTCGAGCAGCAGGCCGCTCATGCCGATGATGGCGTTGAGCGGGGTGCGGATCTCGTGGCTCATGTTCGCGAGGAACTCGGACTTCGCGACGGTCGCGAGCGCGGTCTCCTGCGCGAGGGTGTTGGCGCGCTCGATGGCGGTCTCGAGCTGCTGGTTGAGGCTCTCGGCGTTCTCGGCGGCGGCGCGGAGGTACGAGGCCATCTCCTTCTCGGAAGTGTTGTCCCAGTTCACGCCGAACACGCGCGAGGCGGTGCCGTGGCCGCTGGCGCTCACGTAGGCGATCGCGCGGATGTGGCGCACGAAGCCGTCGGGCGTGTTGATGCGAAATTCGGTGTCGAACGCGGCGTTCGAGGCGATGGCGGCGTGGAGCTGCTGCTCGGTGGTGGCGAGATCGTCGTGCACGATCGCGCTGCGCCACTGGTCGTAGGAGATGCCTTTCTCCGGCGGCAGGCCGTAGATCTCGTACATCCGCTGATCCCATTTCAACGTGCGGCTCGCGACATCGAGTTCCCAGATGCCGAAGCCGGCCGCCTGCACCGCGATCTGCAGCTGGCTGTCGACGATCTCGGGCGCGACGCTCGCGCCGAGCTCGGTGGAAAACGCCGCGTAGCGGCGCGCGCCGCCGGCGTCGACGAACGGCACGATGTCCACGAGCGATTCGTAGAGGCGGCCGTCGTGGGCCTTGTTCGTGATCTTGCCGCGCCAGGTGCGGCCGGCGGTGATCGTTTCCCAGAGGTCGCGGAAAAATTCCGGCGGGTGCCGCCCGCTGTTGAGGAAACGGTGCGAGCGGCCGACGAGTTGTTCGCGGCTGAAACCGGTGAGCTGGCAGAAACGGTCGTTCACCTCGACGATCAGTCCCCGCTCGTCGGTGACGGAGACGGCCGTCAGGTCGCGCAACGCCTCGCGCATCGACTCGGCGGTCGCGCGCAGTTGCTGGAGCTCGGCGGCATTGTTCGCCGGGGGCGGCGGCTCGGTCGGCTTCGCGGGTGCGACGGGTGCAAGCGGCGCGGCGGGGGCGAGACGCCGCGCGGCCAGGCGCGCGCCGAAGACAGCCATCGTCGCGGCGAGCAGGGCGAAACCGGCGGTGAGCCGCGGGGCGTAAGCGCGCAGTTGCGCAGCATGCGCGGTCCTGGCGCGCACGAGATCCTGCACCTGCGCGGCTTGGAGGCGTTGGAGTAGCGCGAGCGTGTCGAGCGCGGCGCGGGTCGCGCGCTCGTCGCGCGGGGCGGCGACCGCCGACGAATGCTCGCGTTGGGTGGTCTCGAGGATCTCCAGCGCGGCGAGATAGCTCACGCGCTCGGTGCTCGAGAGCGGCACACCGACGAGCGCTTCGCGCAGTTTTGCCAACGCGCGAGCGGTCGCGGCGCCGAGCTCGGCCTCGGGCGACGGCGCGCGTTGCTCCTGCTGGATCGCGGCGAGCGCGGCATCGAGCGCGGTGAGCACGGCGGTGGTGCTCGCCGTGGATTGGTCCTGTTGCCGCAGTCCGAAGAGGGGCGGTCCCGCCAGCCAAACACTCGCGCACAACGCGCCGGTCGCCGCGACGGGCGCCCAGCGGCCGCGCACGAGATCGGAGATCAGGCGAGGGGCGGGATAAAAGGTCACCGTGTTTCCGCACCGAATTACGGCGCGGTAGCGAACACATCGGCCCGGGGGCGGCAGGCTTGAGGGCGGAGTCGCGGCGCGCGGAAAACGTGCGCGGGCGGCGAGCGCGTTTTTCGCGCGCAGCGCGGGTCGGCCGCCGTCTTTTCCCGAAGCGAACCGGGCGTGAAGCCCGACCCACGACCGAACCGCCGCGCCTCAGCCGAAACGATTCAATTGAACCGCGAAAGAACGCGAATACACGCGAACGAAGCTACAGACCGCGATGGCCGAAACCTGCGAGGCCCTCGCCCTCACTCGCGCTCGTCCAATCCACCCTCCCGGATTCGCGTTCATTCACGTCCATTCGCGGTTCCTTCTGCATCTTCACGCCTCAGTGCGCGAGACGATCGGCCGCGGCGGCGACTTCCGGCGGGATCGCGAGGCCGAGCGTCTGGCAATGGCGCAGCGCGGCGAAGAGCAGCAGGCGCGGCACCGTGGCGTCGGCATGCGCGGTGGCGTACGCGGCGAGCGCGGCGAGGCGCGGCTCGTGCGGCGCGAGTTTCTCCGGCGCGAGGACGTTTTTCTCGGCGAGGAAGAAATGGAGCACGTGGTCGAGCGCCACGGCGTGCGCGGCGGGATCGGCGGGCAACGCGTACTCGAGCGGCGCGGGGCCGGGCTTGGCCGCCTCGATGTAGCCCAGGAGCGTGGGCCAGGCGCGGGCGACGGCATCGGCCCCGTCCACGCGGAGGCTTTTCAGGAGCTTGTGTTTCCGGATGTCCCAGATCGTGAACTCAACCGCGGCGAGCGTGCCGGCGGCGGTGGCGTGCACGGTGCCGGAGATGGCGTAGTCGATCGGCTCCTCTTTTTTCGGAAACAACTGGCTGATCTGCTCGGCGCGGAACGCGCGCGGCAGGCGCAGGAGGTTCTTCTCCGGATCGAGGCCGGTGAGCGCGACGGGCCGGTACGCCGGGGCGAACCAGCACGCCTCGGCGAACGCGAACGCCAGACCGCGGGTGAGCGGCGCGAGCGGGTGGTCGGCCGGCGCCATCGTGCCTTGGGCGAGGCCCTCGACGGCGAGGGCGAACGGCGCGACCGCGAGGTGGCGCACCCGGTGGTTCTTCGTGGGCAGGACGTTCTCGCCCTGCTCGAGACCGTAGGTCCAGACGGGCTTGGAGATGTTGATCAGGTTGATGTCGGGCGCGGACGCGGCGACGGGCGCCTCGGCGGGGGCGCTGGCGCGGAGCTCAAGGATCGCGCAGCGGAAGCCGTCGAGCCGGTCGCGCATCGAATACGTGGTGACGAGAGGCACGAGCAGGTCGAGCAGCTCCTGCGCGGCCACGGGGTTGCGCCGGTGGAGATAGGCCTGGAGGAGGTTGATGCCCGGCGGCAGGCCGTGGAGCGCGGGTTCGTAGCGCGGCGCGAGGAACTCGATGAGCGCGTCGATGTGGCCGGTGGCGCCGAGGTCGCCGGAGATGCGGGTGAACGGCTCGGCGAGATCGCCTTCGGCCGCGGCGATCTGCTCGTAGATCTGGAGCGCGGCGGGCAGGTCTTTGTTCTCCAGCAACGCGCGCGCCTGGTCGAGTTGCGCGGGCACATCGAGCGTGGTCGGCGCGAGCGGGATCGGCTCGCCCACGGGCTCGGTGGTGCCGAAGACGGCGGAGCCGAGCGGCTCGGCCGCGGCGGGTGGCGGCGGGGAGTCGGCGCGCGCCGGCGCGGGCTGGCGGGGAGTCGAGGGGGATTTCTGGCCGAAGAGCGAGGAGAAGAAGCCCACGCTTCGTGGCTAGTGCGGGGCGGGCGGCTGGCGAGGGCAATTTTCCGCGGGGTGGGCGCGGTGGCGATCGTTACGAACGCTTCGCAGGCGACCACTTGCGACGGCGGGCCGGAGACATTTCATGGGCGGGCATGAACGAGATCGGGCAGATCATCGCGCAACTGGGGATGAGGCCGTTGCCGGGCGAGGGTGGGTGGTTCGCGCCGGTGTGGCGCAGCGGCGAACGCCTGCCGGATGTCGGCTGGCCGGAGCGGCCGGGGCGCGCGGCGGGGTCGTCGATCCTGTATCTGCTCGCGGGTGCGGAGTTTTCCGCGCTGCACCGGCTGCGCAGCGACGAGGTGTGGCATTTCCACGCGGGCGACGCCGTCGACCTGCTCCGGCTCGATCCGGCGAGCGGCGAGGGCGAGTGGGTGCGGCTCGGCCCGGCGGTGCTCGACGGCGACACGCCGCAGGTGGTGGTGCCGCGCGGGTTCTGGCAGGGCGCGCGGCTGGCGAGCGGCGGTCGCTGGGCCTTGCTCGGCTGCACGATGGCGCCCGGCTGGGACGACGCGGATTTCGAACTCGCGCGCCGCGCGGAGCTCACGGCGATGTGGCCGCAGTTCACCGCCGATATCGCGGCGCTCACGCGCGGCGACGGCTGATGGGTGTTGCGGCAGACGAGGGTCGAGTGTCGAGCGACGAGCGCCAGACCGACAATGACGCGGCAGTTGGTCAGGACTTTACCAGCTCCTCACGCAGGGAGACCGGCTCTCGACCCTCGACGCTCGTCGCTCGCCGGCATTCTCACGGCTGAGGATTTTGCGTTCGCGCGAGGGTTTGTGCCGTTGCACAAAGCGTCACCACCATGTCCGGCCAACGGCCCAAACTGCTCTCGCATCTGCTCGGCGTGCCCGGCGCGCTGAAGGTCTGGAAGTTGTTCTCCCACTCGCGCGCGCGGCTCAGTCTCGCCGACATGCGGCAGGACTATTCGCTCGCCGGCCTCGCGGAGGGCGATGCGCCGGCGGACGATCCTTGGCCGCTGTGGGAACGCTGGTTTTCCGAGACCGTGAAGGCGGGCATTCGCGAACCGAACGCGATGGTGGTGGCGACTGCCGATGCGACGGGGCGGCCGGCCTCGCGGCTGGTGTTGCTGAAGGGCGCGGACCGGCGCGGCTTCGTTTTCTTCACGAATTACGAGAGTGCGAAGGGCGCCGATCTCGCCGCCAACCCGCGCGCCTCGCTGCTGTTTCCCTGGCACGACCTCGAGCGGCAGGTGATCGTCAACGGCCCGGTCGAGCAGACGACGCGCGAGGAGACGGAGGCGTATTTCCACGCCCGGCCGCTGGGCAACCAGATCGGTGCGTGGGCCTCGGCGCAGAGCCGTGTGCTCGCGGGGCGTGAGGAGCTCGAGCGGCGTGTCGAGGCGCGCATGGCGGAGTTCCGCGGCAAGGTGGTGCCCGTGCCGCCGTTCTGGGGCGGGTTTCGCGTGCTGCCGGCGACGATCGAGTTTTGGCAGGGGCGCCCGAGCCGGTTGCACGACCGACTGCGCTACACGCGCGCGGCGGACGGCTCGTGGACGCGCGAGCGGCTGTCGCCCTGAAAAAGGGCGAGAGGTGAAAGGCGAGAGGCCGAAGGCGCCCGGCGCGGCGGAACTTCGCGCGGGTGTTTTGCGAAGGAGCGGTTTTCCGCAAACGTTGGCGCGCACCAACCCCGTCGAAACATGAAACTCTATATCGTCCGCCATGCCCACGCTGTCACCGAGGAGGAGGACCCCGCGCGTCCGCTCAGTGCGAAGGGCCGCGAGGCGGCGCAGGAGATGGCGCGTTGGCTGCGGCGGCACGCCGCGCCCGATGTGGCGGAGGTCTGGCACAGCGCGCTCGTGCGGGCGCGCGAGACGGCGGAGTTGTTCGCCGAGGGCCTGCGGCTCAAATCGCGACTGCGCGAGGTGCCGGGCCTGCTGCCGGAGGTGCCGCCGGCGACGATGGCGACGGCGCTCGGGCGTCATCACGAATCGGTGATGATCGTCGGGCATGAGCCGCAGCTCTCCGCGCTCGCGGCGCTGCTGCTCGGGATGACGGACGGCGTGGTGGAGTTCAAAAAGGGCTCCGTGCTCTGTCTGGAACGCACGGTGCGCGGCGGCCCGTGGACGCTCGCGTGGCTCGTGAGCCCGACGCTGGTCGCCGACGCGGATTGAGGCGCGATCAGGCAGCCGAGAGTCGCGCGTCGAGGGACGAGGGGCCGCCGTACGCTCCGTGGTAGGGCGGGCCTGCTGCGGTTCTTACCGTTTCCGGTCTTGGTTTCGCGCGGCGCGGGCGTTGAGGATCGCCCGCGATGAGAATCTTCCTCACCGGCGCGTCGGGATTGCTCGGCGGCAACTTTGCCGCGGTGGCCGCCCGTGCCGGGCATGAGGTGACGGGCGTGGTTGGTACGTGGCCGGGCGCGCCGATCGATGGACTAGCGCGGCAGCTCCGCCTCGATCTGCGCGATGGTGCGGCGCTCGCGGCCGCCGTGCGCGCGGCGCGGCCGGAGGCGATCGTGAACGCCGCGGCGCTTTCGGGGCCGGAGCAGTGCGAGCGTGAGCCGGAGCTGGCGGCGACGCTCAACGTCGCGTTGCCGCGCCGGCTCGCCGAACTCGCGGCGGAGCTCGGCGCGCGGCTGGTGCATGTCTCGAGCGAACAGGTGTTCGACGGCACGCGCGCGCCGTATCGCGTACACGATCCGGTCGCGCCGCTCACGCTCTACGGTCGCCAGAAGGTGGAGTCGGAGCGCGCGGTGCTCGACGTCGCCGGCCGGGCTGCGGTGGTGCGCGTGCCGCTGCTGATGGGCAACAGCCCCGGCGGGCGGCGCAGCGTGCACGAGCGGTTGTTGCGCGACTGGTGCGAGGGCCGCGTGGCGCGGCTCTTCACCGACGAGATCCGGCAGGTCTGCATGGCGGACAACCTCGCGGCGGTGCTGGTGGAGCTCTGCGCGCCCGCGGCGCCTGGCGGAATCCTGCACTGGGCGGGCGCGGAACCGGTCTCCCGTTACGAACTCGGCGGGGCGATCGCGGCGCGTTTCGGTGCGCCGGTGGAAACCCGGATTGTGGCGACGCAGCTCGCCGGCACCCCGCTGGCGGCCATGAGGCAGCACAACCTCTCGATGGATCTGCGCCCGCTGAGTGAAACGCTGGCGACCGAGCCCGAGCCGCTCGCCGCGCAGCTCGAGCGGCTGCTCCTGCCGGCCGACCTGCTGGAGCCGTTGGCTCGGCTGAAGGTGTAGGCGGAATCGATGACCATGGCGGTTGCGGTGCTCGCTCGCAGGCGTCCGCTGCGCGCGCGAGGAGGGCGCAGGGTTGTCGGGAATCCATCAGTGTGGATCAGTGGTTCCACAACTCTGGGGATCGGCTTCTGCGTTCGTGAGTTCCAGATTCTGCCGGGATCGGATCTCCGGAGTGGTTGAACCACTGATGGGCTTCGCCAATGGGCGAAGCCTTGGAGGTGTCCTGCGGCTGATCGCCGCAGAAGCGGTGGGGCCGGTGCCCGCTGATCGCGGGCGTTGGGGGGAAGCACTCGCGTGTTCCGCCACGCTGAACCCTGAACGCTGAACCCTGAACCCGAAACCGCGCCGCGCTCAGCGGCGCTTCCAGGGCGTGGCGGCGAGGGCGCGCTCGGCCTTCAACTTCAGGTAGCTCGTCACGCGTCCGAGCTCGAGCGTGCCGGCGGCGAGCGCGGCCTGCACGGCGCAGCCGGGCTCAGTGCCGTGCCGGCAGTCGCGGAACTTGCATCGGGCGGCCGCCTCGACCACCTCGGGGAACAACTCCTCGATCGGCGTATCGAAATCCCAGAACTGAAATTCGCGCATGCCCGGCGTGTCGAGCAGCAGCACGCCGCCGGGGCCGACGAGCAGCTCGCGGTTGGTCGTGCAGTGCCGGCCCTTGGCGTCGGCCTCGCGCACTTCCTGCACGGCCTGCACCTCGTCTCCGAGCAGGCGGTTCACGAGCGAGGATTTGCCCACGCCGGAGGTGCCCAGAAACGCGACCGTCTGCCGGCGCACGAGCCAAGGCTTCAGCGATTTGGCGCCGCCGCGTTTCTGCGCGCTGGCGGTGACGACCGGCGCGCCGCCGGCGATGCGCTCGACCGCGGCACGCTCGACCGTGGGATCGTCGTGGAGGTCGGCCTTGTTGAGCACCACGACGGGTGCGATGCCGCCGGACCGCACGGCGGTGAGAAAACGTTCGATACGCCGGTGGTTCACCGGCTGGTCGAGGCCCACGACGATGAAGACGGTGTCGAGGTTTGCCGCGAGGATCTGCTCCTCGGCGCGGCGATGCCCGGCGGCCTGGCGCGAGAGCACGGTGCGGCGCGGGAGCACGGCGAGCAGGCGCGCGCGGGGTTCGTCGGCCCGGGGCTCGACCGCCACCCAGTCGCCGGCGACGGGCAGTGCGGCGCGCTTGGTGGAGCGGTGCCGGAGCTTGCCGGCCGGCTCGGCGAGGATCTCGCCCTCGGCGGTCGTCACGCCCCAGCCGCGTCCGAAATCGGCGGTGACACGCGCTGGCACCACGCCCGGCGCGGCCAGCGGCGCGAAGGCGGCGGCGAAGGAATCGTTCCAACCGAGGGCGGCGAGGGACATGGGAAAAGCGGAAGGCGGGGACAGCAGATGGCGGAGGACGGACGGCGGACGGCGGAGGATGGATGACGGAAGACGGTTACGGAGGGCGGAGAGGAACTCGGAACGTGGAAGGCGGACGGGAGAGGCCGAGGCCGGACCGGTGGAATGTGGAAACCAGGAAACGGGCAGGAACGGAAGGCGGAGGGCGGAAGACAGGCGGCGGCGGATGGAGGCCGAAGACTGAAACCGGAGCGGCGGGCGGTGGAAACCAGGAAAGCGGAGGACGTCAGTCGAGCTCGTTGAGGGTGAGGGTGTGGCTGGCGGCGGCGGGCGGGGAGCTGACGGCGGATGCCAGATGGCCGACGGCAGTGGGCTCGGCGACTTGTGGGGTGTCACTCGCGCGAGTCGTGAGCGGTGGCGGGTTGCCGGTGCTGGCGGTGGTCTGGAGGACGAGTTGCTGGAGCGCGGGGAAGAGGGGATGGGCGGCGTTGGCGCGGTAGTAACGGCGGTTGCCATCGCGCTCACTGACGACGAGTTGCGCCCCCGTCAGCTTGGCCAGCTCGGTCTGGATCGTGCCGAGCGCCAGCCCGCTGCGCCGGGTGAGGTCGCGCAGGTGGAGCTCGGCGGCGGGATCGGCGAAGAGCAGCCGTAGGACGGCGGCGCGCACTTGCGGGAAAAGGATGGGGAGTAGATCCACGGCGAATGGTTAATCCAGTCGGATGACTGGATAAAGCAGTCGGATGGAAAGGCAAGACGGATGCCGGCGGAGGACGGCCGAGGACGGACGACGGAGCAGAGGGCGGATGACGGACGGCGGTAACGAAAATAGCCAGACGGAGGGACGCGGGCTGAAGCGCCGCGCCACGCTCGGGCATCCGTGTTCATCTGCGGAATCTGTGGCTTCGGCCTGCCGTCCGTCGTCTGCTGTCGGTCGTCCGCTCACCGTGAAGCCGGACTTCGTGTTCCGGAAGGAGCGGCTGGTAGTGTTTGTCGACGGCTGCTTCTGGCACGGGTGCCCTGCGCACTACACGCGGCCGCAGGCACGACGGGCCTTCTGGGATGCGAAGACCGCGGCCAACCGGGCGCGCGATCGGCGGATCGACCGCGCGCTGCGCGCAGCGGACTGGCGGGTGCTGCACGTGTGGGAGCATGCGCACAAAGCGCGGCAGCTCGGGCGCACGCTGGCAAGGGTGCGGCGCGCGGTGGGGTGACGGAGGACGGACGGCGGAGGACGGATGACTGAGGGCCGAGGACGGACCGCGGGGGATTGCGTGGAGCGCGGTGTGCTGGAAGAATGGCGGCATGAGGAAACTCCTGTCGGTGGCGCTCGGGCTGGGGATGGGCGGCGCGGTCCTGGCGGCCAGCGGGCCGCACCCGATCGAGTTCTGGCGCGAAATCGCGCGGCACGACTTCGCGTTGCCGGCGGGCGCAGCGGCCCCGGAGCTGGCGGGCGAGTTGGTGGACTTCGTGGGGAGCCCCGATCCGGAGCGGCGCGATGAGCTCGGCTACACGATCACGGCCGAATGGGTCCGCCGCGGCGTGCTGGCGCCGGAGGACGTGGGGGCGCTCGTGCCGCGCTGGCGGGCCCATTTGAACGCGGCGGGGCCCGACAAGGTGCTCGATCGCGCGTTCGGTGCGCTGCACCTCGCGCTGGCGGCGGAGGCGGACCTGCGCCGGCCTTTTCTTACGGAGGCCGAATTCCGGGGGTTGCTCGACGATGCGTTGGCTCTGCTGCCGGCCGAGGCGGATCTGCGCGGCTGGGATGCGCAGGTGGGCTGGGTGCATGTGACGGCGCACACGGCCGACCTCCTGAAGGGGCTTGTCCGCAATTCGCGGTTACAACCGGCGGACCAAGCGCGGGTGCTCGACGCGGTGGCACGGCGGCTGGAAACCGCGCCGATGGTGTTCACCCATGGCGAGGCGGAGCGGCTGGCGGCGGTCGCAGTGGCGCTGGCGGGGCGCGCCGATCTGGATCGGGCTGGTTTTCTCGCGGCGATGAAGCGGCTGGCGGACCTGCCCGAGGGCTTCTCCGGCATCGCGCCCGTGCCGGCCGCCTACGCGGCGCGGCGCAACGCGGTTGCCTTCCTAGAGGCGGTGTATCTCGGTCTCGGGGTCCAGGGGCTGAAACATCCCGCCGCCCGTGAGACGGCGGAGGCGCTGCTCGCGACCGTTACGGGCTGATGGCGGAGGACGGACGATGGACGGCAGACGACGGAGGGCGGAGGACGGAGGATGAGGTGACCGGGTGGCAACGTGACAAGTGACAGGACGGAGGGCGGACGACAGACGGCGGAGGGCTCGTTGCGGGCCAAAGATCAGCCACCGGGCCCGCTCGGCCCGCTGTTTGCGCCGTCGCGCCCGGTCCGAAAATTTCGATTCGTCGTACTGGGGGAATGCTGACTCTGTTGCGGCATGGAAAGCGGCACACGCCTTGATCTGACCAACCAGGACCTCTCGAGCATCGAGCAATACCGCGTGCGGCGGCAGACCTCGGTGCTGGTCATCCTGTTCACCGACATCAAGGGCTTCACCGAGATCGCGGAGCGGCGCGGCGACTCGCATGCCGTGGAACTGCTCCGCCGGCACGACGACATCGTGGTGAAGGCCATCGAGGAGGGCGGCGCGGGCCTGGTCGTGAAACACATCGGCGACTCGGTCATGGCGGTGTTCGCCGAGCCGTCGACCGCCGTGGAACGCGCACTGCGGATCCAGGAGGAGACCGCGGCGTTCAATGACGCCAATCCGGAGCTCGAGACGCTCGGCATCCGCATCGGCCTGCACATGGGGCAGGTGGCGGTCGAGAACCAGGCGCAGCTCGACCTCGTGGGCCGGCACGTGAACCGCGCTTCGCGCGTGGAGGCGTTGGCCGACGCGGGGCAGATCTATCTCACGTATCCGGTGTTCGACAGCGCGCGCGGCTGGTTGCGTTCCCACACGGGGCGGCCGCTCGATTGGAAGCTGCACGGCTGCTACGTCCTCAAGGGCCTGCACGAGCCGGTGGAGATCTACGAGGTGGTGGACAAGCGCCGCCGCACGCCCGCGCCGCCGAAGGAGGGCCGCCGCAAGCTCAAGCTCCTCCCGGTCTGGCTGGCGCTCGGGGTATTGCTGCTCGGGGCGGCGGCGATCTTCGGCGCGATGCGGTACCGGCGGACGGAAGTCTATTTCCAGAACTGGAGCGCCGAGCGGACGATCGTCGACCAGAAGGAGCTGCTCGCCCTCGAGGGCACGCGCGCCCAGGAGTCGCGCGCCGCGATCACGCCGCTGCCGATCGGCCGGCACCTGCTCCAGCAGGACATCAACTGGCAGGTGAAGAACTACATGGAGCTCGACATCAAACGCGGGCTCAACGTTGTCGCGCCGGCCTTCACCTCGGTCTACCTCCCCGGCTTGGAGCGGCGCCTGGATTTCGCCCCCGGCCAGGAAGAGCAGGTGGAGGCGTACGAGACCTACTCGTACCCGCTCTACGACAAGGAAAACCGGAGACACGACCAGAAGGCCGAGCTCTCCCTCTCGATCAAGGGCGTCCCGCCGGCCGGCGATTCCGACGCGATGGTGTTCCAGTGCGCCTGGAAGATCGTGGAGAACGGCGTCGTGATCAGCGCCGACACCGCGGAGCTGAAGAGCACGGTCGGCGACGACGACCGGCAGAACCGGCGGATCGTGCTGCACGAGGACGCGTTGCACTATTGGTTCGTGCGCACGTACACGAACCGCCGCTCCGCGGTGCTGGAGATCGGCGCCGCCTACATCGAGTACAAGGACAAGTAGGAGCGCGGACTGGAGGCCAGAGGCGAGAGGCTGGAGCCGAGAGAGACGCGGAGGCGCCGGCTCTTTCAGCCGGCCGCCTCGAGCTTCCGGCCGTGGAGCAGCAGCCGGGCGACGAGTCGGAAATAGAGTGTGACGAACTCCTGCACGGCGTCGTGCGCTTGGGCTTCGATCTCCGTCGGGCCGGTGGCGTGGGACTGGCGGAGGTGTTCGGCGACGGAAAGCGGAGGGAGATTGGCTTTGGAAAACGGGTACGGAACGCTCTCCGCCGCCGCGAGGAGCGCCTGCAGATGCTCGCGCAACTGCGTGCGGGTCTCGTGCACGAGACTGCCGAAGGAGGGGTTGCCGGAGAGCGCTTGCGCGTTGGTCACGAGCAGGCCGAAGAGCCGCACTTCGCGTGCTAGCGGGGCGAAGCGCGCGGCGGCCGGACCGAGCAGCGCAAACGTCTCGGCGAGGCGGACCAGTGCGGTGGCGTCGACGGATGATTGGCGGCGGGCGAGCGACACGGTCGCGGCGAGCCAGTCGAGAAAGTGATCCGCCACAGGCTGCAACTCGGCGGCGAGTCGCGCATCGCGGTTCTCGCATTCCTTTTTGCGGATGATGACGGCGGTCTGGGTGCTCTCCGTCAGACCGAAGGACCGCGGGGTGACTTTCATGCCGCGGTCGAGCAGACGGCCGGCGGCCCAGGCGTTGAACGTGTCGAGATCGGCCTCGTCCTGTTGCCGGTGCTTGGGCTCGAGCTCGCGGCGGAGCCTCGGCAATTCCTCGGCGGCGCGTTCCCGCCGGGCGAGAAGCTCGACGGCGGGGCATGCGTCGTCGCTACGCGGCAAGGTGAACGTGAGCGGGCGGTCGAGCGAGACCGCGGGGCCGAGCCATTCGTCGAAGGCCTGGCGTGCGGCGCGTTCGACATCGGCCTGCGCGAGCAGTGCGGCGGTGGGCACGAGCGAGTCGGGCTTGAGCGAGAGGCCCTGTTGCGCCCGGTACCAGGCGAGACTGGCGGCTCGGCAGGTTGCGCCGAAATCGGCGAAGAGGCTGGCAGCGGGTGCGTCGAGGGCGAAGACACCGGCGGAAGCGGCGGCTTTGGCTGCGGCCGTACGCGCGCGGTCGCTCGGGTGGGTGTGATGCCACTTCGTGGGCTGCTCCGTCGACTGCTTGTCCGCCTCGGCGATCTCGGTGGCGGTGAGCCCGGAACGACGGATACGCACGAATTCCGGCAGATCGTCGGCGAGCTGGCCGTCCTGCCACAGGGTGCGGAGATCGGTGAGTGCGTGGCCGAAGGCGAGGTTGAGCAGGCGGAGCTCGCGCGAGGTGGCGAGATGCGAGGAGGTGCCGGCGAGCTGGATCTCGTAGTGATCGGCGTCGAATTCCATCTGCCGGAGCTGGAAGCAGCTGATCGCGTGGCCGGCGAGCATGAGGCCATGGAGGACCTTGCGCGCGAGCCAGACGGCGCCGCGCGCGACGGCGGCGACGAGCATGAGACGGAAGTCGCCCTGCTTCGACAGGGTCTCGAGCTTCAAGTCCCATTCGTCGCGCTCGAACACGACACGGGCGAACCAGGCGTTCACGGAGCGGATGACGAAGGTGGCGCTCATGCCGGCGCCCTGCGCGAAGTGGCCGAACTCGTGGGCGAGCACTCCCGCGAGCTGGCGGGCGTCGAGACCGGCGGCGAGCGGGAGCCCGATGGTGAGCGCGAGCTCGCGCGTGGGAACGCTGAGCCAACCGCGGCGGAAGCTCGCGGAAGCGTTGACCATACAGTCGACCTGCACGACGGCCGGGCGCGGCGCGCCGACGGCGGCGCAGAGCTGCGTGAGGAACGCAGCGAGCACGGGCTCGCGCGCGAGATCGAGCACGACCGGTTGCGGCGGTTTCGGGGCGCGGGCCAGCAGCGGTTTGAAGAGGAAGAACACGACGGTGCCGCCGGCGAACACCGGCGCGGCGAAGGCGACGATACCCATCAGGCCGTGACCGAGGAGCGGGTACGCCATCGAGAGCCACAGCCACACGCCCCAGACGGCGCCGGCCACGAGCGCCAGGTACACGACGGGCAGCAGCACCATCGCGCAGGCCGTGACGGCGAGCCCGGCGCGGTAGAGCGGCGAGAGTTTCGCCGGTCGCACCGGTCCGGTGAACCACGCTCGGACGGCCGCAGGGTCGAGCGCCGACGAGGTGGCGGTGGCGGGCAGTGGTGGTGCGCTGGATTCGTTCATGGTTGTGCCGTGGCGAGGGCGGCGGCGACGAGGTGATGGGGGAACTCGCGGCTGAAGTTGCACTGCTGCGCGCGGGCGAAGGCGGCGGCGCGGAGCTTTGGCTCGTGGAGACCGATGGCGGTGAGGACGAGGCGCTTTTCGGCGGGTTGCATGGGATAGTCGAGCAGTTCGGCATCGGTGAGCTTCGCGGTGCCGTTGAAGTGGGCGGCGAGGCGGGCGTGGCGGCCGCCGTCCCGTTTCCAGGTGGCGACGAGAAATTTCCAGAAGAGACCGGCGTCGGCGTCCTTCGCTACGCTGGCGGAGAGGTAGAGAAGCAGTTGTCCGACGCCATCGGTGGCCTCGGCGCTTGTGTCGACGAGGGTGCGATACGCGGCCGCGTGATCGCGCAGGCAGATCGCGCGGGTGACAGCGGCGACGCCGGTGGCGTCGGCCGGGATGCTGGCGGCGTACGTCTCGAGGTCGCCGTCGTAGTAGGCGATCTGGGCGTTGAAGTCTTTCCGGATCTCGGCGCCCGATTGCTTGCGCGTCTCGGGGGAGAGGCGGGCGAGAAACGTGTCGACGACTTGCCTGGCCGCCGGTTTTCCGCCCGCGAGAAACGCGAGGTGGATCTCCTCGCGGGCGCGGGCGAAATCGGCCTTGGCGGTGGGCTTTTTGCGGAGTTCCTGCAGGGCATCGGCCGGGCGGCCGAAGGCGAGCAGACACTCGATGCGTTGGTCGCGGATGGTGTCGTTATCGAGGCCGGCGGTGGTGGCGCGGTCGAGGCCGGCGAGTGCCGCCGCGAAATCGCCGCGGGCGAAAGCATTGTAGGCGAGCGCGAAGTGGGCGTGGGCGCAGGGGCGTTTGGCGGCGAGGGCGCGCTCAAACCAGGAAGCGTCTTCGGCCGCGTTGTCGAGCAGGCGACCATAGAGATAGGCGAAGGCGCCGTCGTCGGCGTTCGCCTCGGCGAGCCGGCGGTACTCGGCCGCCAGCTCGGCCTCCGCATGTTGGGTACGCTGGAAATTCTGGTAGGCGCGGTGCCACTCGACGAGGACCGGGCGGGTGGACAGGTGCCGCGTGAAGAAGGCCTTCGCTTCGGCGGGCTCGAGGAGCTCGACTGCGGCGCCGAGGACGTCGGTGTTTTCCGGGAGGCGTTCACCCAACCCCCGGAGGTAGGCGACCATCGCCGGCCGTCCGCAATCGCGCAGCAGGATCTGCGCGCATTGCCTCACCGCGAGATCGGCATAAACGCCCACCCGGGTGCGGCGCGTCTGGCTCGTACCGCTCGACATCTGGATCGACTCCGGAAAATCCCCGAGGAAGAAGTCGGGCTCGGCGAGCGCGTAGGCCGTCTCGCCGGAATGAATGCGGGGCTTCGGGCTTTCGACGCGAGGACTGGAATCCGGCGTGTAGATCGTCGTCTCTTCGGCGACGAGCGCGGCGCCGTCGGGGTTGACGACTGTGGCTTCGCCGGCCTCGAACTTGAAGCTGCTCCGGCCGAGGCCGCAGGGCAGTGTGGCGGCGACGGTGTGCGGGCCGGCGGGGAGCTCGATCTTCTCGACGCTGTGCGGGCGCAACGGGTGTGCGACGCCGTCGATCTCGGCGGTGTAGGCGGTGTCGAGCGCGTTAGCGAGGGCGATGGGGCGGTGTTGTTGCGAGTAATAATGGCCACTGGCGGCGAAGAGGAGAACCGCTGCGCCGAGGAGCCCGGCGGCGGCGAGCGGGCCGGCGTTCCAGCGGCGCGGGGCGGGCGCACCGGAGAGCGCGGGCACGGCGGCGGCGCCGTGGGTGTTGGCGAGATCCACGGAGACGGCATCCGTCACGTCGATGCCGCCGCGGAGGTTGGTCCAGAGCGAGCCGATGGTGTAGATCGGGCCCCACGGAATTCCCCACCAACCGGCGACGAGGGTGAACGCGCTCCAGAAGAAACCGGGCAGGAAGCCGGTCTCGCCGGGCTTGAGGTAATAGATGCGCGTGCCGCGTTTGAGGGTGACGATCAGCAGCGAGAGGCACCACTGGTAGGCGACGAAACGCGCGCCGCGCGCGATCTCGTTCTGGATGTCGGCAGGGGTGAGGCCTTCGGTTCCGCGAATGGTGCTCATGGTGCTGGAGGGGATGTTCGGGGTCTCGGGACGAAACCGGGGCGCCGCGGCGCTGGCAACGCCGATTGTGGCGAGATTTCGGCGACAGGACCACGCCCGGTCCGCGGCGCGAACGCGGGAGCCGCCGCGGAGGACCACGGCGCGTCAGCTGCCGACGCGGCCGCGTTTCTCCGGCAGGCGCCGGATCGGGTCTTGTGTCGGCGGCGACGGTGGACAGTGGTTGCGGCATGATCATCAAATCCGCCGTTTTCGAGACGAGTGCGCCGACGCTGGCGGGGGCGCCGGCGGGGACGTTCCCGGAGTTCGCGTTCATCGGCCGCTCGAACGTCGGCAAATCGTCGCTGATCAACCTGCTCGCGCAGCGGCGCGATCTGGCGTCGGTCTCGGCGACACCGGGCAAGACGCGGCTGCTGAATTTTTTCCGGATCAACAACAACTGGCGACTCGTCGACCTGCCCGGCTACGGTTTCGCGAAGGGCGCGAAGACCGAGCGGGCGGATTTCAATGTGGCGGTCGCGAACTACATCGAGCGCGGCGAAAACCTCGCGTGCGTGTTCGCGCTGATCGACGCCTCGATCCCGCCGCAGCGGATCGACCTCGAGTTTCTGCGCTGGCTGGACACCTGCGAGATCGCGTACGCGATCGTTTTCACAAAGGCCGACAAGATCGCGCGGGGGCGCCTCACTCAGGCGATCGCGGAGTTCGAACGGGAGCTGGCCGCGGCCGGCGTGGCGATGCCGGAGCATTTCGCGGTCTCGGCGAAGACGCGCGACGGGCGCGACGCACTGCTGGCGTTCATCGAGGCGCGGCTGGGGTGAGCATACGACCGAATTGCGGATCTCGGAACGCGGATTGAACGGGAAGCACCGCGCATCGCGGCCGGCACACCGCCGAAGTGGCGCTCGGCGTTTGTCGCTCGTCCGAAGCGGCACACCTACGGCCTTTCGCTGTAGCCGGCGGCGTTGACCCCGGCTCCGACGGACGGGACTCAACGCCTCCGGTTTCAGGATTTCCAGTCGCGGCTCAGCGGAGATTGAACACGACGCGTGGACGGGCGGCGGGATCGGCGGCGGGCGGAGCGGCGTTGGGCGCGAGGAAAACGCGGCCGGGCTCGACGCCCTTGCCGGTGAGGTACTCCTGGATCCGGCTGGCGCGGCGCGCGGCTAGCGAGGCGAAATCGGCATCGGCGGGCACGATCGTCGCCAAAGCTTGGTCACGAAGATCGTCGACCGGTGGCAGCGCTGCCGCGGCGGCATCGGGTGGTGCGGCGGCGGGGCGGCCATGCGGGCCCTCGGCCGGGGTCGCGGTGACGCCTGTCGGGCCGGAGCTGCGGCCGAAGAGCCGGCGGAAGGTGCGGACGACCACATTGGGTTTAGGGTTCCGGGTTTCGGGTTTTGCGTTCGCCAACGCGGGCGACGGCGCGGTGGCGGTGGGCGTCGGGGACGTGGCGCCAGCAGGTGCACCGCGCTCGGCGAGGAGCGCGGCGAGCAGCCGTTGTTCGTCCTCGGGCGTGAGCGGCACGGTGGCGGGGTCGATCGATTCGCTCGTGGTGGCGGCGAGTTCGCGCACTCGGCGGGCGCGCAGCTGCGTATCGAGGAGGTTGGCGCGCAGGCCGGCGACATCGGCCGCGGGCTGGGGCGCGCTGGCGATCTCAAGACTGAGGCCCGGCCGCTCGGTCAGCGCCTTCACGAGGGCATCGAGGCGCGCGACGGCCTCGGGGTCGAACTCGGCCGAGCCGCCGGCGAACTCCACCGTGCTGAGATCGCGGCCGCCGCCGAAGAGCCCGCCGAGGACGGAGAACGGCGCGGTGGCGGCCTTCACGATGAGATTGGTGACGGCGTGCCAGACGACGCTGCCGTAGCGGAAGTCCGGATCGTCGAGGTTGCCGCGCACGGGGAGGTTTTCGGCGATGCGGCCGTTGCGGTCGCGCAGGATGGCGAGCGCGAGCTTGAGCGGGAGTTTGACTGCGTCGGGGCTGTCGACGGGTTGGCCGAAGGTGAACTGGTCGAGGGTGAACTTGTTCTCGGCGACGAGCTCGCGTTTCTCGAGCTGGTAGCGCAGGTCGAGGCTGAGCTTGCCCTTGTCGATGACGTAGCCGGCATAGCGGCCCGAATACGGCGTGAACGGCGGGAGCTCGATGCCGTTGAAGGCCACCTGCACATCGGAGAATGCGTCGGCGGCGAGCAGGTTGAGCTGGCCGGTGATGCGCAGGGGCGCGGGCCCGAGGCGGCCCTCGAGCGCGACGGCCGCGCGTGCGGCGGGATCGGATGAGAGTCCGGTCACTGTGCCGCCGAAATCGGTGAGCTCGGTCTCGAACGTGGGCTCGATCGAGCGGTCGGTGGCGGCGAGACGCGCGCCGACGATCGTGACGCGGGCGAGGGAGATTTGAGGCGAAAGGCGCGAGGCGGGAGGCGAGAGGGCGGGCGTCGGCGAGGTTTCGGGTTCCGGGTTCTGAGTTTCTGGTTTCGCGTTTTCGGCCTCGGAGGCGCGCAGCGGTTTGAGCGCGGCCATGAGATTGATCTGGCGATCGGGCATCACGACGACGCGGGCAAATGGCTCGCGCAGCGCGAGCTCGTCGAGCGAGAGTGCGAGCGGCTGCGTGGTGAGTTTCACGCCGGTGAGCGCGAGGTCTGCGAAACCGCAGAGTGGCTCGGAAAACTCGGCGTCGACGCTCGCGAAGCCGGCGAGGCCGAGGTCGCCCTCCCAGCGGAGATCAATCGGCACATCGGCGGGCAGCGCGACGGAGAGTCGACCCTTGGCGCGCGCGGTGCCGCCGGTGATGAGCACATCGAGGAAGGGCGCGAGATACGGATCGAGCGGGCGGAGCGCGATGTCGGCGGCGTCTATTTCGAGCGAGGCGGCGAGCGGTTGCGGGCGCACGGTGCCGCGGAGAGTGATGCGGCCGTTTTCGTTCCAGCGCAGGCTCGCCTCGAGCGGCACGTCGCGGTCGAGCGCGGTGCCGACATTCGTCAACGTGAGCGCGAGTTGATCGACGGCGAGCGTGGCGGGGCGCGGTGCGGCGCGATCGGTGAGCCGCAGCGCGGTGTCGGTGATCGCGAGTTTCGCGAGCGAGGCGGAGAAGGGGGCGGACGACGCACTGGAAGGGACGGCGGGTGATGGGGCAGAGGTGGCGGTGGCCGGCGGAGCGAGGAGTGCGACGAGATCGATCGTGCCGTCGGCGCGGCGCTCGGCGACGAGGTGGCCGCCGCGTAGTGAAAGTTCGGCGGCGGAGGCGGTACGGGTGATCGCGTCGGCGGCGAAGTTTTCGAGGCGGATCTCGGCGGCGGAAATGGCGGGCGCGGGCGCGCCGGGGGCGGCGAGCTGGAGGCCGGAGAGAGCGAGTGATCCGTTGGCGAGGCGGAGCACGCGTTGGTCGCCCAAGCGGATTTCATAGTCGGCGGCGAGGGCGAGTTTGCCGGCGGTGGGAGCGAGCTGGACGGAGCCGCGGGTGAACGGCGCGTATTTCGCCAGCGCGAGGTCGCGGAGTTCGAAGTGGCCGGCGGAGGCGAGCGGGGCGACGCTGATATTGCCCCGCCAGGCGAAACGCTCGCCGGCTTCGGTGGCGGCCTCGAAGCTGTAGTTGCCGGTCCGATCCGGGCGGGTGGTGAAGTGGCGGAGGTCGAGCGTGAAGGGACTGAAGTGCGTTTCGAAAGGTTCGCTGCGGGAGCGGTCGACGAAGTGGAAATCGCCGCGCTCGATGAGCAGTTGCATCACCACGACCGGCGGGAGCGCGGCAGCGGCTGCCACCGCGGGTTTCAGGTTTGGGGTTTCGGATTCCGAGACGGAAGTCTCGGGGGCGGGGAAGAGGTCGGCGATGTTGGGCTGGCCGTCGGGCCCGAGCACAAGGCGGGCGCGCGGGTGCACGAGGCGGATCGAATCGAAGAACCACGTGCGCCGGAGGAGCGACGACGCGGCGAGGTTCACGGTGAGTTCGTCCAAGCCGGCGAGCTCGGCCCGGTCGTGATCGGCGACCGTGAAACCGCGCACGGTGAGCATGAGCGTGAAGGGATTGAACCGGACCTGCTCGACGGCGACGGGACGGTGCAGCGCCGTCGCGGCGTGCTGGAGAATCTGCCGGCGGGCGATCACCGGCACGAGGAGGAAGCCCGCCAGGGTGAAGAGGAGAAACGCGCCCACCAGCGAAAGCAGGAGCGTGCGACGGCGACGGACGAAAGCGGAGAGGTGCATGGGCGAGCGCGGATGGTGTGGTGGCGAAGCCGGCCGGCGCAAATTTGTCCGCGACCGCGGGCGGAGCGAGCGGCAGGGCGGGAAAGTCCCTCCGCGAACGTGCTCGCGGAAACTCCCGTAACCGCCTAGCAAGCGCGGCCGCATGGCAGAGTCGAATAGAGTCCGGTCGTGGCTGACGCGTTGGGCGCCGCTGGTGCTCGTGGCGTTGCCTGTCGCGTTGTACTGGAGCGGTATCTCGCAACGTTTCGGTTTGCGTGACGACTACGCGAACCTCCGCGAGGCCCACGAGCAGCCGGGCTGGCTGCTGCACTTGTGCGCCTCGCAGGGGCGGCCGGTGTACGGATTTCTGCTGGAGCACTCATACGCAGTCCTCGACGGGATCGATTCCTTCCGGTGGGTGCGGCTGACCGGCACGCTGCTTTGGGGAACGACGGCGGCGCTGCTCCTCGCCGTGCTCACGCGCCAATTGGCGTGGCGGCTCGCGCCAGCCGTGGCGTTGGCGGCGGTGCTCGTCACATTGCCCGGCGTGCAAGTGGAGACGCACTGGGGCGTCTGTTGGCCGCACGCGCTGGCTGGCACGTTGGGCGTGCTGGCGTTCGCGTGCGCCGAAGTCGGCTGGCGGACCGCGGGCACCGCGTGCGTTTGGCGGCTGGCGGCGGCGGGCGGCTTGCTCTGGACCGCGATGCTCATGTACCCGCCGGATGCGCTGCTTTTCGTCGTGGCGATGGCGGCGCAGTTTGCCGGTGCTGTCGCGCAGCCATGGAGGGAGCGGTGGACCAACCTGGTGCGGCACGGCGCGCTGGTCGGCGCGACGCTCGTGCTGGCGTTTGCGACGATCAAAGTGCTGTCTGCGAACGGAGTTTTTCCGACTTCCTCGCGTGTGGCGATCGAGTGGGACTGGGCGGGCAAACTCGCGTGGTTCGCCGCGCAACCGCTGCGGCAGTCGCTGGCGCTTTTCGTCCTCGCCGACGACGCGGGACGCACGGCGCCGTGGTACCAGCTCGCAGCGCTCGCCACCGCACTCGCGCTGACAACAGGTTTTGTCGTGGAGTGGCGACGGCGCGGCGCGGTGGCGGCGGGCGGGCGATTCGCTGGTTGGTGCGCGCTGGTGCTGCTGGCGTACGCGGTGAGCTTTGTGGCGAGCGAGCGTTGGGCGACCTATCGCACGTTGATCGCGCTCTCGGGGGTGTTGCTCGTTTTCCTCATCACGCCGCTGATGGAGCTGCGCCGTGGTTGGCGCGGCGCGACGGCGTTGGTGGGGCTCGCCGCGGTGGCAATCGCCGGCGGCTGGGCGGCGCGGCACAACAGCCGGCTTTATCTTGCCGAGGCCCAGGTGGCGGAACTCCAGCGCATCGAAACGGCGGCGGATCGGATCGGCCGCCTCCCGCCGCAGCGCGTCTTCCTGCTGTTGCCGGAGCCGTGGGATTCGACGTGTGCGGTGAGTCACCTCGACGAGTTCGGATCGCTCTCCGGCGACTGCGAATGGGCGGCGAAGGAAATGCTCGAGCGCGTGCTCCTCGAACGGCAGCGCGTGGCGAAGGGTTGGAATGAGCCGCGGGAGATCTCGACCCACTACGTGCTGCCGACGAAGCGCACCTATGACGTGCTCGTCGATCTACGGACGCACAGCTGAGCTGCGGCAGAGCGCGGGCCGGTGACCTGCTACGGCTGCGCGGTGGAAACGCGGGCAGTTTTCGCGGGCGCAGGGAGGGCGAAGGGGTCGACGTTTTCGCGCGCGGCCACGGTGGCGAGGACCTTCGGGACGTAGAAGCGCGTCTCGGCGGGAAGGTGGTCGGCGATCTCGTCGAAGCTGCGGCGTTTCGCCTTGTCGAGCTCGCGGGAGATGCGGCCCTCGCCGGCGTTGTAGGCGGCGATCGCGAGCGGCCAGTCGGCGAAGCGGCCGTGGAGGAAACGCAAATACTGCGCGGCGGCGCGGGCGCTCTTCTGCGGGTGCGTGCGCTCATCGAGCGGGAACGTGCTCAGGCCGAAACGTTTCGCCGTGGCGGGCATGAACTGGAAGAGTCCGCGCGCGCCGGAGGGGCTCTGCGCGTCGGGATCGAACGACGATTCGACCTCGGCCAGCCAGACCAGCTCGGGGGCGACGCCCTCGGCGCGAAAGATGTCCTTGAGTTGTGGCGCCAGCTCGGCGGCGCGGGGCGGCGGAGTGCGCTGGGCGACGCGGCGGGTCCAGATGCTGTTGCTGGTCGCGGAGCGGTAGACACGGTCGCGCACGACCTCGAAACGCAGCGTGGGCCGCGGGCGCTCGGGCGGCGGTTGCGCCGGATCGGGGCGGGGCGCGAGGCGTTGGCGCTGCTGCTCGAGTTCCCATTGGCGGCGAGAGGTCTCGACCGCCTCGGCGGCGAGATCGAGGTAGTCCATGCGCGGCGCGAGCCAGTCGGCGTATGGCACGCCCCACGGCTGCGTGCGCAACCACGCGAGGAGCTGCGCGGCCTGCGGGCGCAGTGCGGCGAAGTCTTCGATGTCGCCCAGCGCGAGGGCATCGGCGACGGGCTGGAGTTGTTTCACGAGCTGCTGGATCTGCTCGGGCGTGAGCGGCTCGAGCTCCTCGGTCTCGAAGTTTTCCTCCAGCCAGGCGCGACCGTTGTCGAGGATGCCGTTGATCAGCTCCGTGGTGGAGTCGGGCGCAGCCGGCGGCGCCGCGGTTTCGGGATTCGAGTTTGGGGTTTCGGGTTGGGACGCCGGCGGGGTGCCCGGGGCGGGCGTGGGCTCCTCGGCGCGCAGGGTGAGGGCGCAGGCGAGGGCGAGAGCGGCGGCGATGGCGCGGGAGCGTGGCACGGGGCGGAGTGTGGGAAGGGACCGCGCGGAGTCGATGCGGGTTCCGTGTGCGCGGCTGGGAGTGCGGCGGTCGAACGTTGGGATGAACCGCGCGTGGCGGTGGCGCTCGGAAGCGGTCAACGTGCCGCGCATCGCGCCGAAGCACTCGGCCCCGAGAATCACCCCGCCATGTTTTCCCTCGTTCCTCGTTTTCCGTCTGCCCGGTCTTTGGCCGGTTTGTTCGCACTCACGGTGCTCGCGAGCGTCGGCGCGGCCGACACGAAGCACGCGCCCCATCCGCCGTGGAACGAAAACGGTCGGATTGGCCACCGGCAGCTCGTCGAGAAGGCGAAGCAGGGGCGCATCGATGTCTATTTCCTCGGCGACTCGATCACGCGGCGCTGGGGTGCGCTCGACTACCCGGAGTTTCTCGCGCACTGGAACCGGACGTTCCTCGGTTGGAACGCCGCCAACTTCGGCTGGGGCGGTGACTCGACGCACAACATGCTCTGGCGGGTCACCAACGGCGAATTCGAGGGCCTCAGCCCGAAGGTGATCGTGCTGCTCGCGGGCACGAACAACATCGGCGACAAACCCAAGCCCGGCGCGGCGGACGATGCTGTCGAGGGCATCCAGACGTTGCTCGAGACGCTGCAGGCCAAAGCGCCGCAGGCGACGATCGTGCTGATGGCGGTCTTCCCGCGGAACGACAACCCGGAGTCAAACCAGGCCGTCGCGGAGGTGAACGCGCGCATCGCGGAATTTGCCGACGGGAAGCGGATCCGTTTTCTGAACATCAACGACCAGCTCGCGGGCCCCGACGGCACGTTTTTCGGGGGCATCTCGGTGGACAAGCTGCACCTCAGCGTGAAGGGCTACGAGGTGTGGGCGAAGAATCTGGTGCCCGTGCTTACCGAGCTGCTCGGCGCGCCCGCCGCCGAGGACAATGCCCCGCCGCCGACGGGGGACCCGGCTGCGCTTAAGAGGAAGTGAGCGCTGGAGCGCAGCGAAGTTCGCCAGAGCATCGATGGGCGGCGCGGACGAAAGCCCTGGCGGCTTTCGCTACGGACAGGACGGTGCGCGAGCGACGGTTCACTGCGGTCGGAGTCGGCGACCCGCTTGGGGGCGGGTCCGCGTGCGGAGAGCTGCTCTCGCGAGCAGCTCCGCATGGAATACCGGAAAGACGTCGCTCTACTTCCCCACGACGCGCAGTTCGCGGAGCATGAGGGGCTCGTTGGACGGCTTGGCGAGGATCGTGAGGCGGATGTGGCGGACGGATTGGCCGGAGAGGGCGTGGGTGCGGCGGGCGGTGGCGAGCGAGGTGTTGTTCTCCTCGAGGAGCGGTTTCCACGTTTTCCCGTCGAGCGAGCCTTCGAGGCTGTAGCGGTAGCCAGGGGCGTCGCTGCCGAAGACGAGTTCGGCGGAGGCGAGCGCGGCGGGGGCACCGAGATCGACGGCGAGCCAGGGTTGAGTGTCGTCCTCGGCGGGGCGCCAGCGGGTGTTCAGGTCGCCGTCGAACGCATGCAGCGGCTTTGGGACGAAGCCCCACGGCGGCGTGAAACTCGTCGATGCCGTCGCCGGTTTGCCCTCGGCGAGCGAGGGGCGGAGCAGCGTGTCGAGCAGGGCGGTGTCGAGCGTGGCGGCGGGCTTGAAGGCGTCGCTGCCGGCGTACTGGAGCAGGCTGGCGAGCAGCTGACGGGCGGCGGGTTTTTGCGCGAGCGCGGGGTCGAGCAGGTCGACGGCGCAGACGAGCAGATGACCGGGGCCGACGGCGGTTTCGAAAACGAGGCCGAGCTTCTCGTTGCGCTCGTAGTTGTCGATCACCTGCACGAGCGGCCGGAAGCCGGCGGGCGTCGCGCTGAGGATCACCGGGCGTGAGGCGTGGGCGATCTCGGACCACTGGCGTTCGCTGTGGAAACGTGTGGGGAAGGCGGCGAGCGTGGGGTGATTGGGGTCGCAGAGCAGGCCCATGGTGCCGGGCGTGCCGTTGAACATCGGCCAGTTCCAGAAATCGGTCGCATAGCCGCCCGGGAGCGTGTTGCCCCAGGTCTTGCCGGCGGGCACGAGCACGACGCGTTTGCCGGCGGCGAGCGCCGCGCGGGCGGCGGCATCATAAGCGCGGGCGAGCACAACGCCGGCGGGTGCGGCGGTGTCGACAGTTTCCGGGTAAATCCACACGGGCCAGCTCTGCTCGAGGTGGGTGGCGCCGGAATCGACGCGGACAAAGAGGTCGTAGCGTGCGGGCGCGGGGAGGCCGGCGAGCGGCACGGCGACGGCGCCGAGGTCGCGCAGGCCGCCGCGGGCGAGGTCGAGCGCGGGCAGGGTGCCGGTGCGCACGGGCGAGCCGGTGGCGTCGGTGAGCGTCCACGCGATCTGCGCGGCGGGAAGATCGGCCGGGCCGTAGTGAGAGAGCTGGAGGTCGGCGCGGTAGGTCTCGGCGGTCGTCCAGGTGTACTTGCCGAAGCGGGCGAGGGGGACGAGCGGGGCGTTGGAGCGGCGGAAATGCGCGGCGGAGACGCCGCTCTTGGGCTCCATGAACGCATCGAGCAGGCCGACGAGCGCGCTGCCCTGGCCGGGGTAGTCCTGGAGATCGAGGTGCTGGTAGCCGCCCATGCCGGGCGTGCGGCGGAAGAGTTCGTTCTCCTCGCGATAGAGTTCGGCGGCGTGGACGCCGGTGGCGCGGGCGAAGGCGGCGGCCTGGTCGAGCATGCCGGCGCGGGCGAGGCGGTCGCGGAAGCGCTCAAGGTTCTTTGCGCGGACGACACCGGTGTACTTCACGATCTCAGTGAAGTCCGGATACACGGTCCATTGGCCGGTCTCGTGGCCGACGAAGGGTACGGGCAGGCCGTCGAGCGCGGCAGAGAGATCGGTGCGCGTCTCGGCGGGGCCCCATTGCGTGTGGCCCTCGTTGCCATCGAACACGCAGAAGCTGCCGCGGGCGGGGAACGTTTTCGCGGGGTTGGCGGGCGGATGCGATTTCGCGGAAACGAAGAAATCGTTCGTCGGCTGGAAGACGGGATCCCAGAGCACGTTGTTGGAGCCGTCGGCATAGAGGCGGCTCGGGTCGAGCGTGCGCAGGTGCACGACGAGGGCGTTCATGAGCGCGCGGTCGCCGCCGAGCTCGTTGCCGAGCGTGAGCATGACGAACGACGGGTGGTTGCCGAGCGCGCGCAGGAGCGCCTCGCCCTCGGGCTGGAGGAAGTCGCGGACCTTCGCGTCGAACCCGCCCCAGAACGGCAGCTCGGGCTGGAGGTACATGCCGAGCCGGTCGGCGGCGGCGAACGCGGCCTCGGGCGGCATCCAGGTGTGGCAGCGGATGTGGTTGAAACCCCACTCCTGCACGGTGCGCAGGTAGCGTTCCCAGCCGGCGACATCCATCGGCGGGTGGCCGGCGAGCGGGAAGACGCCCGCCTCGTGTTTGCCGCGCAGGAAGGTCGGGCGACCGTTGATGACGAACTGCTGCCCCCGCGTGCGGAATTCGCGCAGGCCGGTCTCGATGTTGCGCGTATCGGAGAACTGGGGCGCCTGGGCGGCGTCGGCTGGCGTGGTGGCGCCGGGCGCCGCGGCGAGGCGGACGGTGAGCGCGTAGAGCGCGGGCGAGAACTCGTCCCAGAGGTGCGCGTCGGCGCCGAGCGGGAGGTCGAGCGTGACGGTGGCGCCATCGCCCGCGGGCGCGGCAAACGTGGCCGACTGCGGAGCGGGGCGGTGGGCGGCGCCGTCGTGGTTGAAGCTCACGGCCTCGACGGTGACGGAGCCGCTGGCGGGTGCACCGGAGAGGTTGCCGATCTTCGCGGTTACGTGGAAGACGCGCGTGGCCACATCGGAGCGGACTTGCACGTCCTCGAGCCAGACGGTGTCGGTGGCGGTGAGGGAGAGGTCGCCGAGGACGCCGTTCCAGTTGGTCTGCGCGCCGTCGTCGAAATGGTGCGCCTGACCGCGGACGGGGCGGCGCTCGGGGCGGTTGTCGACGAGGATCGTGAGCGTGTGCGCGCCGGGCTGGAGGCCGGTGCCGAGGTCGAAGAGTTGCGGCGAGCCGTAGATGTGACCGTCGCCGAGCGGGCGGTCGTCGAGCCAGACCTGCGTGAAGCGCGTGCGTTCGAGGCGAAGTTGCACACGTTTGCCGGCCCAATCCGCGGGGATGTCGATGATTCGCCGATACCAAGCCGGGCCGACGAAGGGCCGCACGCGGGTCAGTCCGCTCGGATCCGCCCAGCCGGCGGCGGCGCCCTTGGCGCGGGTCTCGGTGGTGCCGGGGAGTTCGATGGTGTCGGTGAACGCCGCGGCGGGCGGCGGATTTTGCGGGGGGAACGTGGCGTCGGGGGCGCCGAGGGTGAAGAGCCAGGAGCCGGCAAGGAGGATGTTTTGCATGGGGGAAACGCGAGTGGAGCCCACGGGAGCGCTTCCGGCAAGAACCGGGAAGCCATGAAAACAGGTTACAGCGCCCGCGGTGCGACGCGCGACTCGAGCGCAGCGGCCGAGGAGCGCGCCTCAGCTGGCGGCCCGCAGGCGGGCGACGAAGCGGCGCGCCAGCGCGGGATCCTGGCCGAGATGGATGTGGAGATAGCTGGCGAGGAGGTTGCCGGAGGCGAAACCGCCGGGGAGCGACGGCGAGTCGGTCGCGGTGCCGCGGAGTTGCCAGGCGGGCGCCACGCCGCCGGCGGGCGGATCCCACACGCTGTAGTGGAATTCGTGGCCGCGCAGGGTCGTGCCGGTGTCGGCGAGGAGGTTCGGCTGTGTCGCGGTGGCGTGCCGGTAGCCGAGCGCGGCGAGTTGCGGCGTCATGCGCACGGTGCCGGGCACGAGTCCGGCGAAGGGCCAGCGGCGGCCGTCGAGATCGACGAGCGTCTCGGCGAGCACCATGAAGCCGCCGCACTCGGCGAACACGGGTGCGCCGCGGGCGTGGAGCGCGCGGAGGTCGGCGAGAAAACCGGTGTTGGCGGAGAGGGCGGCGGCGTGGAGTTCGGGGTAACCACCGACCAGGTACACGCCGGCGGCACGGGCGGGAAGTCGTTCGCCGGCGAGCGGGCTGAAGAACGCGAGTTCCGCGCCGGCTTCGGCGAGCAGGTCGAGGTTGTCGGGGTAGTAGAAGCAGAACGCGGCGTCGCGGGCGACGGCGAGGCGCGGCGCGGTAGAGGACTGCGGACGGGGGGCGCGGGTTTCGGGGCTCAGCTGCGGTTCGGCGCCGGCGGATTCGCGCAACGCGGGCGGTTGCGCGGTGCGGGCGAGGCGGAGGAGCGCATCGAGATCGAAGCGTTGTTCGACGGCGACGGCGAGGCGCGCGAGGAAAGTATCTAAATTTTTGTGCTCGGTGGCGGTGGCGAGGCCGAGGTGGCGCTCGGGCACGTGCAGCGCCGGATCGCGCGGCAGCCAGCCGAGCGTGGGCAGCGCGGCGAGTTGTTCGATCGCGGTGGCGCAGCCGCGGGCGTGGGTCTCGCCGCCGGCAAGGTTGAGCACGCAGGCGCCGACGCGCAGCGCGGGATCGAGGCGGGCGAAGCCGTGGGCCATCGCGGCGGCGCTGCGGGCGGCGCCGGAGATGTCGAGCACGAGGAGTACGGGGGCGCCGAGCAGTTTCGCGAGGTGCGCGGCGGAGGCGCGTTCGCTGGTGAAATCGCTGCCGTCGAAGAGCCCCATCACGCCTTCGACGACGGCGACATCGGCGCCGCGGCTGGCGCGGGCGAAGGCGGCGGCGACCTGCGCGTCGTCGAGCATCCAGGAATCGAGGTTACGGCAGGGGCGGCCGGCGGCGCGAGTGTGGTAGCCGGGGTCGATGTAGTCGGGCCCGCACTTGAACGGCTGCACGGCGAGGCCGCGCCGGCGCAGCGCGGCGATCAGGCCGGCGGTGACGGTGGTTTTGCCGCATCCGGAACCGGTGGCGGCCACGACGAGCGTGGGAACGGGCATGGGTGCGCACGCTGGCGGAAAGCGGACGCACCGGCGAGAACCGGATGGGGGCGGCGAGGGGCCGCTGGTCGGGTGTTTGAACCGCGGATTCGCAAAAGCTCGCCAGGCGTCGCGAAGCCGCGAACATGGCGCGCGGCTGCGGGCCGGCCGGTACGCCTGCGGCGAGTCCACCAACAACCCATGAAAAAACACCACGCTCTGTCCCTGCTCATCGCGCTTCTCGCCGTCACGTTCACCGTTTCCGCCCGGGCGGAGGACTCGGATTCACCCGAACACGGGTTGGCCGCCGGTCGCGGAACCGCGGAGACCGACGAGGACGAGGGCCCGCCGTCGAAGTTGCCGTTTGCGAAGTTCAAACAAGCAGTGGCGAAGGTCGCGATGCCCGGTTTCCACCGGATGCCGGAGATTTCGGCCGAGGGGGATCACGGGCTCATCCTCGTCGGCGAGAACGAGAGCGGGTTCAACATCATGGCGCAGCGGGCGTCGATCGGGGAGCAGTTCGAGAAGGGTGCGGCGGGCAAGCTCTCGCGGTTCAAGCACAAGGGGCGGGACGCGTTCTTCGCGCAGATCACCGACGACGAGGGCGAGGAGATGGCTTTCATCGTCGTGAAGTATCCGGAGCACAACATGGGGCTGTTCATCACGGCCAAGCCGGTGACCACGCGCGAGGAGCTGATGAAGGTGCTCGCGCAGATCGAGCTCTGAGGCGGCGCGATCCGGTCGAGAGCCGAGCGACGCGCGACGAGGGCCGGATCCTCAATCCCAAGGGGCGTTCCACAGGGCGGGTGGAGCTCGTCGGGAGCGGCGACGACCGCGCGACTTGCGGCGGGGCGGATACGAGTCTTCCCACCAGGCGATGGTTTCCTCGAAACCAGCGAGCACGGCGCGGAGTCGCTCCAGTTCGCCGAGCAGCTCCTGCTCGGTGCGCGCCGCCAGCACTGCGCGCTTGTGGGGAACAAGGAGCGTGAAACGCCAAGAGGGGACTTTCCGATACACGCGGACCTTGCGGTCGGCGTCGCGGCGGGCGGCCTCGATCTCGCGGAGCGCCGTGTGGAGGCGGCCGACCGGGCTGGCGGGGCCGAGGATTTCGGCGGCGGCCTCCCATTCGACTTCGAGCCGGCTGAGCCAATCGTGGTCGCGGGCCGCCCAAGCGCGCTGGACTTCGTGCCAGAGGCGGGCGCGTTGCGGTGTCCATTCACCGCCGCGGTCGGGGTGGAGGTGTTGGACGAGGCGGCGGTAGATCTCGCGGGTGGGTTCGCCGGCGGAGGCTGGGCCTTGGCGAGAGCCGAAATCGAGGCCGCCGCCGAAGCTCTGGCGAAATTCGTCCGCTTCGGGAGCATCGGGATCGACCCCGTGTTCGGTGAGGAAGTCGTCCAGGAGTTTCTCGAAGGCGTCGCGTGGGTCGGACGCGGCATCGGCCGCGGGGCTGGTTCCCGAGTCGGCGTCGGACGGATCGGCGTCCGGCGGTGGCGCGTCCTCCGGGAAGAGATCGGGGGCGGGATTCTTGATCGACCACCAGATTTCCGCGGGCGAGCGGCCGGTGGCGAAGGACTCGTCCTCGACGGTGAATACGATGCGTTGTTTCGCGGCGGCGGCGGCGGTCAGCTCACGCAGCTCGGTCAGTTGCGCGGGGAAACTGGCGGCGGTCCAAGCGATGAAGGCGGGATCGTCGGTGTTCTCGTGGCGGTGGAGATCGGCGGTGGCCTTGGCGAGGCGTTTGCGCGCGGCGAGGAGTTCGCGCCAGGCCGCCTGTTGCAGCGGGCGGTTGTCGACGACGAGCAACGCCCGGCTGACGCTCGCCTGTTGGTGGCGGGCAGCCTTGGCGGCGCGAGCGGCGGCGTAGGCGGAGCGATGCACGGCAGCGACGCTGTGAGGGCGGCCGCGGGCTGCAAGATCCAGAGGCGTCGTTTTCCCAGGCGTGGCGCCGGCCGCCGCGCCTGGGAATCGGGTTCGCGGGTGCGGCGGCCGGCGCCACGGATGCGGATCCGGACTATCCGTCGTGTGGCAAACAAATCGCAGCCGGAGGTGGCACGGACGCGAGGTCCGACGCTGCATCTCTCTTCCGCCCGGTCCCGAGCTGCGGTTTCCAGGCTTAGCTGCGACCGCCGGGAGCGGTTGCGATGTCCGGCGTGTGGGTGGCCAGCGCCGGCGGGGCGCTCGGTGCCGCGGGGTCGCTGGACAGCGCGTCGTCGAGCGCGGAGGTCTCGGCGGCGGTGGGCGGCGTGTACGCGCGGCGGGCGTAGAGATCGCTGGCGGTCTCGTACTCGGCGATCGTGCGGGCGAGCAGCGCGGCATCGGTGCCGTGCGGCGCGGGCGCGAGGGCGAGCGTGGCGGGATCGCAGTCGTAGGTGGTGTGCTCGCGCACGGGCTTGAGCACGGCGAGATGCGTGCCGTCGTAGAGGCCGAGTTTCTGGTAGTTGCCGATGAGCGCGCGGCCGTGGTCGGGCGCGATACGGCGGACATCCTGACCGAAGAAACGGCTCGGGTAGCTCCAGTGCAGCAGGCCGAGGAGTGTGGGCGCGAAGTCGATCTGGCTCGTGACGGTGTCGATGCGGCCGGGGGCGATTTGGCCGCCGGGCGCGAAGACGAGCAGCGGGATGTGGTACTTGTCGACGGGGAGCTCGTTGCGGCCGGCGGAGGAGGCGCAGTGGTCGGCGACGATCACGAAAACGGTGTCGTTGTACCACGGCTTGGTGGCGGCGGCGCGGAGGAATTCGCCGATCGCGTGGTCGGTGTATTTCACGGCGCCGGCGCGGCCGGAGGTCTTCGACGGCAGATCGATGCGGCCGGCGGGAAACGTGTACGGCCGGTGGTTCGAGGTCGTCATGATGAACTGGTGGAACGACCGGCCGGCGGCGTGGGCGGCATCGGCGTCGCGCAGGACCCAGTGGAGCAGGTCCTCGTCGCATGCACCCCAGGCGTTGGCGAAGGTGATGTCGCTCTTCGCCACGGTGCCGCGATCGACGACGCGGTAGCCGTTGTGCCCGAAAAAGTAGTTCATGTTGTCGAAATAGCCGTAGCCGCCGTAGATGAAGGCGGTGTCGTAGCCGCGGGTGCGGAGCACGTTGCCGAGGGTGAAGAGATCCTCGTTGTGCGGGCGTTTCACGAGCGAGCGGCCGGCGGTGGGCGGGAGGGAGAGCGTGAGGGCCTCCATGCCGCGATCGGTGCGCGTGCCGGTGGCGTAGAACTGAGTGAAGACGAGGCTGCGCGGCGCGAGGGCGTCGAGGTTCGGCGTGAGTTTGGAGGCGGGGTTGAAACAGCCGAGGAACTCGGCGCTGAGGCTCTCGACGGTGATCTGGACGATGTTGGGCCGGAGCTCGGGGCCGGAGTTGCGCACCTCGCGGAGCGTGTCGCGCGCGAGGGCCGCGGGGAGGATCGAGCCGTCGGCCGCGAGGTCGTGGCGGAGGGTGGCGAACGCGTCGTCGAGCGGCGCGGTGGTGTAGAACTGGTCGTAGCGCAGTTCGTTGGAGCGGAAGGCGGCGAAGAGCGACCAGAGGCCGTCCTTGGCGAGTTCGCGTTGGTAGTTGTCCGCGAAGGCGGGGATGAACCGCTCCTCGAGCGCGACGCCGGCGACGAGCATCGCGGCGAGCCACGGCAGGCTGCCGCGCCAGCGGCGCGCCCACGGTTCGGCGGGTGCCGCGAGCCAGCGCGCGAGAAGGCCGCTGCGCTGCAGGAGTGCGTAGCCGGCGACCGTCGCGAGCAGCAGTCCACCGAAGATCGCCGGCAACGGGTACGACTCGCGGATGTTGCCCGCGACCTCCTTGGTGTAGATGAGATAGTCGACGGCGATGAAGTTGAAGCGCGCGGAGAACTCGTCCCAGAAAAGCCACTCCGCCACGGCGCCGAAGAGCAGGGCGTAAAGCACCGCGGCGAAGAGCACGCGCGCGGCGCCGCGACCGAGCCGGCCGACGAAGGCGCGCGCCGGTGCGAACGTGAGCAACAACCAGAGCGGCGCGGCCCAGAGCAGGCCGGCGGCGAGGTCGAACACGAGGCCGATCACCGCGGCGCCGAGCAGGCCGAGGTCCCACGACACATCGTGGCGCGCCTGGAACAGCAGGGCCACGCGGGCGAGCTGGGCCACGCCGACGAACAGCGCGAGAAACACCACCAGGCCGCCGTGGCGGCGATCGAGCAGCCGCGTGAAAGCGGCCCGAAGGGAAGCGGGAGTAGGGATCATCACGGAAATAGTTCAGACGGAGACCGACGGGGCCGCGTGGGCACGGGCATGGGCGATGGCTGTCGCGTGGGCGCCGATGGGGGCTGGGTGAAATGTGGGCAGTTGTGGCGAGTCCGCGAGCCAGGCGCGTGCACCGGCGGGCAGGCGGGTGGCGGCGAACGCGACGAGCGCGCCCCACGCGGCGCCGCCGAGCACGTCGCCCGGGTAGTGGAGCCCCAGGTAGATGCGACTGTAGCCCACGGCGACGGCCCACGTGCACACCAGTGCGACGAACCTCCGCCGGCGCACGTGCAGGGCGGCGAACGCGGCGATCGCGAACGCGTACGCCGTGTGGGTGGAAACGAAGCCGAACGCGCCGCCGCGGCGGCCGTCGACGAGGTGGATCATGGATTCGAGCTCAGGCACCCACGAGGGGCGCGGCCGCCGGACGAGATCTTTGATGAGGTGCGCGCCCGCGAGATCGGCGAGAATCACCAACGTCAGCAGGCTCAGCAGCACGACGGACCGGCGCCAGTCGCGCCCGCGTACGAGGGCGGCGAGCAGGACGAGGTGCACCAACGCGAGCAACCACGGGCCGGAGACAAACCGCACGATCGGATCCCAGGCGGGAGAGTGCAGTGCGTTGAGCTGGAGAAACGCGGCGGTGTCGCAGGAAAGAAGGTGAGCGAGGAGGCCGGTGGGTTCGGCCGAGGCGAGAAACATTCGATGGCTGGGTCGGACGTGGAGGCGCCGCCGGCGGAAACGGCGCGTTGGACCGCCACTCTGCGCGCCGCAGATGACGCGCCCATGAACGGCGCGTGAATTTGTGTTCATGCGCGCGGCGCATGGCCGCGTGGTGGTGCCGATCCGGAGTCGGCCGCGGGGTGTGCGGGCGCAGGATCGGACCTCGCGGCCGGCCGCGTGCAGCGGCGGAGAAGTCGGGCGTGAAGCCCGACCTGCGGCGGAGTGTCGTGCGCGACGTCTCGGCCCGGCCGGCGCGCCGGCGTGCCGCGAAGGAGGTGCTATGGGGCGGAACGGGGGGCGGCCGTGGTGCCGCGCCAGATTTCGAGGAGCTCGTGTTTGCGGGTGGCGCGGTCGGCTGGTTCCAGCGATTGGAGCTCCGCCTGGATGGCGGAGCGCTCGGCGTCGGGGAGCGCGTGCATCATGCGCGGCCAGTCGGCCTGATCGCGTTCGTCGCGCCAGCCGGCGCGGACGCGGGCGCGCTCGCCGGGCGGCAGCCGGTGGAAGGAATGCATGCGGTCGTGGAGCGCGGCGCGCTCGGCGGGAGTCATGGCGCGGAGGCGGGCGATGGCGCGCTGGATGCGCTCGAGCTGGGCGTCATCCATCGAGAGGAAACGTTCGAGCGCGGCGAACTCCTGCACCTCGGTGGCGGGCGTTTCCGGGGCGGCGGGCGAGGCGTCGACCGGGGTGGCGCCGAGAGCGAGCGGGAGCAGGAGGGCGGCGAGGGCTAGGAGAAGGCGTTGAAGGTGTTTCATGACTGGTCGGGAGAATCGGCGGGGATGGCGAGCAGGTCGTCGACGGCTTCGCGATCGGTGAGCGGGAGGGCGGCGCGCAGCTCGGCGTCGAGCGTGAGGAGGTCGGTGAAGGCGGCGAGGTCGGCCGCCGGGTCGGCGGGGCGAGTGCCGGGCGCGAGTGGGAAGAACAGCAGCCACGCGGCGGCGAGGCCGGTCGGCACGAGCAGCGCCCACCACCAGCGACGCAGCGGCGCGGAGCGCGGCGCAGGTGCGGTGCGCAGCTGGCGCTTGAGGGCGGTCCAGCGGCGCTCGAATTCCGGCGTGGTGTCGCGGAGGCCGTGGCGCAGGAACGCCTCGGGATCGTCGGGCGGCGTGGGCGAGGAGTCGTTCATCGGTGGGCGGAGAAGAGGGTGCGCAACGTCTGGCGGGCGCGATGGAGGATGACGTGCAGGTTGCCGGGGGAGACGCCGAGTGCGGTGGCGATCTCGGCGGGCGAAAGTTCACCGGCGGCGGTGAGGAGGAGCGCGCTGCGTTGGCGCTCGGGGAGCTGTTGCAGGGCGGCGAGCAGGTGCTCCTCGAGTTCGGTGGCGCGGCGGCGCTCGTGGGGCGAGGCGTCGGCGGCGAGCGACACGAGGTCCTCGGGCGGGACGGGCTCGACCGGTTTGCGGCGGCGGCGGCGCAGTTCGTGGAGGAGTTCGCGGCGCGCGATGGCGAAGAGCCAGGCGGAGAACTTCGTCTCGGGGCGATAGCGGGCGGCGGCGCGGTAGACTCGGTGGAAGGTCTGGAGCGCGAGATCCTCGGCGTCGGCGCGGGAGCCGAGGGCGCGATAGAAGAAATTCAGCAACGGGAGTTTCCAGCGATCGAAGAGCGGCTGGAGCGCATCGGGATCGCCGGCGGCGACGCGGTGCAGGCAGGCGTGGTCGGCGTCGAGCGCGGCGTCGGCCGGCTGCGCGCGCGAGGGCGTCATGGCCGATGGGGTGAGCCACAGGCGAAGCCAAGCGGGCAGAGCGACGGGGCCGATCGTCATGCGTGCGGAAGAGGGTGCGAGAGAAGGTGTCGGCAGGCGAGCCGTGGGTTGGCGAAGAGCGCGCGGCGAGCGGTGCCGCGCGCGTGGTCGACGCGGTCCGGTTCAGGAACCCGAGGTGTTGGGGCAGTTGGCGTTGTTGCCGGTGCCGTCCTTCGGGCCGTTGCCGGGCGCGGTGGTCTTGCCGGAGCCGTCCTTGAGCGGGGTGCCGGTGGAGTTGGGATTGCCGCGGTCGGTGGCGGTCTTGCCGGAACCGTCGCGCCGAGGCGTGCCTTGGCCGGGACCGGAGCCGTCGCAGTAGGCGGGATCGCCGGAGTGCGGACCGGAGCCGTCGCAGATCGCGGGGCGCTGACCGGCGGTGCCGCGGTTGCCCTGGCCGTTGCCACCGCCATTGCCTTGGCGAGCGAGGGCGGGCGCAGCGGCGAGGCCGGTGACGAGGAGAGCGAGGAGAACGAGACGTGTTTTATTCATGGCAACGTGGGAAAACCCGGCCGCGGCGCAGGACTTACAGCGGAGTGCAGGATTTCCTGCGCAGCGGCGGCGGACGCGGCGACGGATGGGTGCACAGGCGGCCGGAAAAGTCGGCCGTGAAGCCCGATCTACGGCGCGGGCGGAGTGGCGGCGCGGAGTTGCGGGCGGGGCGTGGAGCGGCATCGTGCGCGCGGCTTTTCGCCGCATCATGGATGTCCTTCTGCTCTCGCGCCTGCAGTTCGCGCTCACGACCACGTTCCACTATCTCTATCCGCCGCTGAGCATCGGGCTGGGGCTGTTGCTCGTGCTCAACGAGGGGATGTGGCTGTGGACGAAGAAGCCGCTGTACCTCCAGATGGCGCGGTTCTGGACGAAGGTCTTCGCGCTCACGTTCGCGATCGGCGTGGCGACGGGGATCGTGCTGGAGTTCGAGTTCGGCACGAACTGGGCGACGTACTCGCGCTATGTGGGCGATGTGTTCGGCAGCGCGCTCGCGGCGGAGGGCATCTTCGCGTTCTTCCTCGAGTCGGGCTTCCTCGCGGTGCTGCTCTTCGGCTGGGACAAGGTGGGACCGAAACTGCATTTCTTCGCCACCTGCATGGTGGCCTTCGGCGCGCATTTCTCCGCCATCTGGATCGTCGTGGCCAACTCCTGGATGCAGACGCCGGCCGGCTACCACATCGTGGGCGAGGGGCTCGCGGCGCGCGCGGAGATCACGGATTTCTGGGCGATGGTGTTCAACCCGTCGTCGATGGACCGGCTGTGGCATACGATCATCGGGTGCTGGCAGGCCGGCGCGTGGCTGATGGTGAGCGTGGGCGCGTGGTACCTGTTGAAGAAACGTCACCGCGAGTTCGCGCTCGCCTCGGTGAAGCTCGGGCTCGTCGTCGCGGCGGGCGCGGCGGTGCTGTCGCTCGTGAGCGGCCATGAGAGCGCGGCCGGCGTGGCGAAGAACCAGCCGGCGAAACTCGCCGCCTTCGAGGGCCAGTACGAGACGACGGCGCGCGCGCCGCTCTACCTCGCCGGTTGGGTCGACGAGAAGACGGAGACGACCCGCGGTGTCGCGATTCCCGGTCTGCTCAGCTGGCTCGTGCACGGCGATACCGATGCTGTGGTGCCCGGACTGCGTGACCCCGCGGTGGCGAAGGACGGCCGGCCGCCGGTGAACTTCACGTTTCAGCTCTACCACATCATGGTCGCGGTCGGCTTCGCGTTGATCGGGCTAGCGGCGTGGGGCGGTTGGGCGTGGTGGCGCGGGAAGCTCGCGGATTCGCGCGTGCTGCTCGGGTTGCTCACGCTCTCCGTGCTCGGTCCGCAGATCGCGAACCAGGCCGGCTGGTGGGCGGCGGAGGTGGGGCGTCAGCCGTGGATCGTGTACCGGTTACTGCGCACCTCGGAGGCGCTCTCGAAGGTCGTGACGGCGAACCAGGTTGCGGCCTCGATGGTGATGTTCGGCTTCGTCTACCTGCTGCTGTTTGCGGTGTTCGTGTTTCTGCTCAACGACAAGATCCAGCACGGGCCGGACGACCAGGATCTGCACCCGTCCGGAAAACTCGGACTCGGCTTCCCTCACAGCCTCGATCGCGCGCGCGCCGACATCGACGGCGGCGCGGCGAACCCCTGAACACCGAACCCTGAACTCCGCCCTCCTGCCATGAGCTTCGGTTCGCTCGACCTGAACACCATCTGGTTCGCCCTCGTGGGCGTGCTGTTCACCGGCTATGTGATCCTTGACGGCTTCGATCTCGGTGTGGGCGTGCTGCACCTCTTTGCCGTGAAGAAGGACGAGGAGCGCCGCGTGTTCCTCAACGCCATCGGCCCCGTGTGGGACGGCAACGAAGTGTGGCTCGTCACCGGCGGCGGTGCGCTCTTCGCGGCGTTTCCCAACGTGTACGCGACGGTGTTCTCCGGGTTCTACCTCGCGTTCATGCTGCTGCTCTGCGCGCTGATCTTCCGCGCGGTGGCGATCGAGTTCCGCAGCAAACATCCGTCGCCGCGCTGGCGCGCGTGCTGGGACATCGGATTCGCGGCGGGCAGCACCGGCTCGGCGCTGCTGATCGGCGTGGCGATGGGCAACATCGCCTGGGGCATCCCGCTCGACGCCGCGGGCGAGTTCGCCGGGACGTTCTTCAGGCTGCTGCACCCGTACGCGCTCGCGATGGGCGTGACCACGGTGGCGCTCTTCGCGATGCACGGTTCGATCTACCTCGTGCTCAAGACGGAGGGCGAGGTGCAGGCCAAAGTGCGGCGCTGGGTGAACCCGCTGATCATCGCCTTCATCCTCTGCTACGTGATCGTGACGCTCGCCACGTTGCTCTACGTGCCGCACGTGACGGAGGCGTTCCGACGCGAGCCGTGGTTCTTCGCCATCGTGGTGCCGGTGGTGCTGGCGATCGCGAACATCCCGCGCGAGGTGAACCGCGGGAAGGAGTTCTTCGCGTTTCTCTCCTCGTGCGCGGCGATGGCGGGGCTGATGGCGATCTTCGGTGTGGGCGCGTACCCGAATCTCGTTTTCAGCAATCCGTTCCCCGAGCACAGCCTCACGGCGTTCAACGCCGCCTCGTCGCGCAAGACGCTCGGCGTGATGCTCACGATCGCGCTGATCGGCGTGCCCGTGGTGCTCGCGTACACGGCGAGCATCTACTGGATCTTCCGCGGGAAGGTGAAGATCGACCGCACGAGCTACTGAGCGGCGGCGGAGTCGGGTGAGACGGAAGGCGCGAGCGGCGGCGTAGGGCCGGACCTCGCGCCCGGCCTTGCGGTCGTGGGCGCGGTAGCCCGCTCGCCCGCGCGGCCGGCCCGCCGACGCCTCGGGCGGCAGTTTTGGTTTGCGACGGCGGGCGCGGCGGAGCGAAGGTCCGGCCGCGAAGAATACCTCCTGCCGAGTCGGTGCGCGGCTGCGGAGTTTCCGCCGGACGATCGGCGGCCGCGGCGGCGAACGGACGGCGGGAGAAACCCCCGAACGTTCCCATGCAATTCCGTCTTCCCCTCCTCTGCACACTGCTTCTCGCCTTCGTCGCCGCAGCGCCGGCACGCGCCGAGAAGAACGAGTTTCTCCTCGGTCTGAACTCCGCCATGGTCGAGTATCAGGTCACGACGACCGGCCGCGGCGCGAACTCGACTGGCACCGACACGCTCTGGGTCGCCGAGCAGGGGCGCAAATCCGCCCGCCTGCAGAAACGTTTCAAGAGCAACGGCAAGGTCGAGAGCGAGAGCCTCGGTCTGCTGCTCGACGGTTGGATCTACAGCATCGATCTCGTGAAGAAGACCGGCATGAAGATGAGCTTGCAGCAGGCGCAGGACATGGCGAAGCGCTTCGGCAAGGGCGCGCAGGGACAGGACGGGCAGGCGTTCGTGAAGGATTTCGTCGAGAAGAACGGCGGCAAGATCCTGCCGGCGGAGGAGTTTCTCGGCCGCACCTGCGATGTGTTCGAAGTCTGGGGCATGAAGACCTGGGCCTACAAGGGCGTCGCGCTCAAGACCGAGGGCACCGTGATGGGCATCAAGACCTCGATGGTGGCGACGAAGTTCGAGGAGAACCCGTCGATCCCGGCGTCGCGTTTCGAGATTCCGGCCGGTGTGAAGATCGAGGACATGCCGGACCTCTCGGCAATGCTCGGCGGCATGATGGCTGGCCGTCCGCCCGCCGGTGGTGCGGAAGGTGAAGAGGCGCCCGCGACGCAGAAGCCGATCAAGAAACCCGTCACGGACGGTCCTGCGAAACCGGCGCCGGACGCGAAGCCTGCCCCGATCGCGAAGCCGAAGCCTGCGCCGAAGGCCGATCCGAACGCCGTCGGGCTCTCGCTCGCCGAGTTCCGCGAGGCGATCGCGAAGGTGCATGTGAAAGGCTACACGACGATGGCCGCCGAGAGCGCCGACGGTGCGTTGAAGGTCAACCTGCTCGACACCAAGGGCGGCGCGCTGAGCATCACGGCGCTGCCGCTCGCGATCTTCGACGCGTTGGAAACGCATCCGAATCTCAAGATCGATTCGAAGTTCGACCACGAAGGGCACGCGGCATTTGCCGGCGTGCTCAACGATCCCGACGACGGCCCGACCGGCGTGGTGATCGTGAAATATCCCGAGCGCAAACTCACGCTGGTCATCGGCAGCACTCCGGCGAAGGACAAGGAAGTGCTCGAGAACCTGCTCGGGCAGATCGCGTTCTGAGCGGAATACTTTCCACGAAAAAGCCGGGGCCAAGCGCCCCGGCTTTTTCATGCCTGCAGCCGGTGGTGGCTTATGCGGCGGCGAGCACGCCGCGGACGATCTCCACGCTCTTGGCGAGGTCGGCGGGGGTGGCGGTGAGCGGCGGGAGGAAACGCACGGTGTTGTTGCCGGCGAGCGGGCAGAGCATGCCGGCTTCGCGCAGCTTGGCGTTGATCGGCGCGGGATCGGCGTGGAAGCCGAGACCGACCATGTAGCCCACGCCGCGCACTTCCTTCAGCACCTGCGGAAAATCCTTCACGAGCTGCTCGAGCGCGGCGTGCCACGCGGGCGAGTTGCGGCGCACGTTGCCCATGAGGTCGTCGCGCTCGATCACATCGAGCACGGCGAGCGCGGCGGCGCTGGCGAGCGGTGTGCCGCCGAACGTCGTGCCGTGCGAGCCGGGCTGGAAATACTCCGCGAACGGCTCGCGCACCCAGATGGCGCCGATCGGCATGCCGCCGCCGAGGCCCTTCGCCATCGAGACGGCGTCGGCCTGGATGCCGTACTGCTGGAACGCGTAGAAGCTGCCGGTGCGGCCGAGGCCGCATTGCACCTCGTCGATGAGCAGGAGCAGGCCGCGTTCGTCGCAGAGTTTGCGCAGTCCGACGAGAAACTCGGGCGTGGCGGGCGTGACGCCGCTCTCGCCCTGGATCGTCTCGATGAGGATCGCGGCGGTGGAGTCGTCGGCGAGGTCGACGAAGCTTTGGAGATTGTTGAACTCGCCCGCGACGAACGTCTCCACCATCGGGCGGAAGCCCTTCTGGATCTTCTCCTGCGGCGTGGCGCTCATGCTGCCGAAGGTGCGGCCGTGGAAGGCGTTCTTGGCGACGAGCACCTTGAAACGTTTCCCCTCCTCGTGAGTCGTGTTGTAGCCGTGGAGACGGGAGAGCTTGATGAGCGCCTCGTTGGCCTCGGCGCCGCTGTTGCAGAAGAACGCCCGGCCGGGGCCGGCGTGCTTCACGATGCGGCGCGCGAGTTCGCCCTGCTGCGGGTTGCGGAAGAGGTTGCTCACGTGCACGAGGCGTGCGGCCTGGTCCTGCACGGCTTTCACCCACGCGGGGTGCGAGTGGCCGAGGGCGGTCACGCCGATGCCGGAGGTGAAATCGAGATACTCGTTGCCACGATCGTCCCAGACGCGGAGTCCCTCGCCGCGCACGAGCGTCACGGCGGCGCGGGCGTAGTTCTTCATCACGTAGGCATCGTAATGCGACTCGGTGGCGGCGGCGGTGACGGCGGGCGCGGGGGCGAAGGTCTGGTGGTTCATGGAAACTCGGAAGGTGAAACGCGGAACGGGAATGGAGGACGCGGAGAGGGCGGGCGACGCCGCTTCGCGGGACGAACTGAAGCGAATGTGGAAATCAGGAAATCAGGAAACGGGCGGGGCCGACAAGAGCGCTGAACGAGGTTCGCGCAGTCCGCAGAACTGCAGCGCGAGATGCGGAGACGAATCGGGCCGGCTTCAGCGAGGGCGGCTCCAGGAATGGGCGACGATTTATCGTCGCAGACGGGTTTCCTGTTGGAGCGTGGGCATCGGTGGTGGAAACGGCGCAGGCGGCGCGGATTTCAACCCGGCGCCGCCTGCGGTGACATTTCGGAAGAGGGAATGTGGAAATCAGGAAACCGGGAACCGCGAAACCCACGGCGTGGTGCGCGAGAGCGCGGGCGCGGGTCGATCCGCGTTCCGAGTTTCGCGTTCCGAGTTCTCCGTTCGTGATCAGCCGTGCACGATCTCGGTGCCGATACCTTTGTCGGTGAAGATCTCGAGCAGGAGGCTGTGCGGGAGGCGGCCGTCGATGAAGTGCACGCGTTGCACGCCTTCCTCGAGGGCGCGGACCGCGCTGGCGACCTTCGGGCGCATGCCCTTGTCGATCACGCCGGTCTTCTTGAGACCCTCGACTTGGGCGACCTTCAATGTGGAGATGAGGGTGCTCGGGTCGGAGGGATTCGAGAGCAGGCCGGGCACATCGCTCATGTAGACGAGGCGGCGGGCGTTGAGCGCGGCGGCGACGCGGCCGGCGGCGACATCGGCGTTGATGTTGTACGGGTGGCCGTCCTGGTCCTCGGCGACGGGCGAGATGATCGGGATGAGGCCCTCGGCGAGCTCCTTCTTGATGACCTTCACGCGCACCTCGGTCACATCGCCCACGTAGCCGAGGTCGACGGTGTTGCCGTCGTCGTCGACGGTGAGCTTCTCGCAGAGCAGCACGCTGTCGCCGGGAAGTCCGGACGGCTTGCCGCGGGCGAGGGTGATGGCGGAGCAGACGTCCTTGTTCACGACTTCGTCGAGGGTGCGCTTCACGATCTTGATCGTGGCCTCGTCGGTGACGCGCATGCCGTTCACGAAATTGGCCTTCAGGCCGGACTCGGCCATGGCCTTGGTGATGGCCTTGCCGCCGCCGTGCACGACGACCACGTGGATGCCGACGGCCGCGAGGAACGCGATATCGTAGGCGACGCGGTTGCGCACCTCGGGACTCGGGTCGTCCATGAAGCTCCCGCCGTATTTCACGACGAAGGTCGAGCCGCGGAAGTCTTGGATGTAGGGAAGGGCCTCGAGGAGCACCCGGGCTTTCGCCGTGATTTCAGCAACGTCCATTTCGGATCAAGGGCACTCCGCGGCTCCCCGGCGCACCGCGAAGGCGGTGCTGTGTGTCGGCCGGGCGAAGACGTTCGCAGACGTGCTCACTATGAAAGGGCTGTGGCTTTAAGGACGCGTGGCGGGCGTGACCAGAAAAAATCCGGCCGCGGTCGCCGAGCGCCGACTCGGGCGGATCGCGGAGCGCGCGCTCGGGGGCGCGTTTCACCCGAAGACCAGTCGTCGCGCGTGATCGGTGAGCACGCTTACGGCGGGATGGGAAATCTTCCGCTCGGCCGTGATCGCGTAGAACTCCTCGCGGCAGTTCTCCGCGGCGCCGATCTCGCGCAGTCCGTAGCGGTCGATCGCCTCGCGCAGCACCACACTCGGCACGGGCACGAACCCCTGCTCCTCGGCCGCGAGCACTTTCATGAGTGCGAGATCTTCGAATTCGCCGATCACGCGTGGCGTGACGCGGCGGGCGCGAAACCATGTCTCGAGCGCGCGGCGCAACGGCGTGTTTTCCACGGGCAGCAGCGCCGGGGCGCCGTCGAGCGACCGCGGGAAGCCGCGGCGCAGCCTGCCGGCGAGCGAGGGCGCCGCGCAGAACGCGACCGCCGATTCGCCGAGCCGATGGTTGAACGCGCGGAACTTCACGCTGCTCGACGCCGGCTCGTCGGCGAGGACGATGTCGAGGCGGTGCAGGCCGAGTTGCGCGAGCAATTCCTCGATCTTTCCTTCGCGGCAGACGAGGTGCACGCCGGGCAGTTCGAGCGCGGGCTTGAGAATCTCATAGGTGACGAGTTTCGGCAGCGAATCCGCCACGCCCACATGGAGCTTGAGCGCACGCGATGTCGGCCGCTGCCGGAGCGAACTCACGAGATCGTTGCCCAGCCCGAAGATCTCGTCGGCGTGGCGCAGCGCGATCTGGCCCGCGTCGGTGAGCACGTTGCGCCGGCCGCTGCGGCGGAAGAGCTTCACGTCGAGCGCCTCCTCGAGCTCGCGGATCTGCGCGGAGATCGATGGCGGCGAGACGTGCAGCTTGCTGGCGGCCTGCTGGAGGCCGCCCTCCTTCGCGACGGTCCAGAAGTAGCGCAGGTGGTGGTAGTTCAGCCAATCCATGGCATTTGCCGGTTAAGGTAATCCTAAGCGTAGGCAACAAAATGGGTATTAGTCGAAGTCAGGATCGGCGACTACCGTGGCGCGTTTCCACCAACCACCAAATCCATCCGCGCCATGAAGCTCATCCTGAAGCACGCCAACTTTCCCCGCTCCGAGCGCCTCGACCGCTGGATCAAGGAATGCCTGCTGGGTCTCCTGCCGTTGATCCGCATCGAGGAGGCCCGCATCCGGCTCGAGCACGTCCCGGCCGCCAGTCCGGCGTACCGTGCCACGGCGCACCTGCTGATCCCCGGGCCCGACCTGCGGGTCGAGGCGAGCGACCACACGCCGCAGACGGCGTTCGCGAAGGTGCTCGCGCAGCTCCGCGCCGGGGCGATCCATCGCGCCGCGCGCCGGCTGCGCCGCCACCTCCTGCCGCCGCGCATGACCCCGCCGGGCCGCCACGCGGCGTCCGCCCGCGGCTGACCCGCCCGCTGGCGCCGTGGTTCCGGTGCCGGTCCGCCTCCGTCCCTCCGACGACTTCCCGATGATAAACGGCTCTCCTTGGCTCTGGATCGGTTTCAACGCGTTCGTGCTCGCGATGCTCGCGCTCGACCTCGGCGTCTTCCATCGCAAGACGCATGTCGTCGGCTTCCGCGAGGCGCTGTGCTGGACCGCCGCGTGGATCGCGCTCGCGCTCAGCTTCAACCTCGGCGTGTGGCATTTCGCCGGGCCGGGCAAGGCGCTCGAGTTCTTCACCGGCTACGTGATCGAGTACTCGTTGAGCGCGGACAACGTCTTCGTCTTCGCGCTGCTCTTCGCGTACTTCGGCGTGCCTCCGCTCTTCCAGCACAAGGTGCTGTTCTGGGGCATCCTCGGTGCGCTCGTGATGCGGCTGGGCATGATCGCGCTCGGCGCCGCGCTCATCGCGAAGTTCTCCTGGATCATCTATGTGTTCGGCGGGTTCCTCATCCTCACGGGCATCAAGATGATCGTGAAACGCGACGAGGAGCTCCACCCCGAGCGCAACCCGCTCGTGCGCCTCTTCAAGCGGTTCATGCCGGTCACGAACGAGTTCCGCGGCGACCGGTTCTTCGTGCGGGAAAACGGCGTGCTCTTCGCCACCCCGCTGCTCGTCGTGCTGCTCATGGTGGAGTTCACCGACGTGATCTTCGCCGTCGACTCGATCCCGGCGATCTTCGCCGTCACCCGGGATCCCTTCATCGTCTACACGTCGAACGTCTTCGCGATCCTCGGGCTGCGGTCGCTCTACTTCGCCCTAGCGGGGATGATGGACAAGTTCCACTACCTCAAAATCGGCCTCGGCGTGGTGCTGGTGTTTGTCGGCACCAAGATGCTCCTGGCCCACACCGCCTACAAGATCGACACCCTCGTCTCCCTCGGCGTGATCGTCGCGATCCTCTCGACCTCGGTGGTGGTATCGCTGTTACGTCCGCGCAAACCGGTCGTGCTTCCCGGCGCTCCCGCCCGCGCTCCGGCCGACCACCTCACTTTCCGCCAATGACTACCCAACTCACTCCGTTGCCCGAGGCGCTCGCCCGCCATCTGCACCACTCCCAACACGCCGGTCTCGCCGGCCTTGCGCGCTTCATCGAAAAAGGCGCCGAGCTCGTCTCGGCCGAGGCGCTGACGATGCTGCGCGAGCAGCGTCTCCCTCTGCAGTTGCGGATCGCCGCGCTCGGCGGTTCCGAGCGGCTGCGCGGGCGACTCGAGCTACTCGCCGCCGTCTTCGACGAAACTTCGGCGGGCGCTCCGGTCGATGCCCACGCGCTGCGCGAGATCGCGTTTGCGCTGATCTACTTCATGCAGAATGCCGATCGTATTCCCGACGGCCTGCCGCAGATCGGGCTGCTCGATGATGCAGTGATCGTGCAATTCGTCCTCCAGCGCCAAGCGGCCGCCGTGGAAGCCATCGCCCGCCGGCGCGGTTGGACGAATCCGGCGCAGGCCGCGTGAAACGCGAATTGTCCTCCGCCGCGCGCACCCGCTCCCCGGTTCTCGCGCGCTCCGCGCTGGGCGTTGCCATGAACCGCTCCGACGTCTCCCGCCGCACCAAGACGCTGCAACCCGCCTGGCCCGGGCTGCCGCTCTGGTGGCTGGCGTGTTTCGCGGCGCCGCTCGTGTCCCTCTGGGCGCGACCGGATGACTGGTACGCGACACTGACCAAGCCGATCTGGAATCCGCCCAACTGGGTTTTCGGCCCGGTGTGGACGACGCTCTACGCCCTGATGGGGGTCGCCGCCTTTCTCGTATGGCGACGCGGCGGTTGGCGCGCGCAACGCCGCCGGCTCGGCTGGTTCTTCGCACAGCTCGTTCTGAACGCGCTCTGGACCCCGCTCTTCTTTGGCCTGCATCGCCTCGATCTCGCGTTGCTCGAGATCGTCGTGCTCTGGTCGGCGATCGTGGCGACGATCGTCGCCTTTGCGCGCACGAGCACGGTCGCGGCCTGGCTGCTCGCGCCGTATCTCGCCTGGGTGTCGTTTGCCTCCGTGCTCACGTTCGCCCTGTGGCAACTCAACCGATGAGAAAAACTCTTTTCCACGCGGCGCTCCTCGCTGCGTGCCTTCCGCTCGGCGCCGCGGCGCAACCCGCGGAACGCGCCGCCGGACACGAATTCGGCGCCCGTTTCTCCTCCAGCGGTGCCGCCGCTCTCGATGGCGCCGAGCCGGGCGCGGAAGCGGGCGTCGCCACGTATCAACTCTCCTGGCGCGGACGCGCCGCGCTCGGCGCGGGCACCACCGCGCTGCTCGGCCTCGAATGGTCGCGTCACGAACTCGACCGCATCGGCGCCACGTGGCTGCCGGAGAACCTGAAATCGCTCACGGCGCAGCTGGGTGTCGCGCATCGGTTCGACGCGCGCTGGCGATTGCTCGTCAACGCGGCTCCGCGCATCGCCGGTGCCGACGGCGATCTGCGCGACGCCCGGGCCGACCTCTCGGTGCTGGCCCTCGCCAGCTATGACGCGAACGCCGACCTGCGCTGGAGCATCGGGCTGCGTTACGGCGCACGTTCCGACCGGAAACTTCTGCCCATTGCCGGCGTAGTCTGGTGCTTCGCGCCCGAGTGGGAACTCTGTCTCGCGTGGCCGGAGTCGGGCGTGAGCTACCGCGCCACGGAGGCGCTCACGTTGCGCTCGCTCGCCTCGATTTTCGGAGGCGATTACCGCTTCGCCCACGATCCCCGGCCGGCGGGCGCGCGGAGCGGGCCGAGTTGGCGGGGCGGTTGGCTGGAGCTTCGCGAGGTGCGCGCGGGCCTTGCCGCCGAGTACGCGTTTGCGGCGCGTTACGCGCTGCGTCTGGAAAGCGGCTATGTGGTGGATCGGCGTTTCGAGTTCATGCAGCGCGGCCTGGAGTTGTCCGCTGATGGCGCGCTCTACGGCACGCTCGGCCTCACCGCGCGTTTCTGACCGCAAGGATCGGCGCACCGCGCGAAATTGTTGCCGAAAAACGGCTTCACTTTGCGCGGCGTTGCGCCGTTCTCGTGCGGCATGAGCAGCACATCGCTCGTCTTCTCCTCGCGCGCGGAACACCGCGCCTGGCTCGCGTCCCAAGCCGCCTTGCCGCGCGGTTTCCGCGTGGGCGCGGCGCGCTTCGATTTCACGCCCTTCGAGGTGCCGAAGCCCGCGAAGATGACCGTGACCCTCCTCGCGCTCGACCGCCCCACGGCCGATTTCGCGGCGATGTTCACCAAGAACGCCTTTCCCGGCGCGCCCGTGATCGTGGGCCGCCGCCGCCTCGCCGAGCCGCGGCTGGGCGCGATCATCGTCAACAATAAGATCTCCAACGTGTGCGCCCCCGGCGGTATCGAGACTTCCGAGAAACTCTGCGCCGCGACCGCGCAGGCGCTCGGGCTCCAGCCCACCGAGGTGCTGCCGAGCTCCACCGGCGTGATCGGCTGGCGGCTACCGGCCGACCAGATGATCGCCGCGCTGCCGCAGGCCGTCGCGACCCTCGCGCCCGGCTCGATCCTCCCGGCCGCCGAGGGCATCGTGACGACCGATCTGTATCCGAAGATTCGCCGCGCCGATCTCGCCGGCGGCAGCATCGTGGGCATCGCGAAGGGCGCCGGCATGATCGAACCGAACATGGCGACGATGCTCGTCTACGTTCTCACCGATCTCGCCGTGCCGCGTGATACGCTGCGCGCGATCCTCGCCCGCGCCGTCGACCGCAGCTTCAACCGCATGAGCATCGACAGCGACACGAGCACCTCGGACACCGTCGTGCTGCTCAGCTCGGGCGCCGTGCCGTGCGCGGACTTGGCGGCGTTTGAGGCCGCGCTCACGCAGGTCTGCTGTGATCTTGCCGAAGATGTCGCCCGCAACGGCGAAGGCGTGCGCCACGTGATCCGCGTCGCCGTGAAGGGCGCTCCCACCGAGGCCGCCGCGCGCGCGATCGGCAAGAGCGTCGTCAACGCCCCGCTCTTCAAGTGCGCCGTCGCCGGCAACGACCCCAACGTCGGCCGCCTTGTGCAGGCCGTGGGCAAGTACGTGGGCGCGCACGAACCGGGCATCCCGCTCGGCCGCACACGCATGAGCCTCGGCGGCATCCCGATCGTCGCCAACGGCGAGTTCGCCCTCGATCCGGCGAAGGAAAACCAACTCGTCGCGCACCTGAAGGCCGCGGAACTCTACGCGAGCGCGGAGCCCAAGGACGGCGTGTTCTCGCCGCCGATCGATTTCCCGCCGCACGAACGCTGTGTCGAAGTCGAGATCGACCTCGGCGCCGGCATCGCGGAGGCGACCGTGATCGGTGCCGATCTCACGCACGAGTACGTGAGCGAAAACGCCGATTACCGGAGCTGAACGCCGGCCGAGTTCTGCCGCGGCGGAACGGCCACGGGTTCCGCTCGTGGCGGATCGCGAGGTTCGTATTCGCCTGCGGCGCGGTGCACCGTAGGTTCGCGCACCGTATGATTTCACGTCTGCCCGTCGTCCGTTTCTGCCTGCTCCTGTTCCTTGCCGCGACCGCGCCGCTCGCTGCGTTGGCCGCGCTGAAGGTCGCCTGTGTGGGCGACAGCATCACCGCCGGCTACGCGCTCGCCGATCCGGCGCGCGACGCCTATCCGGCGCAGCTCGCGCGGTTGCTCGGCGACGGTTTCGAGGTGCGCAACTTTGGCGTGAGTGCGGCGACGCTCATGGACGCCGGCAACTACACCTACCGCGAGCGCCCCGCGCACGGCGAGGCGCTCGCGTGGGCGCCGGAGATCGTGGTGATCGCGCTCGGGACGAACGACACGAAGGTGGAGAACATCACTGCGCATCCGGACGATTTCGTGCCGAGCTACCGCGGGTTGATTGCGCGTTTCCGCGCGGCGAATCCCGCCGCGAAGTTCGTGCTCTGCCTGCCGCCGCCCGCGTTTCCCGAGGCGATGGGTATTGCCGAACGCGTGCTCGTCGCCGAGATCCTGCCGCGCATCCGGGAAGTCGCTGCGGAGGAGAAACTCACCTTGCTCGATCTCCACACCCCGCTCGCCGACGCCGCGGCGCTGTTTCCTGACATGATCCATCCGAACACCGAGGGTGCGGCCCGGATCGCGCGGCTGGTCTATGGCGAGGTGATGTATCTCGCCACGCCCGCGGCGACGTCGCTCGACCCGGCGGTAAACACCGCGGTCGTGCCCATGCCGCGCCTCGAGGATGATTTCTACAACTGGTGGACGCGCCACGCGGATGCGCTCGGCGCGCGGACCGCGGCGGCGCCGGAAATCGTGCTCATCGGTGACTCGATCACGCATCTCTGGGGCGGCGAACCGAAGGCGAATCGCGTGAACGGCGCGCGCACTTGGGCGGAGACCTTCGTCGCGCGTCGCGTGCTTAATCTCGGCTTCGGCTGGGACCGCACGCAGAACGTGCTCTGGCGGCTTGAGCACGGTGAGTTCGACGGCCTGAAGCCCCGGCTCGTGATCCTCAATATCGGCACGAACAACTTCTCCGCCACCGGGCACTCCCGCGCGAACACGCCCGAGGAGGTCGCCGCCGGCATCCGCGCGATCTGCGCGAAGATCCGCGCGCTCAGTCCGGAGACGCACGTGCTCGTGATGGGTGTGCTCCCTCGCGGGCACCAGCCCGGCGATTTTTTCCGCGCGCCGATTGCCGCGCTCAACGCGATCCTCTCCCGCGAGCTCGCCGACGAGCCCGGCACGACGTTTCTCGACATCGGCGCGCGCTTCCTCGACGCGCAGGGTCGCATCGCGCCCGAGTTGATGCCCGATGGCACGCATCCCTCGGAAGCTGGCTACGCGCTCTGGGGCCGCGCGCTGCTCGAGAGCGGCCTGCTGCCGGCGGAGTGACACTGCTGCTGTAGGTCGGGTCGCCGACCTGGCTTGTCCGCCTGAGGGCCATGTCGCCGACGAGGCCTTCAGAACGGATGTCGATCCGCTGGAACGTTGCCCCGGCCCGCCCGCCCCTTCCGGCTTGGCGGAGGGCGCGGGGGCTGCGAGCCTGCGCCAGAACTACGCGCCAATGGCCAACCACTCCGGTACCCGAAAGCTCGTGCAGGCCTGCGCACCCACTGGTGCGGCGCTCGCGCTGGTGGGCATCCTCGGCGTCGTCGGCGCGCTCAGCTCGCTCGACCGCGCGTGGTTCGATTTCCTCCAGCGGAAGACGGCGCCTCTCGCTCCGATCCCGGCGGACACGGCGCTGGTGTTGATCGACGAGAAGGCGCTGCAGCGGATGGGCGCGGAGGATTACGGTTACCGCTGGCCGTGGCCGCGGCGGACGTTTGCAGGCCTGTTCGCCTCGTTGCACCGCGCCGGGGCGAAGGCCGTGGTGGCGGACTTCAACTTCTTCGAGGCATCCGAAGACGCGATGCAGGATTACGAGTTCGGCGCGATCGCCGCGGCGCTGCCGGAACTCACGCTCGGCGCGATGCCGGCGGACGGGAGCAAGCCTGAGCAGTTGCCCGTGATCTGGCCGGCGGACTTTCGCGAGGCGAACGCGGCCTTCTTTCGAAAAACGCGCTGGGGCTCGACGCGCTCGGTGCCCGACGCCGATTCCGTGCTGCGCCGGTACGTGCCGAAGGATTCGATCGTCGCGGTGGCGACGCAGCCCGACGCGGGGGTCACCGACGCCGCGCCGCGGCTGCTGCGCTGGCGGGGAAATCTGGGCACGCTCGCGGCGCGCGGCGTGCCGGTGCTGACGGCGGCGCCGTTCGCGACCGACGGGCTTGCGGTGGTGAGAGGGGCCGGGGAAATCGCGGCCGATCTCGAGCCGGCGGCGTTGTTGCACGCGATCGATGTCGTGCCGGCTTCGACAGATGCGCTGACGCAGGAGGCGTTCGCCAAGGTACGCGGGCGGACGGTGTTCGTCGGTGTGAACGCCGCGGGCACGTACGACTACATCGCCACGCCGTGTGGCGCGCCGGAGCCGGGCGTGATCTCGCACTGGACGGCGTACGCGAATTTCGTCGCGGGCGGATTCTTGCGCGAGAGTGGTCCGTGGGCCTCGGTCGGCGCGCTGGCACTGCTCGTGGTGACGCTGGGTTGGGCCGCGCGTGGCGGGATTGGCGTGCTGCGGCCGGCGCTGGTCGCGGGCGGCGGCGCGGCGCTCGCGCTTGGCGGCAGCGCGGCGGCGTTTGTGGGCAACGTGTGGTTCGCGCCGATGTTGCCGGTCGCCGGCGCGGTGGCGGGCTTCGGCGCGGCGGCGGTGCAGAGTTTCCTGCTCGAGCGCGCGCGCAAACAGGAGATCCAGGGCTGGTTCGGCAGCTACGTTTCCCCGGCGGTGGTGAAGCAGCTCGTCCAAAATCCAGATTCGCTGAAGCTCGGCGGCGAGAAGCGCGAGCTTACGGTCTTCTTCGCCGACCTGGCCAACTTCACCACGCTCTCGGAGTCGATGCCGGCGGAGGAGCTCGTGCCGCTGATCAACTCCGTGCTGGAGGATCTCACCGAGGGCGTGCTGCACCACGGCTGTTACGTGGACAAGTACATCGGCGACGCGATCATGGGCGTGTTCGGCAGCCCGGAGCCGTTGGAGAACCACGCAGTCTCCGCCTGCCGGGCGGCGCTCGACTGCCTGCGTCGGTTGGAGGTGCTCAACGCGCGGATCGAGCGCGAGCGCGGTCAGCGGCTCGGCATGCGCATCGGCGTGAACACCGGCGACGTGATCGTGGGCAACGTCGGCTCGACCAAGAAACGCAACTACACCGTGCTCGGCGACCCGGTGAACCTCGCGTCGCGGCTCGAGGGCGCGAACAAGGAATTCCACACCGCGATCCTGATCGGTCCGCGCACGGCGGCGCTGGTCGGCGACGCGCTCGTCACCCGGCCGGTGGCGCAGCTCAAGGTGAAGGGCAAAAAGCAGGCCGTGGAGGTGCACGAGCTCATCGGCGAGCCGGGCGGGATCGACGAGGCGACGCGGCGTTTCCTCGCGGCGTATCGCGCGGGCTACGCGGCGTTCTGTGCGCGGCGATTCACGGAGGCGCAGCGCGCGTTTGGCGAAGCTGCGACGTTGCGGCCGGGCGACTTTCTTGCCACGCGTTACGCCGACGAATCCGACCGCCTGCATGCGACCCCACCGGCGGCCGAATGGGAACCCATTCTCGAACTGCACTCCAAATGAACACGCAAACACCCCTGCGCCTGCTCGCCCTCGCGGCGATCGCCGGCGCGCTGACCACCGCGGTCGTGGCGGAGCCGAAGGCCGGCGGCACCGTCTACTCGAAACGCAACGGCCTCTCCCTCTACACCGCGCCGAATTCGCAGTCCGCCGTGGCCGGCAGCGTCGGCTTCGCCGAGGCGCTGAAAATTTCCGAGATCAACCCGACGGGAAAATGGCTCAACGTGACCGCCGCCGGGGGTTCTGGCTGGGTCTTCGCCGGTTTCACGGCGGAGAAGAGGCCGGAGGGGGAAAAAACCGCCGGCATCGGATCGGTGGATGCATCGTCGTCGACCACCGCAGCGGCCGCTCGCCCGCTCTCGCCCGAGGCGGAGCAATATGCGGTACGTCATAACCAGGTCGCGGCCGGCAAGGACGTCGACTGGGTGGAGGCGGAGGCCCACAAGGTGGCGCCCGCCATTGTCACCTCCTACATGAAGGAGAACAAGAAAGGGGAGTACCAGGAATGAAAACGCGCCACGTTCTTCTCTCGGTTCTTCTTCTAGGGGCTGCTCCGGCTGCGTTCTCCTTCGGTTTGGGCGACCTTGCAGGCAAGGTGATGGACAAAGCCGTCGCCGATCCGAATGCCACGAAGGGTTTTACCGGCCTTACGATTCAGGAAGAAATCGACATCGGCGATTCGGTCTCCGTGGAAATCGTCGCGCGCTACGGTGGCGTGTGGAAAAACACGGTCGCGACGCAGCGGGTGAATCTCGTGGGGCGAGCCCTGACCCGTTACGCCAAGCGGGATAGCCTCGACTGGCGTTTCGGTCTGCTCGACTCGGATGCCGTGAACGCCTTCTCCGCGCCAAACGGCCGCGTCTTCATTACCAAAGGCCTATACAAGCTGCTGGCCAATGACGACGAACTCGCAGGCGTGCTCGCGCATGAGATTGCCCATGTTGATTTGCGCCACGCGGCGAAGATCATCGCAGGCAAGCAGGCTACCGGCGCAGCGGTCGGATTGGGCACCGAGATCGCAGGCGATCAGCTCAGTAGCAAGTACCCGGGAATTTCAGACACCGCGAAGCAGCTCGAAGAAGGTGTGTCCAAGGCCGTTGCCGGCATTCTGACCAACGGCTATGGATCGGATCGCGAATACGAGGCGGACCGCGCGGCCTACGATCTTGCCAAAGTCACCGGTTTCGAACCGAACGGCCTCCGCATTGCGTTGAACAAGGTCGAGGCGAACACGGCGCACACGAAGGAGACGTTCAACACGCATCCGAAGACCAGCGACCGCCTGAAGAAGCTTCCCGGCGGCGAGGAGAAGAAGAAGGGCAAGGGCAAGTAAGCTGCGTTTCGCAACCCTGCCGGCGCCCGCTCGTACGAGCGGCGCCCCGCGCGGGAGTTGTCTGCACGATTCTGTCGGCCGGTTCCGTGAGGAGCCGGCCGATTCGTTTCCGCAATCGGTCGACCGGTTACGCTGAATGTGTGGGCAGCTGCGGCGTTTTCGCTGGCTGCGTGGCGCGGGCGAGGGCTTCGCCGAGCTTGGCGAGCGTGAAGGGCTTCGTGACGAAATCGCAGAAACCTTCGGCGCGCGCCTGGGCGGCGTCCATCTGCGTGCCGTAGCCGGCGATGAGGATGACCGGTTGCTCGGGGCGGCGCGCCCAGAGGGCGCGGGCGAGATCGGGGCCGGTGAGCTGCGGCATCAGGAAGTCGACGAGCACGACGGCGAACGCCTGCGGGTCGCGTTCGAAGCGTTCGCGGGCCTCGGTGGGATCGGTGAACGACACGGGTTCGTAGCCGAGGCGCTGCAGGAGTTGGGTGCAGGTGCGGGCTACCCCGGGTTCGTCGTCGACGACGAGGATGCGTTGGCCGCGCGCGAGGCTCGGCGCGCTCGCGCCGTTGGCCGCCAGCAGGGTTTCGCCATTCGCAGCGGCGGGGAAGAAGAGTGAGAACGTCGTGCCTTGGCCGGTCCGGCTCTCGACGCTGATCGCACCCTCGTGCGCCTGCACGATGCCGTGCACGACGGCGAGGCCGAGGCCGGTGCCTTCGCCGCCGGCCTTCGTGGTGAAGAACGGCTCGAAGAGGTGCTCGAGCACGGTGGCGTCCATGCCGGAGCCGGTGTCGCGCACCTCGAGCCGGACATGCTGGCCGGGGCGCAGACCCGGCGGCGTGGCCGACGCGCCCGCGGCAAACGTGATGGACGAGAGCGCGACGGTGATCGTGCCGCCCATGGGGCGCATCGCGTGCGCGGCGTTGGTGCAGAGATTGAGCAGCACCTGGTGGATTTGGTTCTCGTTCGCCGCGACGAGGAGATCGGAATCGAGCTGACACGCGATCGAGGTCGTCTTGGGCAACGTGGCGCGTGCGAGGCGCACCGCGCCCTCGACCACGTCGGCGAACCGCACCGGGCGGCGCTCGACGGCCTGACGGCGGCTGAACGTGAGAATCTGGTCGATGATGCCGCGGGCGCGCTGGGCCGCCTCGACGATGATGCCGGCGGCGGGGCGCACCTCAGCGGGGCGGAGCGGTTCGAACGTGAGCAGTTCGGCGTGGCCGAGGATGGCGGTGAGGAGGTTGTTGAAGTCGTGCGCGATGCCGCCCGCGAGCCGCCCGATGGCCTCGAGGTTCTGGCTGTTGCGGAG
>DATGXO010000109.1:0-36076 GCA_035298965.1 Opitutaceae bacterium | reverse complement strand
GGGCAGGCGGGAGACCTTGAAGCCGGCCGTCTCGAGCGCGGGCACGGAGTAGAAACGGTGCGCAGCGCCGCCGGCGGTGAAGGTCTGGAGCGTGTTGAGAGGATTGGGCAGATCGCTCATGGAAACGGTGGTAGTTCGGTGGTGACGAAAACGCGGCCGGCGGGCAGAACGCGCGCCGGCCGCAGGGAAGATTGCCGGATGCGATTACTTCGCCAGCGCAGCCTTCACTGCTTCGAAGTTGGGCAGATCCTTCGGGGTGGCGGTCTGCTCGGCGTACTTGATCACGCCATCTTTCCCGATGACGAATGCTGCACGAGCCGAAGTGTCGCCGATGTCGGCGAGGTTCGGGAAGAGAACGTCGTAGGCCTTCGTCACGGTCTTGTTCAGATCGGAGACGATCGTGAGCTTGATGAAGTTCTTCTGTGCCCACGCCTCCTGCGCGAATGGGCTGTCGACGCTGATCGCGATCACTTCGGCGCCGAGCTTCTCGTAGTCGCCGAGGCCGCCGCTCTGGTCGCACATCTCCTGCGTGCAGACGCCGGTGAACGCCAACGGGAAGAACAGCAGCACGGTCTGCTTCTTACCGAAATTGTCGCTGAGCTTCACGTCCTTGAGACCTTCGGCGGTCTTGGTCTTGAGGGTGAAATCCGGGGCCTTCGAGCCGACTGCGATTGGCATGGTAGTAGTTGGTAGAGGTTGGTTTTCTTGAGTGAACTCTCCGGCGCTAAGCCCCGAAAAGTGGAACCGGCACCGTAGCCATCGCCGCGAACGCGACACAAACCAAAATTCCCCTTGTCCGCGCCCGGGGCCGCCGCGACCATCCGCGCCCTTTTCCCATGAACATCATCGATGACCTGCGCGCGCGCGGACTGGTGGCGGATTGCACCGATGGGGAGGGCCTCGCGGCCCGCCTCGCCCAGAAGCCCGTGACGCTCTATTGCGGCTTCGATCCGACCGGCGACAGCCTCCACGTCGGCCACCTCATGGGCCAGGTCACGATGCGGCGTTTCCAACTCGCCGGCCATCACCCCGTCGCCCTCGCCGGCGGCGCCACCGGCATGATTGGCGATCCGTCGGGCAAGTCCGCCGAGCGCAATCTCCTCACCCGCGAACAGCTCGCGCACAACGTTTCCTGCATCAAGCGCCAGCTCGCCCGCCTCCTCGACTTCGACTGCGCCGGCAACCCCGCCCGCCTCGTCGACAACGCCGACTGGACCGCTCCCCTCTCCTACCTCGATTTCCTCCGCGACGTGGGAAAGCACTTCTCGGTGAACATGATGGTCGCCAAGGACAGCGTGCGCTCGCGCATGGAGGGCGACAACGGCATCTCGTACACAGAGTTCAGCTACATGCTGCTCCAGGCGCACGACTTCTACCACCTGCGCCGCACCTGCGACTGCGAGCTCCAGATCGGCGGCTCCGACCAGTGGGGCAACATTACCGCAGGCACTGATCTCATCCGCAAGAAGCTCGGCGTGCCCGCCTGGGGCCTCACCTTCCCGCTCATCACCAAGAGCGACGGCACGAAGTTCGGCAAGACCGAGGGCGGCGCCGTCTGGCTCGATCCGCAGAAGACCAGCCCGTATCGCTTCTACCAGTTCTTCGTGAACACCGAGGACTCGATGGTCGTCCAGTACCTCAACAAGTTCACGCTGCTCCCGCTCGACCAGATCGCCGCGCTCGCCGCCGAGTTCGCCGCCAATCCCGGCGCGCGCGCCGCGCAGAAAGCGCTCGCTCGCGAGGTCACGGCGCTCGTGCACGGCAAGTCCGCGGCCGACGACGCCATCCGCGCCAGCGAGATCATGTTTGGCGGCGGGCTCGAAGGCATCTCGGAGGCGCTCTTCAACGACGTCGTCGGCGAGGTCCCCACAAAACCGGTCGAGAAGGCCAAACTCGAGGCTTCCGGCACCGTGCTCACCGAAGCGCTCGTCCTCGCCGGACTCGCTCAGTCGAAGGGTCAGGCGCGCAAGGACATCGAAGCCGGCGGCGTGTATCTCAACAACCAGCGCGTGACCGATGTCGCCCGCGGCGTGACGGTGAATGACCTGCTCTTCGGCAAGCACATCCTGCTCCGCAAAGGCAAACGCACCTACGCCGTCCTCAGCGCCCGCTGAGCCCCGCCGCACCGGTGGCACGGGGCGGACCTCACGGCCAACGCCTTCGACCTGAGCCACCGTGCCGTCCGCACGTCGGGCTTCACGCCCGACTCCTCCGGGCTCAGTCGAGCACCGGCGTCCGCCGCCTGCGCGGGCTTCAGCACGGCCCGGCCAAGCTGTACGCGAAAGCCGGAGGCAGGTTGCCCCACACCACCGGGCTGATGTGCACCTGCGCGAAACTCGCGCGCAGCCGCTCGTGGAAGGCGCGCACCCGCGGGTGCCAGGTCGCGTGCACGTAACCGAAACCGCAGAGCCGGCCATCCGGTTCGAGCGAAGCCAGAATCTCCGAGCGGATGCGTTCGCGGGTTAGCATCGGCAAACTGGCCCACGGCAGCCCGCTCACGATCACGTCTGCGCGGCTGCAGCCGTGGCGCTGCAGAATCGAGCGCAGGTGGCCGGCCGAATCGTGGCAGACGGAAGCACCGGGAAACTCCACCGCAAGCCGCGCCGCATGTTGCGCATCGAGCTCGACCGCGATCACCCGCGTGCCCGGGCGCACGTTCTCCAACAACACCCGCGTGATCGCTCCCGTGCCCGCACCGAGCTCGACGACCGTCTTCGCTCGCGCGAGGTCGCTGTGCCGCAGCACCTCCGTCGCGAGGCGCTCGGAACTCGGTGCTACGGCGCCCACCGCACGCGGCCGTCGCAGAAAGCCAGCGATGAATTGCAGGTGTTCGCGCATCCGTGGAAAGCCCATTCGCGCGTCGCTGGCTTGTCGATTCGAAACAACGCGGACAGCGTGTTCGGGCCGGACCGGTTTCGCACGTTTCAGTTGCGCCCCCTCAGCGGCAACCGCCGCTCAAGTTTGCGCCACGCGGTCTCCGCCGGCAGCTTCGCCGGGCGCTCGCCCCGGCACGCCGCGATGAAATCCACCTGGTACGGATCGCACGGCTGCAACCGGCCGCTGACGAGCGCGTCCATGTAGTGGCCGATTTCTCGGATCAGGTAGGCCTCCATCGGCGTGAGATCAGCGTCGGTCTCGATCGCATAACCGCCGCGACGGAGCTCGCGGAGATGATCATCGGGGAACGGCGACTTCACTTCGGAGAGCAACGCTTCGATCCGCGCGATCACCGCCGCATCGCGCAACACACCGGTGTGGCTCGCGGCGAACCCGACCTGCTCCACCGCCTCGCGGCAGGCCGCGGGATCCAGTTGTGCCGAGACGGGCACGACACCGTCGGTCCGCTCGCTCGGTTCCGCCGCGGGCGATTCGCCGTCGGCATAGAAGAGATGGTAATTCGTGCCATCGGGCAGCGGGCGCCGGTGCAGTTGGCGGATGAAGGCGCTCTCCGGATCGAGATCACGCCACGACGGGATCACCACCGGCGCACGTTTAGCGAACCGCGCTCCGGGATGTCCCGCCAACGGGCTCGCGATCGTGATCAGGCAATCGACGTGGTTCTCCTTCGCGCTTCCGGTGGAGAGATTCATCGCCTCGCGTACAACCACACCGCCCATGCTGTGCGCGACGACCACGAGCGGCATCCGGTCCAGCGGGATCACGCGCCCGGAGAGGAATAGCCGATGAAACATCGCCGCCACCTGCGACAGATCTTGACCGCTCGGATAGTAGAAAAACCACGGGCGATAGCGCGTGCGGTCGAGACGTTCGAGGATCGCCGCGAAGTCGCGCGGGCTGCCGCCGATGCCATGGACAAACACGACCGGGATCTTGTAGCCGATGTCCTCCTCGAGCGCGTAGAACATCATCGGCGCCCGTTCGAGAAACTCCGCGGGCCGGTACATCCCGAGCGTCGCCATACGCGGCGCGAACAGCGGTTCGTCGAGCGAGCGGATCGAGCCTCTCGGATAAAAAAGGGATTCCCGGCTCGGCGGTACCGCGATGGCCGGCGCGGTCGCGGTGAAACGTGTCGCGCCGAGTTCCACGCGCCGTCGCAGATCGATGTCGCAGTCGCCCAGTACCCGGTCGGGCGCCGCCGTGAGATCCACGCGAAGGCGTCGGCCCCCGATCGCCTCCGATTGATCCACGCGACCGTCGCCGTCGCGGTCGCAGGCGACGACGAGGCGGTAGTCCCCTTCCGGCAGGTTCATCCCATAATAGGAGTCGTCGCGGGAAAACCAGTTCACGTCGACCACCTCGTTCGTTTCCAGCTCGTCGTGAAGCGCGACCACCGCCAACCGACCGCGCGCAGCAGCCGGCTCATGCTCCAACCGGCCGAAGACAAAGAACGTGTCGCGGCGGAGCAGGTGCTTGTAGACGCGCTGCCGCGGCGCTCCGGCCTGCCACAATGTGTAGAGAGCCTGCTCGCCGGCGGTGTTCAGGTACGAGCAGCCGGCCACGAAGAGGGCGGATGCAAACAGCACGGAAACGACGAAGCGATGCGCGAACATGTCGGCGGAATTGCAGGACCCGTGCCGGCTCGCCAAACCGACGTTTCTCCCTCGAGACCGCGGGCGTCCACGTTTCGGATCCGGGACGCGGCACTCGCGAAACCGGGACGCGCCGGTCAATGCGCCCGCGGCCGGTAGCTCTTGCCGAAGAGCGGCACGTTCTCGAAGTGCCGCAACGCGGTCGTCGTACCGGCCTCGTGTTCGATTTCGACGATGTCGAAGCGGAAGCTCCGCGGCTTCTCCGGAAGCTGCGCGATGTACCCGCGACTGGCGCGCAGCAGCGCGTTTTTCTTCCGCCGATCAACCGCGTGGTAGCCGCCGACGAGCGCGTGCGCCGCGCGCGTCTTCACTTCCACGAAGACCAGGATCTCGCCGTCGCGGCAGATCAGATCGATCTCGTCGCGGCCGTGTCGCCAGTTGCGCTGCAGGATCGTGTGGCCTTTCTGATGCCGCAGGTACGCGCCGGCGGCGCGCTCGCCACGCTCGCCCACCGAGCGCTCGCGCGCGCGGAACCAACGCTCGGCCAGACGTTGCAGCCATTCCCGCAGCATGCTCGTGGGATACGCACGCGAAGCGGCATGCTCAATCGCCGAAACGTCTCCTCGCGCCGCCCCGCACGCACCTCCGAATTCCCGGCGTGCTTTGCCGCGCTGCTCGGCTACCGTCTCCCCGCCCACCAATTCTCATGAGCACCGTTACCCCCGGTTCCTCCGCTACTTCGCGTCCGAAACGTTCACCCTTCGAGAACTGGATTAGCCTCGCCGGCGCTGTCGTGGCGGCGGGGAGTTTCTTCGCGTTCGTCTTTCTCTTCGCGATCCAGGCGATCACCGGCGATCGCAACCAGTATCTCGGCATCCTCACCTTCGTCGTCGCCCCGGTCTTCCTGATCACCGGCCTCGGCGCGATTCTGGTCGGCTGGCTCGTGCACCGCCGGCGGCTCGCGCGCCTGGATCCCGCCGCACCACGCACGCTGCTCACGGTCGACCTCTCGCGGCCTCGCGACCGGCGCAATTTCGCGCTCTTCCTCGGCGGGGCGTTCCTCTTTCTTCTGCTGACCGCATTCGGCAGCTACCAGACATTCCACTACACGGAGTCGGTCGAGTTCTGCGGGACCCTCTGCCACACGGTGATGGAACCCGAATTCGTGGCCTACCAGCGCGGCGAGCACGCCCGCGTCGCCTGCGTTCAGTGCCATGTCGGTGGCGGCGCCGGCTATTACGTGAAGTCCAAAATCAGCGGCGCGCGGCAGCTCTACTCACTCGCGTTCGGCAAGTACAACCGTCCCATCCCCACGCCGATCGAGAACCTCCGTCCGGCGCAGGAAACCTGCGAACAGTGCCACTGGCCCGAGCGCTTCACCGGCAGCCTCGAGCGCCGCTACAACCATCTGCTCTCGGACAAGGCCAACTCCACCTTCTCGATTCGCCTGCTCCTCGATGTCGGCGGCACCGGTCACGACGGCCGCCCGGGCGGCATCCATTGGCACATGAGCAAAGCCAACAAGGTCGAGTACTACGCCGACGACGCGAAGCGGCAGAACATCGTCTGGGTGCGCACCACCCTCGCCGACGGCAAGAGCCACGTCTACCGCAAGGGCGATTTCCAGGGCGAGCCGCCCGCCAGCGCCGTTCGCACGATGGACTGCGTCGATTGCCACACGCGCCCGGCGCACAATTTCCGCGCGCCCAACGACGCCCTCGAGCGGGCCGTCCGTGCCGCCAATCTCGATCTCGCCGCGCTGCCGTTGTTCAAGCACCACGCCGCGGCCGCGCTCACCGCCGAGTACGCCACCGTGCCCGAGGCGATCGAGAAGATCGCTGTCGCGTTGCGCGCGAAGTACCCGCCCAGCCCGGCGCTCGAGGACGCGATCGCCGAGGTGCAGACCATCTACCAGCAGAACTTCTTCCCCGTGATGAAATCGAGCTGGCGCGCCTACCCCGACAACATCGGGCACAAGAACTGGCCCGGCTGTTTCCGCTGCCACAACGACGAGCTGCTCGCCGGCGCCTCGAAACTCCGCATCACGCAAAACGACTGCAACTCCTGCCACGTCATCCTCGCCCAAGGCAGCGGCGCGCAACTCCACCAACTGGCGCCCGACGGCCTGGAGTTCGCGCACCCCGAAGGCGAGACCAACGGGCTGCTCTGCTCCGATTGCCACAACGGCGCGAACCAGTGACCGCCGCAGACATCCGTCACCACTGTATGCCCACAACCTCGATGACCCACCCGTCGAAACTACTACACACCCTCACCGTCGCGGCCGCCCTCTGGCTCGGCTCCGGCGCGAGCGCCCAAACCCTGCCGATCCTACCACCCTCCGGCTACGATACCGCCCGGAGCGGTGTCCCGGCCGGACAGATCGTGGACGTGACCTACCACTCCTCGGTGACCGGCGGCGACCGCGCGTTGAAGATCTATCTGCCACCCGGGTACAGCGCCGCGCGACGCTACGGCGTGACGTACATGCTGCACGGCATCGGCGGCGACCGCGGCAACTGGTTCGCCGCTTGGGGCGGGCGGGCGAATATCATCGCGGACAACCTCATCGCCGACGGACTCCTGTCGCCCGTCATCCTCGTTTCGCCCGACACGAACGCGACGATCCCCAGCGACGCCCCGGACTCGCTGGACGGCTACGAACGTTTCACGCGGGACTTGATCGACTGCATCGTCCCGTACGTCGAGACGCACTATTCCGTGCATGCGAGCGCGAAGAACCGCGCCCTGTGCGGCCTCTCGATGGGCGGCGGGCAGACTCTCAACATCGGACTCGGGCACCTCGACAAGTTCGCCTACCTCGGCGCCTTCTCCCCCGCTCCGAACGCCTACCCCAACCAGACGCTCTTCCCCGACGGCGGTACTCAGGCGAATCAAAAGCTCAAAGTCCTGCTCCTTACCACCGGGACAAACGGCGATTTCACGAAGTTCGTCTACGACAACATCGAGCCCTACTGCACAGCGCAGAGGATCCGCCACAACGTCCTGCTCGTGGAGGGAGCCGGCCATGATTTCAATGTGTGGAAACCGAGTTTGTGGAACTTCCTCCTCATGGCGGAAGCCGCCGGGATGGACATTCCCGAATCCGCTCCGACCATCACCACCCAGCCGCACTCGCTCACAGCCACCGAAGGCGCCGCCGCCTCGCTCGAAATCGTCGCGACCGGCGAGCCGGCGCCGGCGTTCCAGTGGTTCAAAGGCGGCAACGCCATCTCCGGCGCGACCGCGGCGAAACTCAGTCTGAACCCGGTGAAGACCACCGATGCCGGAAGCTACCATGTGGTCGTCTCGAATCGCGTGGGATCCGTACAGTCCTCCACCGTCACGCTCGAAGTCCGGCCGGCGGGCAATCCGGACGGAGGCTCCGGCGGCGGGGGCGGAGCGCTCAGCTTGTTTCTCTTCTGCGCCTTGGCGACCGCCGGAGCAGTCCGGACGATCGCCAGATCGCAGCGCTAACGCGGCGACGTGCGGCCGAAGTCCGGCCGCACGTCCGCCCGTACCAGATCGCTCAAGCGGACGGCCGGCGGCGTTTGCGCTTCTGCCGCGCGCGGTAAACCGCGTCGATCCCGAAGCGACCGCTTCCAAGCGTCGCCAGCAAGCCGAACGCCGCGACCATCGTCGCCGGGTAGAAAAACGCCGCCGCACTCGTCAGCGTGCCATCCTGCACCGCCGGCCAGCACAACGCCGCCGCGCATCCCGCGCACGCCGCGAGCACCACCGCCGCCCAGCGCGTCCAGACTCCCGCGACGACCGCCGCTCCGCCCAGCGCCAGGAGCATCGCCGCCGCGCCCCCGGAGAGCTTCGCGCCCGCCCCCTCGGCCGTCGCGCCCAACGCCGCACCGAGCGTGCGCCACGCGGGTTCGCCAGCCGCCAGCTCCGCCGCGCCGTAGAAAAGCACGGTGCCGCCGGCGACCGCGCGGAAACCAAGAAGGGCGTGGTCGCGAAGACGCTCGAGAGAGTTCAGCGCGGGCAACATCGCGTACAGGCAAACCGAGAAACCGCGCCACCGGGCAAGCGCGAACCCGCCGCCGTTTCGCCCGCCGGGCGGGATTTACGCGTCGTTGGCGACCGCGGAGCCTAGGAACAGCTCCGGCTCGCACTGCACCGGCTCGGAAAGCGTGCTCGCGACCGCATCGAGCAGCCGCCGGCTCGTGAACGGCTTGAGCAACACCTCCCGCACGCCCATCAACTCGAGCTCGCGCAAGTTGGCCTCGGTGCCCTGGCCGGTCGCCACCATCACGCGCAGGTCGGGTTTCGCGCGGCGCAGCGCCCAGATGAGCGTGAAGCCGTTCATCCCAGGCATGGCCAGATCCGTGATGACGAGCCCGATTTCCGTGCGATGCCGCATGAAGACACCGAGCGCCTCGCGGCCTTCGCTGGCCACGAGCACTTCGTACCCGGCCCGCTCCAGGATGCGGCGGCTGAGCTTCAAAATCTCGTCCTCGTCGTCGACCACGAGAATCCGCCCAATGCTCTCGTCGGTCGGTTGCACCTCCTCGACGAGACCGGTCGCCGAAGCCGCAGTGCCACGCGGGAAAAAGAGACTGATCTTCGTGCCGCGGCCGCTTTTCGAGACGATCTGTCCGAAGCCGCCGTGGCTGCGCAACACGCCCGCCACGCGCGAGAGCCCGAGACCGGCGCCCTGCCCCGAACCCTTCGTCGTCACGAACGGCTCCCACGCCCGGCTGACGACTTCGGGATCCACGCCGGGACCGTCGTCCTCCACGCAGATTTCGACAAAATCGCCCGCCGCGGCGTTGAAGAACACCGAGGCCGGCGCGGTTGCCAGCGTGCGGTTGTGCGCGGAAATCGCGATGTTGCCGCCCTCGGGCATCGCATCGCGCGCGTTGAGCAGCACGTTCACGATCGCCTGGTGGATCTCGGCGGGATCTCCGACGATCGACCAGAGATTCGCGGGCAACTCCGCACGCACGCTCACGTCCGCTGGGAAGATCTCCGCGGCCAGGCGCGAGACTTCGCGCACCAAGAAGCGCGGCTGCAGCTCCATCTCGCAATTCTCGCTGCCCCGGGCGAAGGTCAGCACCTGCCGGATCACGGCGGCGCCGCGTTCGGCGCTGTGTTCGATCGAGCGCACCAGTTCGGTATTTTCCTCCGAGAGTTCCTGTTCGCCGAGGATGTTCGCGGCCATGGTGATCGGGGAAAGAATGTTGTTGAGGTCGTGCGCGATGCCGCCGGCGATCGCCGCAAACAGCTCGTGCCGCTGCGCCGCCGCGATGCGCTCGGGAGTGTCGGCGGTCGCGGCGGTTTCCACCTGCCGTGCCACGATGTAGAGCGGTTCGCCGCCCGTGCGCGCGAACTCGCCGATGCAAATCTGATGCAGCACCCCTACCTCGGCCGCCGGCGCACTGCCCCGCCAGATCCGGCCGGCGTTGAGCACGCCATGCACCTCGCTCCAGCGGTCCTCGCCGGACTCCCAGAGCTTCGCGCGGCCCTGCTCGACCTGTTTCGGGGTGAGGCCCGCCAGCTCGCGATAGGCGGCATTGGTCCAACGTAGAACGCCTTCGCGGTCGGCCACCGCGAGCGCGATCGGTGCCGCCGCCATCGCTTCGTCGAGCCAGTGAACCCGATCGAGGGCTCGCCGCTGCTCCGTCGCAAAGCGGTAGCGGACGATCTCGCGCTCGAGCAGCGTGGGCAGCAGCTGCAGCACCTCGGCGAAAACCACCGCGGCGAACCCGGTCTTCGCCAGCTCGAGCATCGCGGCGACTTCCTTCGCACCGGCGACCAGAACGACCGGCAGCAACGGATCGCGCCGGTGCAGCTCGGCCAGCGCCTCCATCTGGTGCAGCTGCGGAACGTGCGCCGTGAACAGCGCCGCCATGCAACCGCCCTTCTCCAGCTCCCGCACCGTCTCGGCGACGTTGCGAACGAGCACGAGTTTCACCTCTGTACTCCGGCCTTTCAGGACACGCTTGAGCGGCTTGAGCTCCGTGTCGCGATTGGCCAGCGCAAGGACTTTACTCGGGGTAGACACAGTAGGAACCACCCACGACGCAGCACTGGGGGAAACTGCAGCGCCGTGGGCCGCAAACGTGGGCCAACGTGCTTCCTTATCAACTGCGCGGCCAAAATTTTCGCCGCTTTTATTTTTGGAGCAGTCCGGTCGCCGGCCGCGCGGTCGGAACGTCCCCGTCGGAGGTCGCATCATCGGTGCCCCGGGAGCCCCACCGCTCGCTACGCCACCCGACATCGCCAACTGGGTGCCCGGCTCAGCCGGATGACGCAGAAGGAACCACTAATGGACGCCGATGAACGCAAATCCGAAAGGATGGATTCGGACGTGCGCGAGTGCCGGCGAGGCACCGCAGGCTCTTTGTTTCATTCGCGTGTATTTGCGTTCGTTCGCAGTTCAACCGCATCGCTACGCTCAGTGCTCCAGCATTCGCACCCGCTTGTGCTTGAGCGGAAACTGTAGCGTGACGACCGTTCCCACGCCCTCGCGGCTGTCGATGCCGATCTGCCCACCATGGTCGCGCATGATCCGGTGGATGATCATCATGCCCAGCCCGTGGCCGCCCTTCTTCGTCGTGTGGTACGGCTGGAAGAGTTTCGCCATCTCCTCCTGCGGGATGCCGCTGCCGGTGTCGCCGAAAAGCAGGTATACGCTCTCGTCGTCGCGGCGGGAACGCACCCGGAGGGAGCCGCCGGGCTGCATCGCCTCGCCGGCGTTCTTCACGATGTTGAAGAACACCTGTTTGAGCTGGTTGCGGTCGGCGAGGATCACCTGCGGCTCGGCCGGAAGCTGCACGTCGACGGAGATGCCGCGGTTCTCGAGTTCGTTGGCCTGGAAACGCAGCACCTCCTCAAGCACCTCGGCCGGGTTCACGTCGCTGAAATCCGGCGGCCGCGGCCGGATGGCTTCGAGGAAATTCGTGATGATTCCGTCGAGCCGGTCGACCTCCTCCTGGCAGATCCGCAACGACTCACGCGCCGAATCGCCGTCGTCGATCGCGCGCAGCTTCTTCAGTTTCCGCCCGAGAAGCTGCAAGTGGATCGTGAGCGAGTTCAGCGGGTTGCCGAGCTCGTGCGCGACCCCGGCCGCGAGCAGCAGGATCGAGTTCACCTTCTCGCTCTCGATGCGCTCTTCAGTCGAGAGCGTCTCCTGCGTGGTGTCGGCGACGATCGCCGTGAACCGCCGCGGGCCGTCCGCCGGCTCCCGGTCGAACGGCACGAAATGCAGCCGCAGAAAACGTCGCTGCGGGTAGTTCACCTCGAGCTCGCGCGTCACCACCTCGGGGCGCGGTCCGCTGCGCTGGAGCGTCGCCTCGAGCGTCTGACGCAGGCCCGGGAACACCCGCCAAAGCTGCGCACCGACCAACGCGCCCTCGGCCAACCCGAGCAGGCGCGCCGCGGCGGCGTTACCGTACTCGATCGTGCCGCTGTCGGCGATCACCAGCACGCCCTCCTGCACGGTATTCAACACCGCTTCGAGCAGTCCACGTTCGCGAGCGAGACGCTGCACGAGGCTGGTGAGCCCCGCCGAATCGAGGTGGTCGAGCCGGCCGAGCAGACGATCGAGAGGGGTGAGTTTCTTCGCCACGGCGGGAAACGTTCTGCGCAGACGGGCGGGCGTTTTCAACTCCGCGATCAAATCGCCTTCCTTCACGCCGCCGTTCCCCGCGGAAATGTTAAAACTGTGCGGCAGGCGTTCTCGCCGATTCACAAATCGGATCCTTCCACTACGCTGACCGGACAATGACCCTCCTTCCGCCGTCCACTCAGGCTCCCCTCTCGCGGCGTTGGCTCGCCGCACTCCTGCTCGTCTCCGCCGCCACCGCGGACCTGTTCGCCCTCGAGCGTACGCGCATCTCGGTGGCCGCCACCACCGACACCCACGCCCACGTTTACCCGGTCGACTACTTCACCAACCGTTCCACGCAAGACGGTCTGGCCAAGATCCAGACACTGATCTTGCAGGCCCGGAAAGCCGACCCGGAGCTCATCCTGCTTGATTGCGGCGACACCATCCAGGGCACCCCGCTGGGTTATCACCACATGCGCTACGCCCCCGAGCGGCCTGATCCGACGATCCTCGTGATGAACCACATGGGCTACGTCTGCATGACGGTCGGCAACCACGAGTTCAACTTCGGCCGCGAGTACCTCGCCAAGGCCAGCTCCGAGGCGCGCTTCCCCTGGCTCTCCGCCAACATCGTCCGCAAGGCCGACCAGAAACCGGTGTTCACCCCGTACGTCATCAAGGTGGTCAAGGGCGTGCGCGTCGCGATCCTCGGCATCACCACGCCCGGCATTCCCTATTGGGAAAACCCCGATCGCATCGCCGACCTCGATTTCCTCGATCCGATCGAGACTGCCGCGCGTTACGTCTCCATTCTGCGCAGCCAGGAGCACGCCGATATCGTCGTACTCGCGGCGCACATGGGCCTCGAGGAGGACCTGTCCACCGCCGCGCAACCACCGAATCTCATCCCGCACGAAAGCACCTGCATCGCCATCGCGAAGACCGTGCCCGGCATCGATCTCCTCTTCATGGGGCACACCCATCGCAATACCCCGGCATTGATCATCGGAGACACCGTGATCTCGCAGGCCGGCCGTTGGGCCGACCGCCTCGCCCAAGCCGAGATCTTCCTCGAACGCGCCGCCCCGGAGCAGCCGTGGCGCGTCATCGCGCGCGGAGCCACCACCAACGCCCCCACGGACAAGACGGAGCCCGACGCAGCCGTGCTGGCCCTCGTGAAAACCGACCACGAGGAGACGCAAGCCTGGCTGGCGCATCCGATCGGCACCTGCAGCACCACCATCACCGGCCAGGCGGCGCGCGAAGCCGATAGCGCCATCCTCGACCTCGTGCATCGCGTCCAGCTCGAGGCCGGCCACGCCGACATCTCGTTTGCCGCTAGCTTCAATCCCTCGTCCCACATCAACCAAGGCCAGGTGACGGTGCGCGATATCTACAGCCTCTACACCTACGAGAACACTCTCGCCGTCGTCGAGATCACCGGTCGTGAGGTCAAGGCCGCCCTCGAGCACTCCGCCTCCTATTACCTCCCCTTCGAGCCCGGAAAGACAGTGGCCCAACTGGCGAACCCGCGCGCGCCCGGGTACAACTTCGACACCGCCGAGGGCGTCGAGTACGAGATCGATCTGCACCGCCCTGTCGGCGAGCGCATCCGCAACCTGACCCGCCGTGGCCAGCCGCTCGACCTCGACGCGAAGTTCCGCGTCGCGATCAACAGCTTCCGGAAAAACGGCGGCGGCGGGTACGGGATGTTCCGCGACGCCAAGCCGGTCACGAACGACAGCCGCGAGATCCGCGACCTGATTCTGGAATGGATCGAGACGCACGGCGCAGTGCCCGCCGAGCCGACCAACAACTGGCGCTTCGTGCCGCTGGAAAACTGATCCGATCGGCGCGCGAGATTCACCCTGGCGCGCCGCTTCGCCTTCCGCCGCTCCCACGGCCCGGTTTCCCCGCCGGGCCGTTTTCGTTGCGGAGTGCGGCCGGCTCGACGCCGCCTTCGACCGGCCGGCTCGACGGCCCGCCCGCATCGCCACCGTCGCAAAAGAGCGAATTCGTCATCTGCACGGCCGTAACCAGGCAACTGGCGCGGGATTCATTCTGTCCTGCCCGCACCTCCGGTTGCAGGGGCTGAGCTGGCTCAACGCCGGGTCGAGCCCCGGCGCCGAACGCGGCGTCAAACCGCCGTACTGCAAAACCAGAGTGCGGCCCGCCTTCACCCACAAAAGAAAAAGGCGGCCGCTCGCGCGGTCGCCTCGAAGCGAGCACTGGAGAATCTGGATCGAGCTCAGAACTCGTAGCGTGCGGAGAACAGCACCGACCACCGCGAGGCGGCGGGTTCGCCGCGGGCGCCGACGGCAGGATTGAAGGCGTTCTCGGCCAGAGCGGTGCTGACCTTGCTGTAGACGTACTGCTTATTCACGCCGTCGTAGGTGACCGTGGCGACCTGTTCGCGCTTAACATAGAACTGGTTGCTGCCGTGGATCACGCCCCACTTGCTGTTGAGCAGATTGCCGATGTTCAGGATGTCGAGAGCCAGCACGATCTTGTGGCGCCAGGCGGGCAGCTTGATGTCCTGCTTGATGGTGAGGTCGTACTGGTTGACCCAAGGATAGCGGTGATCGGCGGTCTTCACGACCTCGCCTTGGGTGAGGCCGAAACGATCCACGATCTTGAAGAAGTTCTCCTGGTCGGCAGCGGTGGCGAAGCGCACGTTCGAGTTGTCGCCGCGTACCGGCACGTAGAGCAGATCGTTGCCGGTCTGACCGTCGCCGTTGGCGTCGCCAGTGTAGGTGAAGCTGTAGGGGAGGCCGCTGTGTCCGTCGTAGAGCAGCGAGATCGTGGTGCGGTTCTTGCCGAAGAGCGTGAAGTCCTTGCTCAGATTGATCAGGAACCGGTCGCGGATTTCGAGCTCGGCGGTGTGCACATCCTGCTCATTCGCGTTGAAGATGGAGCGATTGTTCCAGTTCGAGGCGGCGACCGACGAGGTGCCGTAGAGCACTTCGTTCGCATCCGTGCGCACATAGGCTGCCTTCCACGACCAACCGTCGTCCTTGCGCGGCCGCTCGAAGGAGAACGTCGCGACGCGCGACGTGCCCTTGTCGGTGTTGGTGAGCTTCATGATGCGGTTCGTGAACTTCGTGCTCACCAGCTGGGTGCCGTTGGCGCTGGTGGTGTAGTTTTTCCAATAGAGGACGCGCCCATCAGGTCCGGTCGAGGTCTGCTGGATGTTGATGTTCTCGTAGAACACGTCGGCATCGACCCAGGAGTACTCGAATTCGCCGGTGAACTTGATGTCCCAGAACGGCAACTCGCGCTCGAAGGCGATGTTGCTCTTCCAGCGCGAGGGCAACTGGAACCCTTGGTCGACGAACGCCACCGTCTGCGCCGGAGCCGTGCCGACGGTCGGCTGGTTGTTCGGATCAGCGGAGATCGGCGGCGTGGTCGTCGAGAAATACGAGGCGTAGTTCATGCCCGTGTTCGAGTAGCTGTTCGACATCCAGACGCGCGGCATGCGGCCGTAGAACAGGCCCACGCCGCCGCGCAGCGTCGTGCGGCGCTTGAGCTCGGGTTGCCAATTGAAGCCGAGGCGCGGCTGCACGATCTTGTCGCCGTCGTAGGTGTAGTCGTTGCGCAGGCTGAAGGTGTCCTGGAAGAGTTGATTGAACGGCACCTTGTCCGGCAGGAGCGGCGAATCGACGCGCAGGCCGAGATCGAGGGTGAGGTCGTTGCGCACGCGCCAGCGGTCGTTGACGAACACCCCGAGGTTCGCCTCGGAGAAGTTCGCCGCCGGGTCCACGCCGTCGACGAAGGCGTTGTATTGGTAGGCGTTGCCGCTCGAGAGCTTGGTACCGCCGGTCGCGGCCTTCATGAAGTCCGCGAGCGAGTTGTAGACGTAGTAGCCGTAGTGGTACTGGACGTAGGCGTTGAAGATGTCGGTCGTGTCGTACTGCAGGCCGAACTGGAGCGTCTGCCGATCGGTGAGCTTGTAGGAGGCGAAGAGCTCCGCGGCATCGCTCGTGGTGTCGAGGATGTTGTAGTGCCGACTGTATTCCGTGCCGAAGCTGACGTACGAGGTGTAGGTCGTGTTCGGCACCGGCACATTGCGGATCTCGACGTACGGCTGCGTGGAGCTGTTCTTCGGCTCCGAGTGGTACTCGCTACGGGAGAGCGAGATCTCGGTGTCGAAAGAGTCGGACCAGCGGCTGATCAACTGGGCGATGTACGAGGTGTTCTTGATGTCCTGTTTGTACCAGGAGGAATCAAACGAGAAGTTGTTCTGCCCCGCGCCGGAACCGAAGCCCGGGAACGTCGGCCGGCTCGATTCCACCGTGTTGAAGCGGAGGCTGGCGCGGTGGTTCTCGTTAATCTGCCAGTCGATCTTCGCCATCAGATTTTCGTCCTTCAGCTTGTTGGCGTCGGGCGGCGTCGAACTGCCGGGTTCAAAACCAAGTGCGACCGCCTGATCGTGGATCTGGCTGATGGTCTCGCCGGCGGGCAGCGCAGTGGGCGAAGGCGGGATGCGATCCTCGTCCACCTTCTCGTAGGCGACATAGAAGAAGAGCGTCTTCGGGATGATGGGGCCGCCGAGGGTCACGCCGTACGTGCGCTCCTTGAACTGCGCCAGCGGGTACTTCTTCCCGTCCTGCTCGATGCCGACCAACTGCAGGTCCGTGCCGAACAGGTCGAGGGTGCGCGCGCGGTACGTGAAGTAGGTCGAACCTTTGAACACGTTGGTGCCGCTCTTCGTCACGGCGTTGATTTGCGCGCCGACGAAGCCGCCGCTGCGGGTGTTGTAGGGAGCGGTGTTGACCGAAATGGCTTCGACCGAGTCGAGCGGGATCACGTTGCGCTCGGCCGCGGTGTTGTTGCCGTTTAGGCCGAACGGGTCGGAGGCGCTCACGCCGTCGACCTGGATGCGGTTGTAGCGGTTGTTGACGCCGCTCACCGAGATCGCGCGGTCCTGCGGGTCGCGATTGTAGGTGATGCGCGGATCCAGCCGGGCCAGGGCGTTGAGCGAACGATCGCCCGCCGGGAGATTTTTGATCTCCTCGCTTGTCAGGTAGGAGCCGGAACCGGTCTGGTTCGGATCGAAGAGCCGGCCGACGGCCGACTCGCTCACCACGAACGCGTCGAGCGTGATCACTTCGGCCTCCGGCAGACGCAGATTGATGTCCGCGCCACGCTCGAGATCGAGGTAGATCTCGTGCAACTCCGCCTTCGGCTGGCCCGCCGCGGTCGCGGTCACCGTGTAGGGACCGCCCGGGCGCAGGCCGCTCACGGCGAAACGCCCGTCGGAACGCGTGACCGCGGTCGCCTCGGTGCCGGTCGGGTCGTGCCGAATGGTCAGAGTCGCGCCTGCGACCGGCGCGTCTCCCGGTGCGACCACCACGCCGGACAGCGTCGAGGTCGTGATCACCTGGGCCGAGGCGGCCAGAGGCAATATTAGCGAGAACACCAAGGCGCACAGGCGGCGCACTAGGCCAGCGAAGCCACAGGTGTGGGATGTCGTGAGGGCTTTCATCATGGTTCGATTAGGCGGCAAAAGGGAGAGCGGCGTGAGGCCGGCCCCAGAAACTGGAGCAGGTTGCGTGCTGGGTGTGCTGGCCGGTTGACCCGCGCGCCCGCGGATTCCGGATCTGGTCATGTGCTCTTCGAGACTGGCTGGATAATCGCCAATCAGACCAAGGTTCCAGCGCGTCAGGTCAACACCGAGGGTGTGTCGCGGCGCGAGTTATCACACTCCCGTAACCTGAACACGCCGCTCTCGGACCGGCGAACACCTTGCCGACCAGCGGCCCAGCTCGCGACCGAATCCGCCCGCGCACGATCCCACTGCGCGCCGCGCTACTCGAGCGGCACCTGTGCGTCGAGGTCGCCGAACAGCCCGAGCTGGCCCACCAGATCGCGGCGTTTGTCCTCGAGAAACGAGCGCACGAACTTGTCGCGATGATGGAAGCAACGCCCCAGCCGCAGCAACGCCGCCCGGTGCTCCTCGGTGCCATAGCCCTTGTGCGTCGCGAAACCGTAGCCCGGGTACTCCCCGCAGAGCCCGACCATCACGCGGTCGCGCGTGACCTTCGCCGCGATCGAGGCCATCGCGATGCAGAGCGAGCGAGCGTCCCCATGCACCACGCCCTCGTGCGGGTACGGAAATCCGCGCAACTTCACCCCATCGATCAGCACCCGGCAGTTCACCGTCGGCTGGAATGTCGCGAGCATCTCGGGCGAGGAAAACAGGTCCGGCTCCTCGCGCTGCCGGAAGACCTCCGGCGGATAGATCGTCTCGAGCGCACGCCGCATCGCGAGCTTCGTCGCGCCGAGGATGTTCAGCGTCTCGATCTCGCCGCTGGCCGCGAGTTGCTGCAGCTCCGCGAAAACCTCGTCGCGCATCTCGGGAGTGAGCTGCTTCGAATCGTTCACCTTCGAGGCCCGCGCCTGCACCCAACGCCCCTCGAGAAACTCCCGGCTCACTCGCACCGCTCCGGCCACGACAGGACCCGCGAGCGCGCCGCGCCCGGCTTCATCCACGCCGATCAGCGTCTCGAAACCGACGATCTGTTTCAGGTCGAAGCCGCGCAGTTGGCGTCGTTTGGCCATGGACGGAGGGTTTGGGGTTCAGAGTTCAGGGTTCGGAGTTCGGAGAGCGGATGTTCGCAGTCTGGAGCTCGACAGCCGGCATCGGCACTCTCCGCTTTCCGCCTTCCGCTTTCCGATTTCCTACCATTTCCCCCACTCCGTCTTTTCGGCCGGACGCGGCAGCGGCAGCTCGTCGAGTTTGCCCGCCTCGCTCACCACCTCGTAGGCGGTGCGGAAATGGAGCTTCGCGAAATCGCGCAGCGCCGGCGCCCCGAACCTCCGGATGATCTCGTGCGCTTGCAGCTTCACCTGCGCGCTGGCGCCCTTCTGCAATTTGTCGCCAAACTTCAACGATAGCTCGTGCATCTCGCGCACGAACGCCGCTCGCGCCACGACCGAAGCCGCCGCGACCACCGGGTCCTCTTCCGCCTTCGTCCGCATTTTCAGGTCGAACGCCGCTGTCGCCTTCTTCGCGAACTCGCGCTGCACGAGCGGTTGTTCGGTGAACTGGTCGAGCAGCCCCCATGGCACCCACTTCTTGTTGAGCGCCGCGTTGAGCGCGGTGGCGTGTTGCCACGCGAGCAAGCGGTTCAGGTTCGCGCCCGGCCGGCCCATCAGCTCGTTGTATTTCGTCATCCCGCAATGGCAGGTCTCGACGACCACGCCCGGCGTGCCGCGGATGAGCTCGTCGAGTTTTATGATCTGCGAGTCGGCGATCTTCTTGCTGTCCTTCACGCCGGCCGCGATCCACGCGTCGATTGCCGATTTTTCCGCGATCACCGTCGCCGCGATCACCGGCCCGAAAAAGTCGCCCTTGCCGCTCTCGTCGAGCCCCGCGTGCGCCGTGAACCACTCCGGGTGCAACACCTCGTCGTAGCCGAGCTTCGCCACGCCGGTGATCTCCGGCTCGATGGTGTTCTGCACGAAATTCTCGGTCCCCTTCCCCGCCACGACTACCTTGCCGCTCGTGTAGGCGCTCACGTTGCAATCCGGCCCCTTGAACGCGAAGTGTGTATAGGCGACCTCGAACGGCTCCCACGACTTCGCCTCGCACGCGGCGCGCAGCTTCTTCAACTGCGCGTCGTCGAGCTTGATCGTGTAAGTGCTGAGCTTCTTGGGCGCGGCCGGATCGCCGCTGGACTTCTTCGCCATGATCGTGGCCCGCCAGCTAGGAGTAATCCGCGTCAAATAACCAGCCGGCTTTTCACACCTTCGCGGCGCCCCGGGTCCTCGCAGCATTTCCGCCTGTAGGCCAGGCTGCCGACCTGGCCACTTCCGTCAGTCACCTCGCTGGCAATCGCAACCGTTTCGGCCGCCACTGCCTGCCGTTTCCGGATTCACGTCCATTCGCGGTTCGTCTGGATCGTCGCAGCTACGCCCCACCCGGGCGGATCCTATTTCCGCGCTTCGATCTTCACGCGCCGCGCATCGGAATTGGCGCGGATCTCCGGCACATACAGCGCCTCGATCTTCACCGGCAGCGCCCGGAAATCGCCCGGAGTGACCGCGCGCATCCCGAAGCAGATTTCCCAAGTACCCGAGTCCAAGCGCTCGAGGAAAAATACCGTCTTCTCGTCCCGTTCCTCCCGGTAGATCGCACGCTCGTCGCGCTCCTGGCCGCTGCTCTCCAATTTTCGGATCCGCGCGTCCCAGCCGCTCAGGGGATTGAGCGGCTCGCAACCCGCCGGCTTCGGCACCTCGACCATCACGTATTCCACCTCGGTGGGCACCGTCACCGTGACGACCGCCTGCACCTCCTCGCCTGCCACGGCCACGCCACCGTCCGCCAGCGCCAGCGGTTCAATTCGCACCGTGCCGGCCAACGTCGGCGTCGCCTTCTGCCGCATGAAACCGCGCGCCACCTGCGCCAGATGCCCGGCCGGTTGGACGCTCGCGCCTGTTGCCCACGACTCGGCCAACGCCATCGCGTACACGCCACCATCGCCCGTCACTCGGCGCAGCACGAGCTGGTTCGCACCGCCGCACAATTTCGCCGCCGGCAACTCCACGACCGCCGCGCCGGCGAGCAACGTCTCGCGATTCAGCTTCACGCGACCGACCGCCGCGCCATTGACGAGCACCTCGATTTCCGTCTCGCCAGCCGCCTCGCCGCGCAGCTCCACGAACCGCGACAGCGCCAGCACCGCGAACGCCGTCGCGCGCGTACTTTCCCACTTCGCGCCGCGGCGGTTCAACACCAGCCAATTCACCGCCGGCGCGATCAATGGGTGTTGCGGGTCGAGTTCCAACAACGCGAGCAGCGTCAACGCCGTCGACTCCACCGCACCATCACACGCGCGCCAATACCCGCTCGTCGCGCCCCAGTGGACCATCGCGCCGTACTCTGTCGCCGCCTCGCGCACCAAACCGTTCTCCAAATTGCGCAACAGCACAGCGCGCTCCTCCGCCGCCCCTAGTTTCGCCGCCGCCAGCGCCAAGCACGCGCGCCCCGCCGCACTGAGCCCATCGCGGCCCGCATACGCCTGCGTCCACGTCGCGGTGCGCTGCTTCGCTCCGGCCTCGTCGAGCCGCGCACCCGCCAACGCCGCCAATGCCCACGCGCGCGCCTCGGCGCTCTCCGCTGTCGCCGAAGGAATCTTCCCGTCGCCCAAGACAGTCGCCAGCGCCGCGCTCGCCCGCTCGTGCAACTTCAGTGGAACGTCCACACCCGCCTCGCGCGCCAGATTCAGCCCCCACACCGCGTAGGCCGTCATCCACAAATCGCCTTCCGGAGCGCCGGGCCACCAGCCGAACCCGCCATCGCCTCGCTGCGCCTCGGCCAACCGCGCCAAGCTCCGCGCCACCACCTCGTCGAGCCGTCCGAGCCCCGCGGTCTTCGCTCGGCGCGCCGCATCTGCCGTCGCCTCCGTGCCAAGGATGCGCGCCTCGACCGACGCCGCGTCGAACCCGAGTTGGCCCAACGTCCGCTTCGTCACCACCGCCGGCAAAAACCGGCTGAGCGTCTGCTCCACGCAGCCGTACGGGTAATCGACGAGGTACGGCAACGCATCGAGCAGCGCCGCCGCGCGACTGCCCGTCAGATGCACCCGCGCCGACGTCCGCGCCGCATCGAGCAGCTCGGGCAACGTGAGGCTGAACTCGTGCCGTTTCTCACCCTGCGCGAGCTGTCCGCTCGCCGTCATCTCCTGCAAAATCCCGTCTTCCAGCACCGGCAACGAGAGCTTCATGCCGTCGCTCTCCGGTCCAGCCCACGCCTTGAGCATGAACTCCGCAGTGCCCACGTTCTCGGCACGCACCGGCCAGCTGACCTGCGCCTCCCCCTGCGGCAAAACGCTCACTGACTCCGAACGTAGGGGCGCCGCTTGCGATGCCCGTTCCGAGTGCTGCGGCGGCTTCGATTCGCCTCCCGCTCTCTCCGCCACCACCGCACCATCGACATCCAACTCCGCCTCCGCGGTGAGCACCGACGTCGTCCGATTGACCAGCGTCGCCGACGCCGCCGCGCTATCCCCCGCCACGAGGAACCGCGGCAGGTTGAGCCGCGCCTGGAACGGCAGCGAAGTCCGCGTGAACGCCGTCGCCGTGCCGAACGAGTTGCCGTCCGCGCCGACCGCATAAGCCTCGATCCGCCACTGCGTGAGATTGTCCGGATAGTTGAAACTCACCGTCGCCCCCCCCTTCGCATCCGTCACAACCTGCGGCGCCCAGAACGCCGTCGCATCGAAACGCGTCCGAAGGCGGAGAGTTGGCCGAGCAGCGAGGTCGATGAAGTCCTTGAATTTGCAGCTCTCGTACAGCGATGCCGCCCCCCACCCGTTGTCATCCAGCGGGCCCAATCGTGCCCACACCGCCAATCCGTTGCTGAATGAATACTCCGAACTCGGCAGCGTCGGCCACCGCTCCGCCTCGGAAATCCCACAGCGCTCGTCTTGCGGTTCGACTGTTTTCGTCACCCCTTCGTCGTCTAGGCTCAGGTAGCTCCACATCGCGTCACGCTCTGCGAAAGCCGATTTCAGCCGCCAATCGGCCGGACGCCCCAGCGCCGCCGCTGCCTCGTCGACGACTCCCACCGAAATCTCCGCAGACGTGATAGCGTCGGATTCTCCGCGCACATTCAGATGCAACTGCGCCTCGCCTCCCGGCCGGCTCTCGTCCGCGCTCGGCGTGATGGCGATCTGCAAAGCGGATTCCGCGGCTGCGACGTCAAACTCCTCCGCGCCACCGCCGTAACGGGTGCCATTCATGTCGATCTCGACTTTCCCCCTGCCATCGAAGCGCGGCGGTTTCTCCACCGTGACGATGCCCACCGAGCCTTGCAGCTCGAACGGCTGGACCACCGCGCGCCCCGCCCCGCACACCGTGAGCCACCCGCGTTTCTGTTTCTTCGGCTGCACGATGAGTACCCGCAGCGGCGCACCGTTCACCACCGGACCCACCACGGCGACCGTCATCCTGTCGCGCGGCAACGCCAACTCGGCCGTCCTCTCGTCACAGACGATTGTCATGCTCCTCGATGTCGCCGGCGTGAACAGCTCGGTGCCGTCGCGCATCAACCGAAGCCGGTACAGGCCGGCCCGCTGCGGCGCGTAGTTCACCGCGACATTGCCCTCCGCATCTCCATGCACCGGCATCTCCGCCACCACCGTTTCCTCGTAACCGGCTTTTAGACACTCTGGGCGGTCGGCCTCGGCCGCGGTTTCATATTCGCCATCGTCCCGCCTCGCTTTGGAGTCGAGCTGCGCTGCTTCGTCGCCCGTCACGAGCCGTCCGCTGGGCAGCCGCCACACCTCGTTCCAGCGGCATTCGACGATCTGCGCCGTCCCGTCGAACGCCACCGCACGCCGGTCCGCTCCGATGACCCGCGCCGCGAAACGCACCTCCGATCCCAGCAACGCCGCCTCGTTGTGGCCTTCGCGCCGCGGCGCGTACTGGTAGCCGCTCTTTGTGACCACGAAAGTTTGATCGAACTGCACCTCCGCCGCCCCGGCGGGCTGCACCGCGCCTCGCAGTGCCACCGTCGTTCCCTCGGGCAGCCCTTCCGGCACCGCACAGCGGAAGACCGCTGCGCCCGCGTCATCAGTCGTCGCGGAACAGTCGCGTGGTTTCGGCAATGCAACTTCACCCCTACGCGACGAAGCAGCGTGGCCAGGCTCTTCCTCGTCAAAGTACGAACGATGGAACGTAATCTGGCCGCGCACCGCTGCGCCCGTCATCGGCCCGCCGGAGAGGTAGGATGCGGTCACCCGAAATGCGGCCTCGCGCCCCGCGCGCAAGGAGTCCGACGCCCCCGCCAGCTCCACCGCCGCCTTTATCGCCGGAGGGCGGTAGAACTCGACCCGGAAGCCGGCAGCCGACCACGTGGTCGAGATTCGGCGCTTCGGCTCATCCACTAGCGAAAACTGCAGCGAGCCGTCTCCGGGCGACAACGTTTCCGGCAGCTGGATCTCGCCCGCAATCGTGCCGATCGCATTCAGCTCCTGCTCACGCTCCTGAAGCACCACTGTGTCGCCGACCTTCGCCGACACATTGAGCTTCGTGCCTGTCGGGGGAATCACGAAGCGCCCATCCTGTTGCTTCCGCAGCACAAGCTTCCACCGCACCGTTTCGCCCGGTCGGTAGACCTCGTGATCGAGGATCACGTCGCCTACGGCCTCCAACTCTGCGTCGGTTCGATATCGACCCCTCCAATCCGCCGTGAACGGCTGATCACTGACGAAGCCAGCGATCCGGTCGCTCCGCCACGCTCCCTCAATTTCGGCGATCCGCAGCACCGCACGGCCGTCAGAGTCGGTCCGGCCGGAGACATCACTCCCGTCCTTGCCATCGTATCGCTTGCTGAGCTTTCCGACGATCATGGCGCCCTGCACCGGAAGGCGGGTCACAGCGTCGATCCCGTATAGCTCCGACGGTCTGGAAAAAGAATCCAGCAAAGCGACTTCAACACCCGTGACCAAAAACCGGCGTGAGTTGCGCGTCGCCCGCGCTCCCGCCCGCCCTTCAGCCGTGACCAGATAAAATCCCGGTGGCAACGCGGCCCCCAATTCGACCGCACCGCTCCGAAAGCCCAACCGCGCGGCAAGACCCGTCGCCTCGCTCCACCGTCGCACCACTTCGCCGACCGGTTCCTTCGCTAGCCCTCCTGAAGTCTGCCGAAAAATCTCATACTGGAGCCATTCCTCTGGCGTCAGCCGCGCCAACGTGAACTCGACGCCATCGACCGCCGTCGCCCCGAAGTAGCCGGCCACAACCTCGCCCGGTTTCACCTGGCTCGGCAGCGAGAGATCCACCTTCGGCTCGCTCCATTGAGAGCGCCAATTGCCCAGCGCCAGCACGACCTCCGGCAACCAGCCAACTGATCCGCTACGAACGATCTGCGATGCCTTTTCGCCGTCCGCCCAATCCACAGCGGACAACGGCCGGTCTGTCTTCAGCTCCGGCCACAGCCGGGCGAGCAATGCATCACATTCTCGGACACGCGCAACCAAATCCACCGGCGCCCCGACCGGCGCGTCCGGCGTCCAGCCGCTGGCCGCCCGCCAGCAGAACTCCGCACCCGCCGCCAGCGCTTCCCAACGTGTGCCCTGGGTCGTTGCCAGCAACGAATGCCACTGCGCCGCTTTGGCCGCATTCGCGTCCGCCTCCGGCGCCGTGAGCAACTGCGCCACCAGCGCGAACCACGCCCGGTCGTCCGCCGATTCCGCCACCCGCACCGCCGTGCGCGCCTCCTCGACCAGACGCCCGAGTATCGCGCGTTCCCACTGCCGATCCGGGTCGGACACGAGCACGCGCACCGCCTCGAGGTAACGCTGCCGCGCTTCCGGCGTCGGCCGCTGTTCGCCGAGCGCCTCGCAAATCGTGAGACGGTCGGCGTCGGGTCGCGTCGACAGATCGAGAAACCGGGACACGCGAGGATCCGGCGCCCCAACTCCGCGGCGCCCTTTGCGCTGGTTCTGATAATCGATCTCGTCGAGCAAGCGACTCACTCGGAACGAGCCGAGATCTCGCGCCTTCCGGAAATCCGCCCAGCTCTCCATCGCCGCGAACCAGAACGCATCCTTTTCATAGCCCGGCATCTGGTAACGCTCGAGCAGGCTCTCGAACTCCGCGATCCGCGCGAGCAACGCTTCGGCCCCGGCATTGTCTTCCGCTTCGCGCCACCCCGCATCGACCCGACCCAACTCGCACCAGCGCTTCGCCTCGGCATCCGGCGCCTCGGCGAGCGCCGCCGCGTACGCCTCCTGCGCCTTCGCCCACGACCGCTCTCCAGCCAGCCGTTTCGCCTCCGCGATCTGGGACTCATAGCTGCCCGCGGCGGCGTGTTCAGCAGGAGTCGACGCCGCAAGGCCGCCGAGGCAGAGGCAATGGCCGAAGAACAACACGAAGAAGCATAGCGAGACGCGAGAGTGCATGGAAAGTTGGGGTGGTAACACCGTGCGCGACAGTCGCAGGAGTCCGCCGAAAATGGCGGCGCGTCACGGCGGTCCGAAGACTAAAACGCAGCACGCGGCGTTTTCTCAGGGCGTGATCAGGAAGAAACCGCGGATGGACGCCAATGAACGCGAATTCGGAACGAAGGTCTCAACCACGACCAAGCGTTGAACCGCAACCGTTTCGGGCCGCCACTGCCTGCCGCTTCCATTCGCGTGTATTCGCGTGCATTCGCGGTCCCATTGACTCTCACCGCAGAGGAATCCCCGCTCCGCCGCAAACCGCGGGCTAGATCAGCCCCAACTCGCGGGCGCGGAGGGCGGCTTGGGTGCGGTCGAGCGCGCCGAGTTTGCCGAGCACGTTCGTCATGTGATTCTTCACCGTACCCTCGGCGATGCCGAGGCGCGACGCGATCTCCTTGTTCGAAAGCCCGTCGCAGAGGCACTGGAGCACGCCCAACTCACGCGCGGAGAGCGGCTCGGGCAGCGGCTGTACGGCGCGTTTCTCCCCGCGGGTCGCGAGCCGGTTGAACTCCATCAGGAGTTTCGCCGTCACCGAAGGTTGGAGCACGCTCTCGCCCGCCGCCACGGCGCGGATCGCCTCGACCAGTTTCTCCGACGGCGCGGCCTTCAACAGGTAACCAGCGGCGCCGGCACGGATCGCGGCAAACACCTCCTCGTCCTCCTCGAACGTGGTGAGCACCAGCACGCGCGTCGCCGGCTGGGCGGCGAGCACGCGGCGCGTCGCCTCCACGCCGCCCAGCCGCGGCATGCGCAAATCCATCAGAACGACGTCCGGCCGCAGTCGCGCGCAGGCCGCAACCGCCGCCTCGCCGTCCTCCGCCTCGCCCACGATCTCCAACGCGGGATTCAGCCCGAGCAACGTCGCAAGCCCTTCGCGGAACAACGCCTGATCGTCGACGAGCAGCACGCGGATGCGTTTCATGCCGGCACCTCCGCGCGCAGCACGAAACCACCTTGGGGCCTCGATTCCGCCACGAGTGTGCCGCCGACCGCGGCGAGACGCTCGCGCAGTCCGACCAACCCGTAGCCGTTTACTGAGGTCGGCGGGTCCGCAACACCATCGTCGGCCACCTCGAGGGCCACGGCGGCCGCGGGCCGGTAGTCGAGCGTCACCGCGACTTGCGCCTCACCGGCGTGCTTGCGCGCGTTGGTCAGCCCCTCCTGCGCGGCGCGGAAGAGCGCCTGCTCGGCGGCTTCGCCCAGCGGGCGTTCTTCGCCAGCGCAGGAGAACGTCGCCGGAAGCCCACTCTCGCGCACGAGACCGGCGAGCGCGACGCGCAGGGGCGGCTTCGGCGCGAAGTCGCGCAGCGCGCCGACCGAGCGGCGCACATCGGCGAGCGCCGCGCGCGCGGATTGCTCGGCCTTGGCGATCGCCTCGGCGGCGCGTTCCGGGTCCGCCGGGAGCAGTGCGCGCGCGGCTTCGGTCTGCACGGCGACGACGGTGAGATAGTGCCCGAGTCCGTCGTGGATGTCGCGAGCGATGCGGTTGCGCTCGGTCGCGGCGGCGAGTTCCGCCGCCTGGTCGGCCGCGGCGCGCAGCCGGCAGTTGGCAGTTTCGAGCTCGGCCGCGAGCGTCTCGGCGCGCGTGCGCGCTTGGCGCGCCGATTCCGCGACCAGCGTCATTCCCACCACGAAGGCGTAACCGGCGAGCAGCGACGATGCCGATTGCCAGCGGTCCGCCGCCGCCCAGTTCGGATTGTCGGGCAGCGCGCAGTTGGCGGCGAGAAATGCAGCGGCGTACGCGGCGAGCACCGGCCACGGAAGGCGCGTCGCGGCCTGGCTGATGAGCGGCATCGTGAGCAGCCAGATCGCATCCGAGGGCATGCGCAGTCGGACCAGCAGCGCGTAGAGAGCGAGTTGGCCGGCGAGGTAGAGCCACTCGACGAGGCGCGGTTGTTTGCCGAGCACGCAGCTGTTCGCCCAGAGTCCGGCGGCGGTATAGACGGCGACGAGCGCGTAGAAGCCCAGCGCCTTCGCCGAGGCCGGCACGAACTGCCGCGACGCCAGCGCCATCGCGAGCGTCATCGCGACGACGACGAGGAACGCGGCGTTCGCAAAACGGATGAACGGGCGATCGACCTTGGTCTCGGGCATGCGGACGAGATTACGAAACGGCGCCGCGCGCAGCAATCAGCCGAAAGTCATGGTCGGCCCGCCGCCCCGGGACGCCCGCAGCGTTGCGTGGAAATAGAAACGGCCGCGGGCGAACCGCGGCCGGAGACTACACGGGGGGACGTTGAAAACTCAGAAGCCGCGGAGCGACTCGGGAGAGACGACCTTGTCGATGTCGAGCAGCGTCTTGATCGCTCCCTTCACCTTGGCCATGCCCATGAGATAGGCGGTGTCGACCTTCGCACCGAACTCGGGGGTCTCCTCGATTTCGCTCTCGTTGAGGTTGATGACCTCCTCGACGGAATCGACGATCATGCCGAGCGTGATGTCGTGTTCGCCGGCCATCACGCGCACGACGACGATGCAAGTGCGCTCGGTGGCATCCGCGGCCTCGAGGCCGAACTTCAAGCGAAGATCGATGACGGGGAGGACCTTGCCGCGGAGGTTGATGACGCCCTTCACATACGGGGGCATCTGCGGCACGGGCGTGATTTTCAGGAAGCGGATGATCTCGCGGACCTTCAACACGTCGACCCCGTAGGATTCGTTGCTGAGGGAAAACGTGAGGTACTTGCCGGTGCGGCTCTTGGCCTTGATGGCGGTGGTGGTGGCGGTTTCGGCGTCCATGGGCGGAAGGAGGTGCGTGGGTAGCGCGCAATAGCGCGTGCTCCTATAACGGTCCGCGGCGCCAATACTTTAGGCCCCGCAGGCTAGGGAGTTTCGCCCGCCTCGCCGCTACGGCCTCGCCGTAGTCTTCCCGCCAAGGCCGGAGGGACGCCACCTGCAGAAAACAAAAAAGCCGGTCTTGCGACCGGCTTTCTTGAAAGTGGTGGAGCCGAGGGGGTTCGAACCCCTGACCTCCGCAATGCCATTGCGGCGCTCTTCCAACTGAGCTACGACCCCCTCTGAAAAAAACGAGAGGCGAGAGAATCGATTCGGCGTTCGCGAACGCAAGGAGTTTTTTCGAAGAATTCGCGATACGCAGCGGCGGCCCGCCGACCTCCCGGGCAAACACTCTCGACGCCTCGCACCGCGCGCATAACGTCGGCGCGCACGCCTCCTTCACCATGGCCGATTCCGCTCCGCTGCTCAGCCCCGCCCAACGCAAAGTCGTCGCGTTCGCCATGGCGTTTGCCGCGGCGACTGTGATCGTGCTGCTCCTCGGCCTGCTCGTGTTCGGACTGGGCAGAGCGCTGGCGTTCTTCTCCGGGGTGATATGGCCGTTGGCGGCGGCCGGGATCGTGGCGCTGATTCTCCGGCCCGTGGTCGACCTGCTGGAGCGGCGCCTCCGGATCGGGCGCATCGCGGCGGTGATCCTACTCTACGGGCTGTTCGTGGCGCTGGTGTGCGGCTGCGCGCTGGCGATCGCTCCGGCCGTGGTCAGCCAGGCGGCCGAGTTCGCCGCCGCCGTGCCGAAACTCTGGTTGCAGGCTTCGGAATACGCCGAGAAACACTATCCCGAGTGGATCGCCTACGGCCGGGACCATCTCCAGAATCCGGCGGTGAAACAGCTCGTCGACGGCGTCGCCGCGCAGGTCCAGGAGCTGTTCGCCGGGATGATGCCGGGCGTGAAATCCGCCGTGAGCGGATTGCGCGGCGCGGTGAGCTTCGTGCTCGGGCTGGCGCTCGTGCCCGTCTACCTCTTCTTTTTCCTGCGCTCGACGGGCGACATGTTCGTGCAGGTGCGCGGCATGCTGTCGTTTCTCCGCGAGGATCTGCGCGACGATCTCGTGTTTCTCGCCCGCGAGTTCGTGGCGATCGTCGTCGCCTTCTTCCGCGGCCAACTCCTGATCGGGCTCATCATGGGCGCGCTCTACGCGCTCGGGTTCACCATCGCCGGCCTGCGCTTCGGGCTCGTGATCGGTCTCGCGATGGGCCTGCTCAACATCGTGCCCTATCTCGGCACCATGCTCGGTCTCGCGATCGCGTTGCCGCTGGCGTTCCTCGGCGATGGTGGCGGCATGTGGCTGGTCGGCGCGGTGCTCGCCGTGTTCAGCGCCGTGCAGGTGATCGAAGGTTGGGTACTCACCCCGCGCATCATGGGCCACCAGACCGGTCTGCATCCCGTCGCGGTGATCGTCGCGATCGTCTTCTGGGGCACCGCGCTCAACGGCGTGCTCGGCATGGTCCTCGCGATTCCGTTGACGGCGTTCTTCGTGACCGCGTGGCGCCTCGCGAAGTTCAAATACCTGCCGCAACCGCAAGCGGCGGCGAAGGGGCCCTGACGCGATAGCGGCGGCGGGCCGGATCGGCTAGAGGCCGAGGCCGCGACGGATCTCGGCGCGAGCGTTCGCGGGCACGGCGACGAGGCCCGCGTTCTCCAGAATCTTCGCCATCTCGTCGTCGAGCAGAAGCACGAGCGCCGGACGAAGCTCGGCGATCCGCGCGCGGTCGAAAGCCACGTAGAATGGCAAGCGCAGGGGGTAGTCTCCCGTGTGCACGTTCTCGGGTGTGGGCCCGAAAGGCACGTCCTTGGCACCGGCGGTCTTCGCCACGAGCAGGACGTTCACGCCCGCATCGGCCGGCAGCGGCCGCAGGAACATCCCGATGCAGTTGTCGTCCACGCGCAGCTTGCGCACGAGTTCGTCGGCATCGGGCTGCTCCAGAATCGTCGAACGCAGTTGCAGCCTCGTCATCGCCGCCTGACGAAAGATATCGACGCCGATCGACGCCGGATCGTCGACGCCGTTGAGCGAGATCCGCTTCTCGGCCCAAACTCCCTTCGCGCCCAGATCGCCCCACTGGCGGAGATTGAGCGGCTCGCGCTCGCCGAATACGCCGCCGAGCTGCGCGAGCGTCGCGCTGCGCACCGGGTTCTGCGCGTTGGTCGCGAAGACGACGATCTGGTAGGCCAGCGGGAAGAGCTGAAATTCCTTGTCGGGCAGCGGCTCGTCGGGCGCGAAGACCACCAGAGCGAGATCGGCCCGCCGCGTGCGCACATCCTCGAGACCGTCGCGACTGCCGGTGAGATTCACGCGGATCGTGCGTTTGTCGGCCAACTTACGCCCGGCCAGCGCGGCTTCCAACCCGGGCCGCAGCAGATCCGATCCGCCGAGCGTCACCTCGGCGGCGGGTGACGGAAACGGCAGCGCAAACAGCAGGGCGGCGAGCAGAGGAGAGCGTAGCATCGCGGGAAACATTCTTGCGCGCAGCGCAGCAGCGAAACTCGGGCGACGCGAGTCGCAAAGCGGACACGCGCAACCGTCACGCCGTTCAACCGCGGTCGGTCACATCGAGCTCGGGCCACTGCGCGATCTTCCGGTGCAGTGTGCGCCTACTGATCCCCATGAGCTTCGCCGCCTGCGTGCGATTGCCGCGCGCCTCCATGAGCGCCTGCCGCAGCAGCCGTTTCTCGTTTTCCTCCACGGAAAGCGGCGGCGGGACAACAGCGCCCGGTGCGGCGCCGCCCGCCGGGGCCGGCAGTGCCGCAAGCGGCGCGGGCGTCGCGCCCGGGATCAGCTCAGCAGCGGCGCTCGGCCGCGGCAACGGAGGCAGCGGCGTCTCGCCGCGGAACTTTGGCTCGAGATCGAACTCCGTCAGGCGCCCGCCGCGCCGGAGCACCACGACGTTCTCCGCGAAGTTGCGCAGCTCGCGGATGTTCCCAGGCCACGGGTACGCCACGAGGTGCTTGAGCGCGCCGGGCTCGATCGTGAGCGGCGGCGAATTGTTCTCCTTGCTGAACTCGGCGACGAAATGCTCGAGCAGCAGCGGGATGTCGTCTGTGCGCTCACGCAGCGGCGGCGTGGCGATGCGCACGACATTGAGACGGAAAAACAGATCCTCGCGGAACGTGCCCTGCGCGACCATCTGCTCGAGGTTGCGGTTCGTCGCCGCGACGAGGCGCACGTCGAGCTGCACCGCTTTCTGGCTGCCGATGCGCTCCACCGCGCGCGTCTCCAGGAAACGCAGCAGCTTCACCTGTGTCGAAAGGCTGATCTCGCCAATTTCATCGAGGAAGATCGTGCCGCCGTCTGCCGCCTCGAAGCGGCCCACGCGACGCTCGGTCGCGCCGGTGAACGCGCCCTTCTCGTGGCCGAAAAGTTCGCTCTCGAGCAGCGTCGCCGGCAACGCCGCGCAATGCACCGCGAGAAACGGCGCGCGCGAGCGCGGGCTCGCTTGATGGATCGCCTGCGCGATCAGCTCCTTGCCCGTGCCGGTCTCGCCCTCGATCAGCACCGTGGCGCGCGAGGGCGCGACGAGTTTCACGCGTTCGATCACCTCGTTCAACCGGCCGGAGTGGCCGACGATGCCCTCAAAACTGAACTTCCGGTCGAGGCGCTCGTGGAGCTGTTTCACCTCCACCTCGAGCGTGCGCGACTTGAGCGCCCGCTGGACGATGATCTCGAGCTTCTCGAGGTTCACCGGCTTGGTGAGGAAATCGAAGGCGCCGCGTTTCATCGCCTCGACCGCCGAGTCGATATTGCCGTACGCGGTCATCATGATCACGACCGGCTTGTTCGGCAGCGTGAGCGCCTTGTCGATGACCTTCAGGCCCGACTTCCCGGGCATGCGCAGGTCGGTGACGATCACGTCGAATTCGTGCGTCTCGAGCAGGTTGAACGCCTCGTCGGCACTGCTGGCCAGCGACACGTCGTAATTTTCCTCGAAGGCCAGCAGCAATCCCTCGCGGGTATGCTTTTCGTCGTCCACGATCAGCACCGACGGAATCATGGCGCGATGAACGCGGTGGCGGGAAAACGCGTCAATGGGAAATCCTGTCACACCACGAGCCGCCCGCGCAAAAAATGCGCCTGAATTTGCAACGTGTGCGTGGCTGCAAATCCCCCGGTCCGCTACCCTTTCGACGCTCCACTGAGCCCGATGGCCTAGCCAGAAGTTCACGGGGCACAAAGACCTCCATTTTGCAGTATTGAGAGCCGGTGTTGTGAGTGAACACCGGCCCTCATCCACAAAACGGTGGATCGCAGAACAGCCCCGGTCCTGGGGTAGCGGGACCGGGGCCTTTGTTTTTCTAAATTCGAGCGCGAGGCTGCGGCGGCCGCCACGCCGGTCAACGCCGCAGCCCGCAGGCCCGCGAATCAGAAGGCGCGTTGATCAAAACGCCGGGGTCGAAATCGATTCCTAATGCCGAGTCGCGCGGTCCGGAAAAAGTACCGCGCCCGGCTGTCGCGCCCGTGCCGGCCGCGTTCACCGCCCCGCCAACGCCCGCCGCAGCACCTGTACCGGATGCAGCGCGCGCCGCCCGGCGCCATGCTCGATCTGCGCGCGACAACTCGTCCCTGCCGCCACGATCAGCACCTCGGCCGCCGCCGCCCGCGCCGCCGGCAACAGCGCCAGCTCCCCGATCTCCATCGAGACCGCATAATGCTCGCGCTCGTAGCCAAATGCCCCCGCCATCCCGCAGCAGCCGGCGGCGATCGTCCGCACCTTGTGCCCACGAGGCAGCGACAACGCCGCCACCGCGTCCTCGAACCGGCTGAGCGCCTTCTGGTGGCAATGCCCGTGCACGAGGATCTCCGCCGGCGCCGTGCCGAAATCGGCCGCGCCGATCCGCCCCGCCCTCGCCTCGCGCGCAATCCACTCCTCGAACAGCAGGCAATGCGGCGCGAGCTCCTCCGCCTGCGGGCGCAGCTCCGCGCCGACGAGCAACGGGTACTCGTCGCGAAATCCGAGCAGCGCCGACGGCTCCAGCCCGATCAACGGCTCCGCCTCGGAGACGCGCCCGTGGAGCGCGGCCACGTTGCGCCGCGCCGCCTCACGCGCCTCCGGCAGGAACCCTTTCGAGATCAGCGAGCGACCGCTCTCGCCGCAGTCGGCCACGACGACCTCGTAACCGAGCGCCGAGCACAACTCGACCGCCGCGCACGCGAGCTCCGGCTCCTGGTTGTCCGTAAACTCGTCGACGAACAAGTGCACCCTCCCGCGCCGCGCTGCGGCCGACGACGGCACGAGGGCAGCAGGATTCCGGCGCAACCAGGCGCGGAACGTCTCGCGCGCGAACTGCGGCAGCGCCCGCGCCGGGGCCACGCCGAGCGCGCGTTTGAGCAGCGGCGCCGTGAGCGGACTGCGCGCCACCCAGTTCGCCGCCGCCGGCCAGAGCGCCGCCGTCCGCGCCGTCTGCACGTAATTTCCAAACACGCGGCTCCGTAGCGACACGCCCGCGGTCCGCCGCCGCTGGTGCAGCCACTCGGCCTTGAGCAGCGCCACGTCGACGCTCGACGGGCACTCCGATTTGCAGGCCTTGCACGAGAGGCAGAGTTCCATCGCCTCAGCGACGCTCGGCTCGGCAAACGGGTTCGCCGTGCCCGACCGCGTGAGCGCCTCGCGCAGCACGTTGGCGCGGGCGCGCGTCGAGTGGCGTTCGTCGCGCGTCGCCATGAAACTGGGGCACATCCCGCCGCCCATCTTGATCGTCTTCCGGCACTCCGCCGTGCCGTTGCACTGCTCCGCCAACCGCAGCACTCCACCCCACTGCGAGAAATCCAGCGCCGTGGCGAATTGCCGCGTGGCCTGCTCCGACTCGTAGCGCAGCGACTCCGTCATCGGCCGCGCGGCGACGATCTTCCCGGGGTTCAGCACGCCGGCCGGGTCGAAGACGATCTTCAGCTCCGAGAGCAGCGCGTAGTTCCGCTCGCCGACCATTTTCCGGAGAAACGGCCCGCGCACGCGCCCGTCGCCATGCTCGCCGCTGAGCGAGCCGCGGTAACGTTTCACCAATTCCGCGACCTCCGCCGTGAGCGCCTGGAACTTCGCGCGATCGGGGCCGCGTTTCAGGTCGAGCACCGGCCGCGTGTGGATCTCGCCGTCGCCGATGTGCGCGTAGAACACGCAGTCCATGCCGTGGCGTCGCATGATCGCCTCGAACTCCTCCAGGTACGCCGGCTGCGCGGCGACGGGCACGGCGTGAGCGTGGCGGACATGGGGCCGGAGAACGAAGAACAGAGAACGGAGAACGGTGCAGAGGATTAGCGTTTTGTATCAATCGCAACAACGCGGGGCAGCGGTTCGAGTTCGGGGAACTCGCTGGGGCTGGGCGGCTGCGGAGGCGTCGCATCGGGACGAATGCTGCGGAAGCTCTGGCTTGCGGCGCTGGTCTTGAAGTCGCGCGGCTGCGCGAGATTGAAGACCAGACCGAGCAGCTTGGCATTCACGCGGCGGAGCTGATCAACCGCGCTCTTGACCTGACCGCGAGCGCGTCCCGCGCCGACCACCAGCACCACGCCGTCCGCTTGCGCACACACGAGGTGAGCTTCGATCGAGCCCAGCACCGGGCCCGTGTCGATCAGCACGACGTCGTAGTCGTCAACGACGGTGTCGAGCAGACGATTGATCTGCGGCTCGGCAAGGCGATTGGCCGTGCGGTGATCGTCATCGGTGCCGCTGGGCAGCAGGTGCAGGCGGTCCATGTGCGTCTGCTTGATGCGGGCCTTGATGTCGCCATCGAGCAGCACGTTGAAAAGGCTGCTGGTTTCACGCAAACGCAAGCCGCGCGAGAGGCCTTGGCCGATGAGGTCAAGGTCAACGAGCAACGTCTTGCTGCCGCTGCTGGCGAACGACAGCCCTAGCGCGAGCGTCATGCTCGTCTTGCCGTCGCCCGGATTGCTGCTGGTGACTGCAAGCACGCGGCGATCCTTGCCGCCGATTTGAATCAGCGTGCGAATCTGGTGAACGCAGTGTGCGGCAGCTGAGGCTTGCTCCGCGTCGCTGAGATCGCTGGGCAGGCGAGGCAGAATGCCGAGGAGCGTCGTGTTGGCGGGCCCTTCGTCGATGGCTTCATCGCTGTAGCGATACCGGCGGTCGGTCATGCCGTAGATGCCGATCGCGCAGATGGGGATGAACATGCCCAGGAAGCCGAACACGCCCGCGTACTTGAGGCGCGTGTCGTTGCTGGGGTTGGGCGGTTCGCCATCGGGATAAAGCACGTTGATCAGACCGGCTTCGGTGCGAAGACGGTTGTTGAGGTCCAGGTCGCGCAGGGCTCGCTGCATCTGGTCGCGCTG
>DATGXO010000108.1:0-43236 GCA_035298965.1 Opitutaceae bacterium | reverse complement strand
GCTCGCGGCGATGCTCGCGCTGGCGCGTTGTCCCGGGATCGTGCTGCGCCCGCGCGAGCCCGCCGCCGAGATCGAGGCGAACCGCCTGCTGCTCGCGGCGGCGTTCACATTGTCACCGCGAGTCGAATGCACCGCCGCCGGTTGCGCGACGGTCGACCTGCAGGGCGCCGACGCGGCCGCCACGGAACAGCAGCTTCGTTCCGCGCTCCACGAACTTGCCGCCGCCGGCTTGCCGGCCCGCGCCGGGCTCGCAGCCACGCCGCAGACGGCGTTCTACGCCGCCCGCCGGGCGGAGCCGTTGCTCGCCGTGGCCGATCTCGCGGGCTTCCTCGGTCCGCTGCCGGTGGATTTCGCCGAGCCCTCGCCCGAGCACGTGGTGGTTTTGCGCGGCTGGGGCATCCGCACCTGCGGCGAGTTGACCGCTCTCGCGAAAGGCGAAATCGGCAAACGTCTCGGCGTGGAGGGCGTGCAGCTCTGGGAGCGTGCTGCGGGCGAGGCCACGCGGCCGCTGCGGCTCGCGCAACCGGCGCGCAGTTTCGCGGCGGAATGGGAGTACGAGCCGCCGATCGAGTCGCTCGAACCGTTGTTGTTCCGTCTACGGCGTTTCGCCGAATGCGTGGCGCTCGAGCTGCGCGGGGCGGGTCTCGCAGCGGAGAAACTCACCTTCACCCTTCGGCTCGAGGACGACACCGACTTCCGCCGCGAACTGCGGTTGCCGGAGCCGAGCACTGATGTCGATGTGTGGATGCGTGTGCTCCAGTCGCATCTCGACTCCGTGCGCACCGAAGCGCGAGTCGTCGGTGCACGCTTGGTGGCCGCTCCCGCGCGTCCGCCGCAGAAGCAGGGCGGACTCTTCGACACCGGGCTGCGCGATCCGGCGTTGTTCTGGGACAATCTCGCGCGGCTGGCGGCAATCGTGGGCGAGGGGCGCGTCGGTCGGCCGGTGCTACTGGATACGCATAGGCCGGATGCATTCGTGCTCGAGAAGCCGGTGGACATCGTCCCCGCGCCGGAGGCGGCGACGGTGCATCCGGTGCGCGGTTTCGCGTTGCGTCGGCTGCGGCCGCCGTGGCCGGCTACCGTGCGGTTGGATGATGAGCGTCCATCCTACGTCGAGTGCTCGCGTTTCCGCGAACACCTGCGCGCCGCTCACGGACCGTGGCGCTCGAGCGGCGAGTGGTGGCGGCCGGACGGTTGGGCGCTCGAAACATGGCAGGTCGAACTCGCCGGCGGCGGGCTCTACCAGCTCGCACGCACGGCGAACGGCTGGGTCGTCGAAGGGGAGCTGGACTGATGAGCTACGTCGAGCTCCATGCGCGTAGTGCGTTCTCCTGGTTGCGGGGCGGCTCGGCGCCGGAGGCGATCGCCCGGGAGGCCGCGCGGCTGCAACTGCCCGCGGTGGCGCTCTGCGATCGTGGCGGCGTGTACGGCGCGGTGCGGTTGCACCAGACGGCGAAGGAGGCGGGCGTGCGCGCGCTGGTGGGCACGGAGCTGCCGATGGAGGACGGCAGTGTGGTGCCGGTGCTCGCGGCGACGCGTGAGGGTTACCGGGCATTTTGCCGTCTGCTCACCGCGGCGAACCTCCGCGCGGAGAAAGGCGAGGGCAGGGTGGCGTGGAGCGAACTCGCGGCCGACAACACCGGCCTGATCGCGCTCACCGGCGACGAGGATGGTCCGCTGCGGCGAGCGTGGCGGACCGCTGGCGACGGTGCGCTCGCGGAAGCCGGTGCGCGGCTGGAAGCGGTCTTCGGGCGCGAGCGCCTCTACGTGGAGCTGCAGCGGCAACTCGTGCCCGACGAGGAGGTGGAGGACAAGACACTCGTCGCTTGGGCACGAGCGCGCGGACTGCCATTGCTCGCGACCGGCGGCGTGTTGCACGCGACGGCGGCGGACCGGCACGTGAGCGATGTCTTCACCTGCTTGCGCGAGCATACCCCGCTTGATCGCGCCGGCCGACTGCTTGCGCGCAACGACGAGCGCTGCCTCAAACCGGCCGCGGCGATGACGCGGCTTTTCGCCGATCTGCCGGAGGCGGTGGCGAACACGGTGCGGTTGGCCGACCGGCTGGAGTACACGCTCGCGGATCTCGGTTATCGTTTCCCGGATTTCCCGGTGCCGCCAGGTGAGACGCAGGAGAATTTCCTCCGTGCGAAAACTTACGAGGGGGCGCGCGATCGTTACGGCGAACTCAAGGGCGAGGTGCGGCGTCAGCTCGACCACGAGTTGGCGCTGATCACGCGACTCGGTTTCTGCGGCTATTTTCTGATCGTTTGGGACCTGTGCCGCACGGCGCGCGAGCGTGGCACGCTGGTGCAGGGCCGCGGCTCGGCGGCGAACAGCGCGGTGTGCTACTCGCTCGGCATCACCGCGGTCGACCCGATCGGCGGAAAACTGCTCTTCGAGCGCTTTCTGTCGGAGGGGCGTACCGACTGGCCGGACATCGATCTCGATCTCCCCAGCCGCGAGCGGCGCGAGGAGATGATTCAGCTGCTTTACCAGCGCTACGGGCGGCGTGGTGCCGCTATGACGGCAAACGTGATCACGTTTCGCGGGCGCAGCGCGATGCGCGAGGTGGGGAAGGTGCTGGGGCTTCCTGACGACGTGCTCGACCGCTTCTCGAGCCTTTTTCACTCGGGCGATTTTCCCGAGACGTTGCAGCTCGAGGAGCAACTCGCGACCGCCGGCGTGTCGCGTGACCATCCGCGTTTCCGCGTACTCGTCGAAACGTGCCGCCGCGTGCACGGACTGCCGCGACACCTCGGGCAACACTCGGGCGGCATGGTGCTTTGCGCCGGCTCGCTCGACGATTATGTGCCGCTCGAAAATGCGCGCATGCCGGGGCGCTCGGTGCTCCAGTGGGACAAGTCCGACTGCGAAGACATGGGGCTGGTGAAGATCGATTTGCTCGGGCTGGGCATGATGGCGGTGTTGCAGGACTCGCTCGAGTTGTGCCGGAGCCAGGGCGAGCCGGTCGATCTGGCGAAGATCCCGAAGGACGATCCGGCGACGTTCAAGCTCATGCAGGAGGCGGACACGATCGGCGTGTTTCAGATCGAGAGTCGGGCGCAGATGGCGACGTTGCCTCGGATGAAGCCGGAGAACTTCTACGATCTCGCGATCGAGGTGGCGATCATCCGCCCGGGACCGATCCACGGCGATGCGGTGAATCCGTATTTGGAACGCCGTGCCGGCCGCCAGCCGGTGCTCTATCCTGACGGGCGCGTGCGACCGATCCTGGAGCGCACGCTCGGTGTGATTCTCTTCCAGGAGCAGATTCTGCGGATCGCGATGGAGCTGGGTGGTTTCACGGCGGCCGAGGCCGACGAATTACGTCGCGCGATCGGGTTCACGCGCTCGACTGAGCGACTCGAGCGTATGGCGAAAAAGCTCCGTGAAGCGCTCCGCCGCAACGCCGTCACCGCGGAGGCGGCCGACTACATCATGCGCTCACTCGCGTCGTTCGCGCTCTACGGTTTCCCGGAGTCGCACGCGCTCTCGTTCGCACTGATCGCGTACGCTTCGGCGTGGCTGAAGGTGCATCGCCCGGCGGAGTTCTTCGCGGCGCTGCTTAACAACCAGCCGATGGGCTTCTACTCGCCGGCGTCGCTCGTGCAGGACGCGCGGCGGCACGGGGTGAAGACGTTGCCGGTCTGCGTCGCGGAGTCGGCGGCGCGTTGCCAAGTTGCCGATGCACAGACGATCCGACTCGGCCTGCTTTCGGTGCACGGCGTCCGCGAGGAGGCGGTAGCGGCGCTGGTCGCGGAGCGGGCGCGAAGGGCGTTCTCCTCGCTCGCGGATTTTCTCCGGCGCACGGGTTTCACGGCGGCGGAGCGGCGTCAGCTAGCCGGTGCCGGTGCGCTGAATGCGCTGGCCGGCCACCGACGCGCGGCGTTGTGGCGCGTGGAGGAAGTCGACGGCGACGATGAACTCTTCCGCTACGCGGCGCTGCAGGACGACGACGGCGCGGCGCCGCTCGAGCCGATGACGCCGCTCGAACGCGTGCAGGCCGACTACGCGCATCTTTCACTCACGACCGGCGCGCATCCGATGGCGCAGGTGCGTGCCCGGTTTCCGGATCTCTGGCCAGCGGCGCGGTTGGCCGAAGCGGCGAACGGCACGCGTGTGAAGATCGGTGGGCTGGTCATCACGAGGCAGCGCCCGGGGACGGCGAAAGGGGTGTGCTTCATCACGCTCGAGGACGAGACCGGGCTGGCCAACGCGATCGTGCGGCCGCGGTTGTTCGAGGAGTGCCGGCTCACGATCAACCTGGAGCCGGCCTTGGTCATCGCTGGCCGCGTGCAGAACGAGCAGGGCGTGATTCACGTTTTGGCGGAGCACATCAGCGCGTTGCCGTCACCCGATCTGCCCGCGCAAGCGAGCCACGACTATCATTGATAAAGACGGGTGCTGTCTGTCGCCGCATTGGCCCTCAACCAGATTCCTCGATCCCGAGGCGACGAGCGAGCGTGGGCACAAGTGGCGGGACCGGCGGGAATCGAACCCACATCTGCGGCTTCGGAGGCCACCATTCTATCCGTTGAAATACGGTCCCGGAAAAACGTCGCGGATTTCGCGGGGCGAACGCCGCTTTGGCAAGGGTCTTTTGGAAAGAGATGCGGCTGTGCCGCCGCTGCTGCGGCGTGACGCGCTGGGGTGCTGGCGGCGAGGTTGCCGCGGTAGCGTCAGGCGGCGCGGAACTCGGCGAGCAGCGCGGTGGGATCGGCGGCCTTCATGAGCGCTTCGCCGACAAGCACCGCATGCGCTCCGGCGCGACGCGCGCGGCCGGCTTCGGCGGCGCCGAAGATGCCGCTTTCGCTCACCTTGATCAGGCTGTCCGGCACCTGCGGGAGCAGGCGCTCGGAGAGGGCGAGGTCGGTTTTGAAAATGGCGAGGTCGCGGTTGTTCACGCCGACGATCTTGGCGCCATGAGCGAGCGCGCGGGCGAGATCGGGTTCGTTGTGGATTTCGAAGAGCGCGTCGAGCCCGGCGGCGGCGGCGGCTCCGGCGAGGGCTTTGATCTCCTCGTCGTTGAGCGCGCGCACGATGATGAGGATGGCGCTAGCGCCGGCTTCGCGGGCTTCGGCGACTTGCACCGGATGGACGAAGAAGTCCTTGCGGAGGCGGGGCAGGGCGGCGCCGTTGGCTGCAAACTCGCGGCCGACGAGACGAAGGTCGTCCAGCGACCCGCCGAAATACTTCGTGTCGGTGAGGACGGAGAGCGCGTCCGCGCCGGCATCGCGGTACTTGCGGGCCTGCGTGGCGGCGTCGGCCGTGGCGGCGATCGCACCGGCGGAGGGTGAGCGGCGCTTGATCTCGGAGATGACGGCGAGCCGGCCATCGGCGCGGCGGAGCGCGGCGGCGAACGACGGCGGTTTCGGCAGCTGGGAATCGAGCTTGGCCAGATCGGACTCGAACACGGGGCGCAGGAGCGGCGCGATCTCCTGCCGTTTATGCGCCATGATCTCGGCGAGTTTGTCGCTCATGAGGCCGGGATAGCGGCAAAGGCGGGCGTGTGGGGCAAGCGCCGTTTCAGACGCCGGGAAACGCGCGGGCGGGCAGCGGCTCGAAGTAACCGGTTTTCTTGTAGAGGATCACGACATCCTGGATGCCCCAGGCTTGTTCCATGTAGGCGCGGAGGATGAGATTGGGCCGACTTTGGAGCCAGCGACCGACGATTTCCGGGGCGGTGACGGTCACGCCGTATGACTCGGCGGGCGTCTCGAAATAACGTTGGAACGAATGGCCGCGCGCGCCGAACTCGTGCACGAGGGCGGCCTTGTCGATGTTCTCGGCGATGTCGGTGCGGCCGCGCGCGAGCAGGCTGGTGTAGAAACGGCCCTGCAGGCTGAGCACGATCACGCCGCATTCGGCGGTCCAACGCTCGAAGGCGTCGAGCACGGCGGGCCACGCCTCGAGCGGGAGGTGTGTGAGCAGCGAGCCGCACCAGATCAGGTCGAAGGGCTCGGGGAAACTCAGTTTCGCGAGCTCGGGCTGGGAGAGCACGGGCTTGGCACCGAACGTCTTCGCGCAGAAGTCCACGCCGTCCGCGTCGAGATCGCAGGCGGTGATCTTGGCGTAATGATAGTGGGCGCGGAGCCAACGCAGCACGCGGCCGTGGCCGCAGGGCAGATCGAGGATGCGCGGGTAATGCGGTTTGTCGCAGAGCACGCCGGAGAACTGGATCAGCTCGAGCGCCCGGCGGCCGATGGCGAAGTATTCGTCGCGGCGGTCCTCGAAGAGCATACCGTCGCGCGGGGCGACCTGCAGGTTGGGTTGCACGGAACTCGTGTCGGCCAGTGGCATCGTCGCGGTGAGCATCGTCGTCGGCCGCCTTGGCGGGCAAGCGGAAGTTCCGCGGGAGCGGGCGGACCGGCGAACTGCGCGGGATTTTTCGTGCGCCGGCCGGCGTGGGGCGTTCTGCTCGCGAGCAATGAGCGCCGTTGAAGATCTTCGCCGAACCGTGGCGCGCCTGCGGGCGCCCGGCGGTTGCCCGTGGGACATCGAGCAGACGCACCAGTCGCTGGCTGTCTGCCTGATCGAGGAATGCGCCGAGCTGCTCGACACGATCGACCGACTCGACATGGAGCACATGCGCGAGGAGCTCGGCGATGTGCTCATTCAGGTGGTCTTCCACGCGCAGCTCGCCGAGGAGAAGGGCCTGTTCGATCTCGAGGCGGTCGCGCGCGAGATCAATGACAAGCTCATCCGTCGACACCCGCATGTGTTCGGCACCGGAAAACTGGACACGGCCGAGCAGGTGGTCGTGCAGTGGGAGCAGATCAAGGCCACCGAGAAGAAGAACGGCCAGCAGCCGGTCGCGACCGGCGTGTTCAAGCGCCAGCCGCCCGCGTTGCCCTCGCTCCTCAATGCGCTCGAGGTCTACAAACAGGTTCACAAGAAGAAGCTTCCGGCGGGGGACGTGATCGACGAGGCCCACGTGGCGCAACTCGCCGACGGGCTCACCGAGGCCGATGCCGGGCGCCGGTTGTTCGAACTCGCCGCCGCTTGCCGGCGGGCGGGGATCGACCCGGAGTCGGCGCTGAGACGGGAGACGTTGCGCGTCACGGGCGAGGTCGAGAAACGCGTCGCCGCGGCGCAACCGTAGGGCTGAGCGGAACGACCGCACAATGGATGAGGAAACCAGCGCCGCAGTGTTGCCGGCCGCCGTGGCCAAGGACTGGATGCAGCCGTGGCTGGACCACCTCGCGCTCGAGCGCCGCTGCTCGGCCTACACGGTGCGGAACTACCGGCAGGCGTTCGAGGACTTCCATCGCTGGCTGCGGCGGAGCGGGCTCGACGGACGGACGTACGATGCGCTCGGGCAACGCGAGATGCGGGACTTCGTGATCGAGGCGCAGCGGCGTTTCGACCGGCGGACGTTGCACAACCATGTGTCGGGCCTGCGGGCGTTCTACCGGTTCTGGATGCGGCGCGGGAAGCTGGAGCGGAATCCGTTCACCGGCGTGGCGCTGCCCAAGCTCGAGAAACGGCTGCCGAAGTTTCTCACCGAGAAGCAAGCCGACGAACTGCTCACGGCGCCGATGCGCCGGCTCGAGCAGGACGGCGCGGCGGCGTTCGTGTGCTGGCGCGACCGGCTGGTGCTCGAGCTGCTCTATGGCGCGGGACTGCGCGTGAGCGAGCTGTGCGGGCTGGCCTACTCGATGATCGACGCGACCGAGGGCGTGGCGCGCGTCCTCGGCAAGGGGCGCAAGGAGCGCGTGTGCCCGATCGGAGCCGTGGCGAAGACGGTGCTGCAACGTTTCCGCGACGAGCATGCTCCGGCGAAAGGTCCGAACGATCCGGTCATCGTCGATGAACGCGGCCGCCGGCTCACGCCTCGCGCGGTGCAGCTCCTGTTGAAGGGTTATCTGGCGCAGTGCGGCCTGCCGATGGATCTCACGCCGCACAAACTGCGGCACTCGTTCGCCACGCATCTGCTCGATCGCGGCGCGGATCTGCGATTCGTGCAGGAGCTGCTCGGGCACGCGCGGCTGACGACGACGCAAGTTTACACCCACGTGACGATCGCGCGGTTGAAGGACGTTTACCGGCACGCGCATCCGCGGGCCTGAAGCGGAACGATGCGCGGTGGGGGTTTCCCCGATGCGTGAGGCAGCGCCGAAGGGCCAACGTTTTTCTTGCGGGAACCGCCCGGCGTTTGCTCAGGTCATCGGCTTGATTGCGATGAACACACGCTTGATCACGGGTTTGACGATATCGGGCGCACTGCTGCTGGGCGGCTGTGTGACCGGCAATCGTGTTTGGCCCGAGGGCACGCTCGCTCCCGTCGAGGAGCAGGCCGGCACCCGTCGGGTGCGCATCGAGTCGCGGCCGACCGGAGCGTTGATCACCGTGGAAGGACGAGTGGTCGGGCACACGCCGATCGATGTGATTGTGCCGGTGACGCGGCTTGGGTTTTTCCCAGACACCGTCACGATCCGCGCGCGTTTCTTGGCGGAAGATCAGAGCTTCGGGCCGGTGAGCGTGCGGGCGCAGTTCGGCGTGCTCGACCGGGTGCCGGCGGCGGTGGTGTTCACTCCGGACACGTTCTGGCCGGTGCGGCGGTAGCGCGCGGGCCGGCGACTCAACCGCGTCGCGTGAGGTCGCGGACGGCGGTCTCGACACCGCCGAATTCGGGGAGATCCTTGGCGCCGCGGGCGCCGAGTTCGACGAACTTGCGGGCGCCGGAGAGGAGCGAACTCTCGAACGAGCCCACAGCTTTGTTGTACGCGGAGGTCGCCTGTTCGAGGCCGCGGCCCGTCTTTTCGAGGTGTTCCCCGAAGACAGCGACGCGGTCGTAGAGTTCGCGGCCGAGTTTCGCGATCTCCTCGGCGTTGCGCGACATGGCCTCCTGGCGCCAGCCGTAGGCGGCGGCCTTGAGGAGGGCGACGAGGGTCGACGGCGTGGCGAGGAGCACGCGGCTGTTGATGCCGCGGTCGACGATCGCGGGGTCGGCTTCGAGGGCGGCGGCGAGGAACTGGTCGCCGGGAAGGAACAACACGACGAACTCCGGCGAGGGAGTGAACTGCTCCCAGTACGCTCGGGCGGCGAGGGCGTCGATGTGACCACGAACCTTGGACGCATGCTCAGTCAGCTTGAGCGCACGCAGGGCGGGATCGGAGGCGACGGCGGCCTCGCGGAAGGCGTCGGTCGGCGCCTTGGCATCGACGGCGATGATCTGGCCGCGCGGGAGGCGGACGACGAGATCGGGCCGCGAACGGTCGCTGGCGGCGGTCTGTTCGGAGAAGTCACAGTGCTCGACCATGCCGGCGAGTTCGACGACGCGGCGGAGCTGCAGTTCGCCCCACGTGCCGGCGGTGCGCGTGCCGCTGAGCGCGGTGGCGAGGCGCGTGGTCTCGATCTGTAGCGTGCCCTGCGCCGAGGCGAGCGACTTGAGCTGTTCGGAGAGGGCGGAGTAGGCGGAGACGCGGGTTTTCTCGAGCTCGCCGATGCGGACGTCGACCTTGTCGAGCGTTTCGCGGAGCGGTTTCACGAGGGAGTCGATGGCCTGCTGGCGTTTTTCGAGATCGCCGCGGGCGCCTTCCTGAAATTGCGCGAGATGGGACTGGGCGAGCCGCAGGAATTGCTCGTTGTTACTCTTCAGCGCGTCGGAGGAGAGGGCCTTGAAGGCGTCGGAGAGCCGGGCCTGGGCGTCCTGAAGAACGGCGAGTTTCTCGGCGGCGGCCTTGCGCTCGGATTCGAGCGTGGCGGCGAGACCGGCGGCGAGCGTCTCGCGCTCGGCGGTGCGGAGGCGGAGGGTGTCGCGTTCGACGCTGGCCGCATCGAGCGCGGTGCGCGTCGCGGCGAGTTGCGCGTCGAGGCCGGCGAGTTGCGCGCGGAACGCGGTGTCGCGCGCCCGGAAATAGAGCCATGCGACGAGGGCGCCGCAGGCGGCGGAGGCGAGGAGAATGAGCCAGTCCACGGGGCCGAGGACATGCCCGGCGCGGGGCCGAGGCGATTCCGAAAACGAGAAACGGCGGGGGGGGAACGCAGCGTCCGCCGAATCCGTTCAGCGGAGGAAGTTCGCCTCGCTGTTGTCGGTCGCGAGCGGATCGACCTCGAAGGGCGGCGGCGCGATGCGCTCGGCCGGCAGGAAGAGTGTCATGACGGTGCCGCGGCCCGGTTCGGTCTGCACTCGGATGCAGCCACGGGCGGAGCGGACCAGCCGGCCGACGATTGAGAGCCCGAGGCCGGTGCCGCGACCGGGCGCTTTCGTCGTGAAATACGTTTCGAAAATCCGGGGCAGCACGTGCTCGGGGATGCCGGAGCCCTGGTCGGCGACGGAGATCGCGACGAAGGGTGCGGTGTTGGTCAGCGACTCCAGACCGATGTAGCGCAGGCCGGGGCCGTTGACGTAGGTGGAAACCGGCAACGGGCGGGCGATGAGCTCGGCGGAGATGCGGAGGGTCTGCGGCGCCTCGGTGCTCTGCAGGGCGTTCACCGCGAGATTCAGGAGCGCCTGCATCAACTCGGTGGCGTGCAGCTGCGAGACCGCGTCTTCCGCCAACTGATCGACGACGAGGATGCTGTTCTTGATCGCGGGATGGTTGCGGAGAAGTTGCTCGAGGTCGGCGAGGACCTGGTTGACGGGCACCCGCTGCGGTCCGCGACCGACGCGGCTCATGAAGCGCAGGTAGCGCGAGGAGATCTCGCAGCAGGTGTTCACCTGTTTGCCGATCGTCTGAAGGTGTTGCCGCAACTCGAGGAGCGAGTCGCCTTCGAGGCGCGCGGCGTTGCCGATCCGCTTCTGGAGGAGATCGACGAAGCCGGCGATGATCGCGAGCGGGTTGTTGATGTCGTGGATGACGCCCGCGTAGATCTCGTTGGCGGTGCGGGTCATCTCCTCGCGCGAGAAAGCCTCATGCAACTGCTCGGTGAGGGCTTTGAGCCGCTCGCTGTTCGTCTCGATCGTGTTGGTGGTGCAGCGCAGCCGGTGTGCGCGGCCCACGGCCTCTCGGATGCTGCGCAGGTCGAAAGGCTTGCTCAGGTAATCGCAGGCGCCTCGGCGCATCGCGGTCTTGGCGGTCTCGAGCGTCTCCTGGGCGGTGAGCATGACGACCTCGATGCGCGGATCGGTCTCTTTGATGCGCCGGAGGAGCTCGAGCCCGCAATCGCGGCCGATCCGAAGGTCAAGTACGGCGACATGGACGGCGTGATCGCGGACGAACTCGAGCGCCGCCTCGGAGCAATCGAAGGCGTGTACCGCGAATTGGCTTTTGAAGACCATGCGAACTGCGGTGCGCGGGCCTTCCTCGTCGTCGACGACGATCATCGTGGGAAGGGCCGGGGCCGAGCTCATGCGCCGACATGAGAACCCGGGTGAATCCCCTAGGCAAGACCCCGATGCGCGTATTTTTGACGACGTTCGCCGGAACGTCCGAATCGACAACGTGGAGTCGCCCCCCCGCGCGCGGAGAACGGCACGGGGCTCAGCCGCTCAGCTGCGGCTGAAGAGATCGGCGATGATGTCCTCGAGCGGCACTTCCTGGATCGTGACGTCCTCGACCGGCCCGGCGGCGAGGATCTCCTGGAAAACGGAAACTACAGCGCCGGACGGTACGTGGACGCGCAGGGCGCCGTCTTCGTCGGGCTCGATGGTGCCGACGGAGGGGCGCCACGCTTCGGGCCAGCGCGTCGCCGCAGGGCGGAAACGGATGATGCGTTGACGGCTCTCGGCGGCATTCAGGGTGTCGATAGCGCCGTCGTGGATCTTGCGGCCCTTGTGGATGACGATCACGCGTTCGCAGAGCTCCTTGATGTCGGCCATGTAGTGGCTGGTCAGGAGGATCGTGACCTTGTGGCGACGGTTGTAGTCGGCCAGGAACCGGCGAACGGCGCGTTGGCTGACGACATCGAGGCCGATGGTGGGCTCGTCGAGGAAGAGCACGCGCGGGCGGTGGAGCAGGGCGGCGATGAGTTCCATCTTCATGCGTTCGCCGAGCGAGAGCTCGCGCACCATCGTGCGCAGTTTGTCGCCGACTTGGAGCAGCTCGACGAGTTCGTCGAGGGTCGCCTGGCATTGCGCCTTGGGCAGTCCGTAGATGTGGCGCAGCAGGTGAAACGACTCGATCGCCGGCAGATCCCACCAGAGCTGATTCTTCTGGCCGAGGACGAGCGCGAAGATCCGGCGGTACTCGTTCTTGCGCTCGGTGGGATCGAAACCGGCGACGCGTGCGCGGCCGGAGGTGGGGAAGATCAGGCCGGCGAGCATCTTGAGGGTAGTCGTTTTGCCGGCGCCGTTTGGACCGAGAAACCCGACGAGTTCGCCTTCGCCGATGGTGAAGCTGATGTCGTTGGCAGCGGCGAGCTCCTCGAATTCACGCCGGATCAATCCCTTCACGCCGCCCCAGAAACCGGGCTGCTTCTTGTACGTGCGGAAGACGCGGGTGAGATGCTCGACTTCGATCATGTGCGCGGCAGTCAAACGGCTCGCGCGTCGGTGGCAAAAAGAACCGCGTGCGTTTCACGCGTGGCGGACTGCACGGGGGGATGGCGCTTGTGATGGAATTTCGCCGTGGAATTGCCGTTGGAACCTGCAATCGTGAGCCGCCCATCTCATCATGATCCTACCGAAGAACAAGGAACTCGACGCCGCCCAACTCGCTGAAGTCACCGCCATCGTGGCGGAGTTCGGCTGCCGCATCCAGCCGATCATCGGCGCGGTCCGCTCGATCTACGCGATCGTCGGCGACGAGCGGCACGAGTTGATGATCAACCGGCTCGAAGGCCTGCCGTATGTCGACCGCGTCGACCGGATCCAGTCGCCGTTCAAGCTCATGGATGCGCGTTCGGATCTCGCGAGTCACGAGATCCGGATCGGCGGCGCGACGTTGCGCCGGGAGCTGTTCGTCATCGCCGGCCAGTGCACGATCGATCCGAAGAATCCGAACTTGTTCTACGAAACGGCCGCCGCGGTGAAGGAGGCGGGCGCGCAGGCCCTGCGGGGTGGCGTGTGGAAACCGCGCACCAATCCCTATTCGTTCCAGGGCGACGACAAGTCGTTGGCGATCCTGATGGAGGCGTCCCGCCGCACCGGTCTGCCGGTCGACGCCGAGGTGATGGACGAGCACCAACTCCGCCTCGCCCTCGAAGCCGGCGTGCACACGATCCAGATCGGTGCGCGCAACGCGCTCAACTATTCGCTCCTGCAACAGATCGGTCGCGCGGTTTCCGGGCGGGATACGGCGGTGCTGTTGAAACGCAGCCTTCACATGGGGCCGATCGCGGAGTTCATCTCGGCCGCGGAGTACATCGTGAGTTTCGGCAATCCCAACATCATGCTCTGCCCGCGCGGCACCGCGCCCGGCCTCGATGGATATCGCAACCACCCTGATGAATCGATCGTGCCGCTGCTCAAGGAGCGCACGTGGGCACCTGTCGTGGTCGATCCGTCGCACTCGGTGGGGCGCGCGAGCTATGTGCCCGCGGCCGCCCTCGCCGCGATCGCGTACGGCGCCGATGGACTTTGTCTCGAATGCCACGTCTCGCCCAGCCACGGCATCGGCGACGATCCGAAGCAGGCGATCACGCCCGATGTGCTGAAGAAGCTGATCGGGAAGGCGCGCGAGCTTTGGACGCTCGTGCGCGGTTGAGCGCGGTCCTGCGATCCGCTTTCTCGCGGACTGCGGAATCGTCCAGCTGTCGAAAAAAGGCGTTGACCGCGGGCGAGGCGCTCGGCTTCCTCGCGGTTTTCTCCGACAAATCCCGTCCCTTTCCTCATGCCTATCGAGATCAAGATCCGCAAAAACGAGCCGGTGGACCGCGCCATCCGCCGTATGAAGAAGAAGCTCGAGCGCGAAAACATCATCAAGGATGTCCGCGCGAAGCGCTACTATGAGAAGCCCTGCGAGAAGCGTCGTCGCAAGGCCAAGGTCGCGGCGTTCACCGCGATGCTCCGCGCTCGCTACGCGCAGTAAGGCATCAGCCAGCTTTGGGCGCCGATCTTCGGATCGGCGCTTTTTTTGTGTCCACGCGGCGAGGGGAAGAGTCTTGCGCCGCGGCGGGGGCGGAGGTTGCGTGGGCGACGTTCTGCGTGAAACCCGTCGTATCACTCTCTACCAGTTGGCTTTCGCAGCGCCACACGGACGGCTACGCCATGCTCGCCGAGATGGCGCGACTTGAGTTCGAGTGGGTGGAGCTCAGCCACGGCATACGCGTCTCGCTGGTTCCGGGTATCCTGAAAGCGTTGGGGGAAGGCGTCGTACGCGTTTCCTCGGTGCACAACTTTTGCCCGCTGCCGACGGGGTTCACTTCTCCCGCGCCGAACATCTACATGCCGTCCGCCGGCGACCACCGCGAACATTCGCAGTGGCTGCGCCACACCAAGCGCACGATCGATTTCGCCAAGCAGGTGGGAGCGCGCGTCGTCGTACTGCATTTGGGCGAGGTGGAATTCTTCTGGTTCAATCCGGTGAAGAAGTTCCGGCGCTACGAACGGGAGCGCGGCGAGGCGTTTTCTGCGGAGGCGCCGGACTACAAGCAGCTGTTGGCGAAGACGACCGCGGCGATTCGCAAACGCATGGCGCCTTACTGGGCGCGCGTGAAGGCCAGCCTTGAGGAGATTCTCCCGTACGCGGAGGAGCGTGGGGTGCGACTGGGCCTCGAGAATCGCGAGCGCATCGATGAGTTGCCGCTCGACGACGGTTTCGGCGAACTCCTCGCCGGACTGAGCCGGCAGGGCATCGCCGGGTATTGGCACGATGCTGGACACGCTCAGATCAAACAGCGACTCGGGCTGATCAATCACGAGCAGCACCTCGCGCGAAATGCCCCGCAGCTGCTCGGCTTCCATTTGCACGATATCGACGGCACCGGCCGCGATCATCAGCCGCTCGGCTCGGGAACCATCGACTTCGCCATGGTGTCGCGTCACTTCCGGCCCGAGCATCTGTTCGTGTTGGAATACGGCCCGAAAGTCGCCCCCGCCGCCGTATCCGAATCGCGCCGCCGCCTCGAGTCGCTTTTGCCATCAACCTAGTTCCCCTCCGCTCCTGTTCATGAAAAAACAACTTCGCCTTCTAGCGCTTGCCCTCGTCGGGGTTGGCGCCGCATCTCTGCAACATGCCGCCGAAGATCCGACTGCGCCGGCTCCGGCTCCCGCGATCGCGCCGGCCGAGAAATCACCGATCATGACGGACCTCGAAAAACTCGTGGGCGAGATCCGTACGAAGTTGGAGGCCGCGCAGGGCAACCTGCAACCGGCGCAGTTGACGACCGAGCTGGCGCAGTTCGATGCGATCATCGCCAAGTACTCGGACGCGAAAATCGAGGAGCGCGCCGGCGTGCTCTGGGCGAAGGCTCTGCTGGTCCTGCAGGTCTTCGAAGACTACGAGCAGGGCGCGGCGATCGTGAAACGTTTTAAGACCGAGTTCCCCGGCACAGAGTTCGCCACGAAATCCGACGAGATCCTCGCCGCGATCGAGCAGGACCGGAAGGCGCAGGAATTCCGGAGTGCGCTCGCTGTCGGTGCGCAGTTTCCCGGCATCGAAGGCAAGGCGTTGGGCGGGGCAGAGGTGAACACGGCCAAACTGAACGGAAAGGTGGTGCTCATCGATTTCTGGGCGACGTGGTGCCCGCCGTGCCGCGAGGAGATCCCGAATGTGCTCGCCGCCTACGAGAAGTTCCACGCCAAGGGTTTCGAAGTCGTGGCGGTGAGTCTGGATCGCGACGAGGCTGAGCTGAAAAAGTTCATAGAGGAGAAGAAGATGGCCTGGCCGCAGATCTTCGAAGGAGCCTCGGAAATCGCGGAGAAGTTCGGTGTGGAATCGATCCCCACGACCTATCTGGTCGGCGCCGATGGCAAGATCGTGGCCCGCGATCTGCGAGGCGAGGATCTCGCGAAACACTTGGACGTGCTTCTGGCCGGCAAATAGGCGCGAGCGACCGTACCTCAGTTCCACGGCCGCCGCTCCTCGGATCGGCGGCTTCTTCGTTTCCGGAGACATGCATCGCGCGCGCGGTTGGCCGGGGCGAGTTGCTCATCGGTTTTTCCGCTTGCCGGCGGGATGGGGCGCTGTGACTTTCCGCCCCTTCCGCGGCAGAAAGTGGTCTGATCGGAGTTTGCCGCACGCTCCCTCCGATCGGTTGATAGCTAAACATCCAACCCATCCGGTCCCGCCTGGCGGGGCCGTTCACGGTCCGACGCAAGTGCTCGGAGCACACGAGCGGCGACCGCTTCACAGTCCATGAGCAGCGTAATGCAAGAGTTGTTGGCGAACTCCTCCTTCGACAGCCTGAAGGAAGGCGCCATCGTCCCGGGTACCATCACCGAGATTCGCCAGAACGAAGTCGTAGTCGACATCGGCGGCAAATCCGAGGGCGTCATCCCGGCCCATGAGTTCTTCGACCTCGGCGAGCTCCAGATCGGTTCCTCGATCGAAGTCTTCGTCATGAAGCTCGAGGACAAGGACGGCAGCCCGGTCCTGTCCTACGATATGGCCCAGCAGAAGAAGAACTGGGAAAACATCCTTTTGAAGTGCCAGGAAGGCGCGATCGTCTCCGGCCGCGTCAAGGGCAAGGTCAAGGGCGGCCTCATCGTCGGCATGGGCGTGGACGCGTTCCTCCCCAGCTCGCACATCGATGTGCAGCCCCCGAAGAACCTCGATCAGTATCTTGGCCAGACCTACGATTTCAAGGTCCTCAAGATCAATCTCGACCGGAAGAACATCGTTCTCTCCCGCCGCGAGCTCATCGAAGAGCAGCGCACCAGCAAGCGTCGCGCGCTCCTCGACTCGATCCAGCCCGGCCAGCTCCGCAAGGGCGTGGTCAAGAACATCACCGACTTCGGTGCGTTCATCGACCTCGACGGCATGGACGGCCTGCTCCACATCACCGACATGTCCTGGGGGCGCATTTCGCACCCCTCCGAGCTCCTCAAGCAGGGCGAGGAGATCGAGGTCATGATCATCGAGGTCAACCGTGAGAAGGAGCGCGTCTCCCTCGGCCTCAAGCAGACCAAGAAGAATCCGTGGGACGACATCGACCACAAGTACCCGGTCGGCGCCAAGATCCGCGGCAAGGTCGTCAACCTCGTGCCGTACGGCGCGTTCGTCGAGATCGAGCCCGGTGTCGAAGGCCTCGTCCACGTCACCGAGATGTCCTGGACCAAGCGCATCGCGAAGCCCTCCGACATCCTCAAGGTCGGTCAGGAGCTCGACGCCGTCATCCTCGGCCTCAACCGCGAGGAGCAGAAGATCTCCCTCGGCATGCGCCAGCTCGAGCCGAACCCGTGGGACATGGTGAAGCACAACTACCCCGTGGGCGCCCGCGTCCGCGGCAAGGTGCGCAACATGACCACCTACGGCGCCTTCATCGAACTCGAGGAAGGCATCGACGGCATGGTCCACGTCTCCGACATGTCATGGACCCGGAAGGTCAACCACCCCTCCGAAGTCCTCAAGAAGGGCGACGAGGTGGATGCAGTCGTGCTCGACGTCGATCCGCAGCAGCAGCGCATCAGCCTCGGCATGAAGCAACTCGCCGACGATCCGTGGTCCGACATCGACCGCGTCTTCAAGATCGGCGACGTCGTCACCGGCACGATCTCCAAGATCACCTCCTTCGGCGCCTTCGTGGAGCTCAAGGACGGTATCGACGGTCTGGTGCACATCTCCCAGATCCAGGAAGAGCGCGTCGAGAAGATCAAAGACGTGCTCAAGCCCGGACAGGAAGTCACCGCGCGCGTCGTGAAGATCGACCGCGAGGAGCGCCGCCTCGGCCTCTCGATCAAGGCCGCCAACTACAGCATCGAGCAGATCCAGGCGGAAGCCTCGGCCTACGACTCGATGAAGACCGGCAACGAGCTCACCAACCTCGGCGACATCCTCGACGAGGCCACCAAGGGCTAAGCTTCGCCGCCGGCTCTCGTAGCCAGCACACTTCAAGGCGCCCGGTTTTCGACCGGGCGCCTTTTTTGTCGGAAGGCGGTCCAGCGTCTTGTCACCAAAGAACGGGGTCATCCGATGCGCCGCGGTCCACGTCGCAAATAAGCGACAGGCGGCGTGTTCAATCTGCGGCCGTGCGCGTCGATTGGTTCACTCGCCAACAACGACGGCCAAGTGCGGGCGAGCGATCGGATGTGGTCCGGGCCCGGGCGGTCGTTCCTCCGCAACCCGAACCACCGCATCTCCATGTTCCGAAACCTCAAGTTAGGCGCGAAACTCGTGTCCGGCTTCATCATCGTCGCGCTGCTCGGCACGATTGTCGCCTCCATCGGCATCTACAACCTCGCCCGCCTCAACCGCTTGCTTGAGAGCATGTATGCCAACTCGCTCGTACCGATCATCGATCTATCCGCGGCGAATCTCCAGGCGACGTACTACAGCCGTGCGCTGCGCGACTACGTGATCGAGCCCGAGAAGGCGGAGATGCAGAAGATCGAGCAGAAGATGCAGGGCTTCGAGGCCGAATTCGAACGACGCATCGGTGCATACGGCGCGACGCGACTTACCGAGAAGGAGCGGCAGGTGCTCGTGCATGTGAAACCGCAATGGACGGATTTCGAGCAGGCCGCGCGCAGGATGATGGCGCTCTCCTACGAAGGCCGGAACGAGGAGGCCGCGGCGGTCATCCGCAACGAAACATTGCCCCGCTATCAGCTCCTCGAAAAGAGCCTGCAGGAGCTCACCACCATCAACAACGAGCTCGCCCAGCAGACCGCTGCGGAGAGCTCCGCTGTCTACCGCAGCGTGCGTGCTTGGATGCTCGGACTCGTGTGCGGCGGTCTTGCGCTGTCTGTCGCGCTCGGCGTGCTGCTCAGCCGCGTGATCACGCGCCCGGTGGACCGTCTGATGTCGGGCCTCGGGCAGATCGCGCGGGGCGACCTCACGGTGCGCGTCGCCGTGGATTCCGCTGACGAGATTGGCGCGCTCTCCACCGCGGCGAACTCGATGGCCGACGTGCTCGACAAGAAGGCCCAGCTCGCGCTTCAGATCGGCGAAGGCGACCTGCGGCACGAGGTGACGCTCGCCTCCGATAAGGACACGCTCGGCCTCGCGCTCCAGAAGATGGTGACAAACCTGCGCGAGGTGGTGGCGAATGTCCGCTCCGCCGCGGAAAACGTCTCCGCCGGCAGCGAGGAGATGACCGCCACCGCCCAGACGCTCTCGACCGGCTCCTCCGAACAGGCCGCTTCAGTCGAGGAAGTCTCGGCTTCCACCGAGGAATCCAGCGCCTCGATCCAGCAAAACGCCGAGAACTCCCGCCAGACCGAGAAGATCTCGACAAAAGCCGCACAGGATGCGGCTGCCGCCGGCGAGTCGGTCACCCAGACCGCCAAGGCGATGAAGGACATCGCGCAGAAGATCTCCATCATCGAGGAGATCGCGCGCCAGACCGACCTGCTCGCGCTCAATGCCGCGATCGAGGCCGCGCGTGCCGGTGAGCACGGCAAGGGGTTTGCCGTCGTCGCCTCTGAGGTGCGCAAACTCGCGGAACGTTCGCAGACCGCGGCTGCCGAGATCAGCAGACTTTCCGCGTCCTCCGTCGAGGTCGCCGAGGCTGCTGGGGGCATGCTCGACCGTCTTGTGCCCGACATCCGCCGCACGGCCGATCTCGTGAAGGAAATCACGCTCTCGAGCGAGGAGCAGAGCGGCGGCATCGCGCAGATCAACAAGGCCGTCCAAGAGCTCGACAAGGTCGTCCAGCAGAACGCCTCGGCCGCCGAGGAGATGGCGTCCTCGTCCGAGGAACTCGCAAGCCAGGCCGAGCAGTTGCAGAGCGCGATCGAGTTCTTCCGCATCAACGATCAAGGGTCCGCCGCCCGCGGAAATGTCAGGGCCAAAGCGATGCCGCTGACCGTCGCGCCGCCCGCGAAACGCCCGGCGGTCGCCCAGGCCCCAGTGGCGAAGCCCGTCCTGTCGAAGACGCCGAAAGGCGCCGGTGTCGGCGTGATGGTCGATCTGGGGCCGAGGGTCCCGGCGGCCGACGATCTCCATTTCGAGCGGTATTGAAGACCCAGGCACGATTATCATGAGCACTTCCAAGATCACCGAGACCGCGCGGTACCTCACGTTCCGTCTCGGGGACGAACTCTTCGCGATCAATGTCTTCAAGGCGCGCGAGGTCCTCGACATGAGCCACATCACCCGCGTGCCGACCGCGCCGACCTATCTGCGCGGCGTGGTGAACGTGCGCGGCAACGCGATCCCTGTCGTCGATTTGCGGAGCAAGTTCGGCCTGCCGCTCACGCCGGAGACGCTCCAGACGCGCATCATCGTCATGGAGCTCCAGCTCGACGGAGAGTCGGTCGTCCTCGGCGGGCTGGCCGATGCTGTGCACGAAGTCGTCGAGCTCGAACCGCACGAGATCAACGAGCCGCCCACACTCGGTCTGCGCTGGCGCACCGAACTCATCCTCGGCATGGGCCGACGCGGGGAGCGATTCACGATCATCCTCGATATCGAGCGCGTGTTCTCGACCGAAGATGTCGCCGCGTTGACGGCGGCCGGAGCGGCGTAGCACCCGCGATCAACCACGAGCGCGCTCGGCGGCTTCGAGCGCGCGCCGGGCGGCGAGGTTCTCCCAGAGATCGAATCCCGGTGTGCCCCGCTGCGCCTCGGAGGTGCGCCAACGCTGCTGCGCCGCAGTGTGCGCGGTGCTCGCTGCGGCGCACGCGAATCGCTCCACCGGTGCGTCGTCCTCGGAGGTGCATGCGGCAAGCTTGCCCGTGGCGGCGAGCCACGAGCGCACCAGCCACGAACACGACCCAGCCAACACGGCCACCATTGCATACTGCCACTCGCCCGCGCCCGTCGCCAGCATCGTTGCCGCGACAGCGAGCACGACGAGCGCGAGATGGCCGAGGTACGCGAGGCGCACCGGCGGGTTGAGCGGGATCGACGCTGAGTCTGTGGCGGACATGCCGCCATCAGTTTAGCAGCGCCGATGCCAGCTCGCGTGAATGGGATTCATGCGAGCGGCTTCGCGAACCGGCGGTGCCGGATGCTCAGCCTTTCCGCGCCACGCCGAGATGCGCTTCGGCACGGAAGCGCACCGGGCCGTTGCCGAAACGTTCCTGCAGCCGTGCGCGGAGCGCCGCGCCGAAGGCGGTCGCGATCTCCGGCCCCATCGACTCGAAGAGATAGTTCGTGCCCGGGGAAAGATGAGGCACCTGCCGCACGAACCAATCGGCTGACTCGATCTCCCACGCCTTGGTGACGGTGTGGATCGTCGCGGAAGCGAAACCGGCCTCGAACAATGCACAGTGGAACACCTCTGGGTCGGCGAAGCACAGCCAGGGCGGGGGAGGCGACGGCGGACGAAATTCCGGCCAAACCGAGCCGAGCACCTGCGTGATCAATTGCAGCGCCTCGTGACGTTGCGGCGAACTCCAAGCGGCGACCACGGCGCGGCCGCCGGGCTTGAGCACGCGCGCGAGTTCGCTCAGGCCCTGCGCGGGATCGGGAAAGAAGATCAGTCCGAAGATCGAGAAGGCGGCGTCGAAGGTCGCGTCGGGCAGCTCGAGCTCCTGTCCGTCCATCACCAGCGCCTGCGTTCGCCACCGTTGCTCGCCGGAGAGGCGTTCGCGGAGGCGGCGGACCATGCGCGGCGCGAAGTCGATCGCCGTCACCTCCGCGCCGCGGGCAAGCGCAGCGAGGGCGAGTCCGCCGGGCCCTGTCCCGACGTCCAGGATGCGAGCGCGGGTGTTGACGCCGCCCAGATCGAGCGCGGTCGCGGCGAAGGCGTTGGTGAACGGCTCTAAACCCTCCTCGTAGGCATCGACGACATCGTCCCAGGCTTCGGCTGCCTGGTCGGGACCGAGAGCGGATGTGGCGGCGTTCATGCGCGCAGGAACGGCCCGCGGCGGCGCGGTTTCAACCGGGTTCGGGCGAACGGCGTTTTCGAATGGGCGGGCGGTCGCGCAGAGGCGCGTTTTGCACGTTTGCACTGCCCGCCACGGGCGCCACGCTACGGCCAACACAAATCGCCCATGAACGACTCCCGTTTCGACAAACTCGCCCAGGTCCTCACCGGTTTCTCCACCTCGCTCGCTCGCGGCGAGCGCGTGCTCATCGACGCGTTCGACATCCCCGACGAGATGGTGATCGCGCTCATCCGCGCGGCGCGCTCCCGCGGCGCGTTTCCGTATGTGCAGATCAACCGCGGCAAGGTCACCCGCGAGCTCCTGCGCGGCGCCGAGCAGGCGCAGTACGAGACTGCCGCCGAGACCGAGCTCGTCCGGATGAAGAAAATGGATGCATACATCGCGGTGCGCGGTTCGGAGAACATCTTCGAGTCGTCCGACGTGCCCGCCGAACGGATGAAACTCGTGAATGGCCTGATGCGCCCGGTGCTCAACTGGCGCGTCGAGAAAACGAAGTGGGTGGTCCTCCGCTGGCCCACCTCGGCGATGGCGCAGCAGGCGGCCATGAGCACGGAGCAGTTCGAGGATTTCTACTTCCGCGTGTGCACGCTCGACTACTCGCGCATGCGCGCCGGCATGGCCGCGCTCGTGAAGCTGATGCAGCGCACCGACCGCGTGCAGATCACCGGACCGGGCACCGATCTGCGTTTCTCGATCAAGGGCATCGGCGCGGTGCCGTGCGGCGGTCTGCGCAACATCCCGGACGGCGAGGTGTTCTCGTGCCCGGTCAAGGACAGTGTCGAGGGCGAGATTTCCTACAACGCCCCTTCCGTTTACCAAGGCGTGGAGTTCAACAACGTCCGCCTCGCCTTCAAGAAGGGTCGCATCGTCGAAGCGACCTGCGGCGGAGACAACCAGCGGCTCAACGCGATCTTCGATTCTGACGCGGGTGCGCGCTACGTGGGCGAGTTCGCCCTGGGTTTCAATCCGCACATCCTGCAGCCGATGCGCGACATCCTCTTCGACGAGAAGATCGCCGGCTCCTTCCATTTCACGCCGGGCCAAGCCTATGGCGACGCCGACAACGGCAACCGCTCGCAGGTGCACTGGGATCTCGTCTCGATCCAGCGTCCGGAGTGCGGCGGCGGCGAGATCCGCTTCGACGGAAAGCTCATCCGCAAGGACGGGCGCTTCGTCCTGAAGTCGCTCGAGAAGCTCAACCCCGAATATCTGCTGGGCCGCGAGTGAGCCTCGGCTTCCGGCACGCACTCGGTCATGAGCGACGCGCGCAAGATTCTCGATCAGCTCGCCGCGCACCGTGAGCACGACGAACTGGAAACCCGGCGCTGGGAGGCGTACCGCAACCTCTGCGGTCCGCCGCGCTGGTTCTTGGCGGCGCTTGGAGTATTCGGTCTCGCCAGCATGGTCCTCCTCGCCGATGCCGTGCTGATCGCGGGCGATCGCGAGAAACTGGACAGCCTCGGTCGGATCGGCCTCGCGCTGTACGTGCTCTTCGCGCTGCCCTTCGCCCTCTATCTCGAGAAACGGCGGAGGCGGGGCCTGAAGAAGATCCTCCAGCAAGAGGCTCCCGAGCTCGCGGCCAAACTCGCGGAGGAGCGCATTCTGCGATGAGAAGGAGGCGAGTTGTTTCCCTGTTCGGCGGCGCAGTTCGTGCGCTCGCGTCGTTGCGCGGCCGGTTGTGGACTGCATGTCGAGCGCACCGACGGTTGCTGGGCGTGATCGTCGGTTGCGTCGCGCTTTTCCTCGGCGCTTCGGAGTGGGCGGTGCAGCGCAGTGCGCGCGGTCGCGTGTACGTGGGCGGAGACGGTATCCCGCCGGCCGATGTGGCGCTGGTGCTCGGCACGGCTAGGACTCTCGCCGGCGGACGCGCCAACGCCTTCTACGACGCGCGTCTCGATCTCGCGGCCGAGTTGTTCCGCACCGGCAAGGTGCGCGGCCTGATCGTGAGCGGCGACAACTCGCGCGCCGACTACAGCGAACCAGACGACATGAAGGCGGATCTCATCGCGCGCGGCGTGCCGGCCAATTTCGTGACGTGCGACTACGCCGGGTTTCGCACGCTCGACTCGGTGCAACGCGTGCACCGCGTCTTCGGGCAACGACGCGTGATCGTCGTCTCGCAGCGCTTCCACGCGGAGCGTGCGCTCTACCTCGCCCGTGCCGAGGGATTGGAGGCGGCGGGTTGTGCCGCGGCCGATGCGGCGCGCTGGTGGCAGGTGCGGGTGCGGATGCGCGAGGTGCTCGCGCGCGGCGCGGCCGTGCTGGATGTGGCCCTCGGCCGCGGTCCGAAGTTCCTCGGCGCCGCCGAACGGGTCGAGCTCGCGGGCGCGGACTGAACGCTACGGCGCGACTCGTCCGCCGTGGGCATGAAAAAACCCGGGACGTTTCGCGTCACCGGGTTCCAAGAGTGGCGGACGGGACAAGTCCCGTGCCGTTACTTCTTCTTCGCCGCCTTCTTGGCTTTCGGCGCGGCCTTCTTGGCTGCGGTCTTTTTGGGGGCGGCGGACTTGGGCGATTTCTTGGCCATGATTATTTGATACTTCGGTTGAGGGTGAACTAAACCCGTCCAGCGATAGCGGAGCGGGTGCATCGAAGAGAAACACTCGGCGCGGAAAAGTAAACACCGGGATTCCGCTCGCACGGAGTTCCCGCCACGTGGCGGGGTGTAACCATACAGTGGGTTCAGCGGACCGCCGCTCCGGTGTTGCGGCGGAGTGGGGCGGCGGGTGGGATGGCGGCATGGACGAAACGCCCACCGCAACGATCACCGACTTTGTCCGCCGCCTGCCCAAGACGGAGACGCATCTCCACCTCGAAGGCGCGTTGCCCTACGAGCTGCTGCAGCGGCTCGAACCGTCGCGTTTTGCGCGGCCGCCTGTCTCGTGGGCGGATGACTTCCGTTTCCGCAGCTTCGGCGAGTTCGACGAGCTCATCATCGGGCTGCTTTCGCCCTGGTTCACCTCGGCGGCGCGTTATCACGAAGCGGCGGTACAGGTCTTCCGGCGGCTCGCGGAACAGAATGTCCGCTACGTCGAGACGAGCTTCCATCTCCCGATCGTGCAGTTCATCCCCGAGCGTGGCGAAGCGATCCTGCAGGCGATCCTCGAGGCGGTGCCGGCGGGGATGACCGTGCGCGTGTTCGCAGGGCTGGTGCGCGATTGTCACACCGGCGACATGCCCGCGGTGATTGCGGATGCGCTCCGCTGGAAGTGGCTCGCGGGGATCGACCTTCACGGCCACGAGACGCTGCCGCTCGAGGACTGGACTGCCGACGTGTGGCGCCGCGCGCGCAACGCCGACAAGGAGACCAAGGCCCATGCGGGCGAGTTCGGCGGAGCGGCCAACGTGCGCGTTGCCGTCGAGCGGCTCGGTGTGCGGCGCGTCCAGCACGGCGTACGCGCGATCGAGGATCCGGAGGTGGTCGCGCTGCTCGTGCGTGAGGGTGTGACGCTCGACATCACCCCGATCAGCAACGTGAAGCTCGCGGTGGCGCCGTCGTTGCGCGAGCACCCGCTGCGGCGGCTCGTGGCCGCGGGAGTGCGCTGCACGGTGAGCACCGACGATCCGCTGGTCTTCGGCAACACGCTGACCGACGAGTACGTCGGCCTCGCGACGGAGGCGGACTTCTCGCCGGGCGAACTCGTGCAGCTCGCGCGCAACGGTTTTCGCGTCGGCACCATGCCCGAAGCTGCGCGCCGCGCGGCGCTCGCCGAGTTGGCCGCGCTGGAGAACACGCGCTGGTGACGCGGCGGCGACGCGCACCCGGCCACCTGGCGCGAAACAGCGCGCCGCCGTGTAACCACGATTCTCTTGTCGCGCGGGCGCGGCGCCGACTACGGTGCGCGGCGCTCGGCAATCCCTAACCCCCTCCCAACATGTTCGCTCTCGTCATCGGCTCGCTTCTTCTTTTCGGCGGTGTGATCGCGCTTGTGGTTCGCGCCACCTCGAATTCTCCGGCCACCCGTGCGTCGCTGGGCAGCGCCGGCCTCGTGGCGATGCTGCTCGGCATCGGGGCTTTCGTCGTCGCTTCGGCGGTGTACGTGGCCTCGGACCAGACGGGCGTGGTGATCCGCACGCTCGGCTCCGATCTGCCGGCGGGGCACATCGTGGCGGTGGCCGGCGAAAAGGGCCCGCAGGCCCGCGTGCTCGGGCCGGGTTGGCATTTCGGCTACTGGCCGTGGTCGTACGAGGTCGAGAAGGTTGACACCGTCATGGTCCCCAACGGCCAGATCGGCGTCGTGACGGCGCTCGACGGCAAGGTGCTGCCCGGCGGGACCGTCTTCGCTCCAGCCTGGAAATCCGCGGACGAGATGCTCGATGCCACGAAGTTTCTCGCCGACGGCGTGGGCTACCGCGGCCCGCAGCTGACGATCCTCACGCCCGGCAATTACCGCATCAACCCACGGCTCTTCAAAGTCGAGATGCGACCCGTCACGCTTGTCGCCGCAGGCGAAGTGGGCGTGGTGAAAGCGAACGCCGGCGAGATCTACACCGGCACCGAGAAGATCACCGTCAACGGTGTGGATATCGTACCGCAGGGCTTCCGCGGAATCTGGCGCCAGCCACTGCTGCCCGGCGCGTATAATCTGCATCCCGAGGCGTTTCAGGTCATCAAGGTGAAGACCACGCAGCGCGTGTACACGTACCAGGCGATCGGCCACACTGGCGGCGCCGCCCAGGGGCGCCGCGGCGGCAGCCAGCAGACTGTCGATTACTCGATCAACGTGCGCTCGAAGGACGGTTTCACCTTTCCGGTCGATGTGCGCCTCTCGCTTTCCGTCGCCGCCGAAAACGCGCCGTATCTCGTCGCGCTGCTCGGCGATCCGGATCGCGTGATGAAGGACGCGCAGGAGGATGACGAACTCGAGATCCTCGAGGCGCGGCTCGTCCTGCCGACCGCGCGCGCCGCGCTGCGCAACGTCGCCGAGACCCTCGGCGCGCTCGAGTACGTCGCCAGTCGCAGCCGCGTGGAGACGATGACGGCCAAGCTCGTCGAGACCGAGTTCAAGCCGTACCGCCTGACGTTCCTCGGGGCGTTCATCGGCGCGATCGGCCTCGATGCCACCGAGGCCGGCCAGAAGCTTCTGCTCACGCAGACCGACAAGGAGGTCGCCGCGAACCAGCGCGCCACCTACCAGCAACAACAACAGGCCGAGGTCGCCCGCCAGCAGTTCATCCGCTCCCGCGAGGAGGCCGACCAGCAGAAGCTCCTCGTCGAAGCCGAGTTTGCGGTGAAGACCGCCGCCGAGCGCGCCAAGGCGCAGATCGAGACCGCGAAAGGCGAGGGCGAGCGCATCCGCATCACCGCCGAGGCGCGCAAGCAAAGCTACGACCTGCTCGCCTCCGCCATCGGCAAGGAAGGCGTGACGCTTCTCGAGAGCCTGCGCCTCGTGCAGGAGGGCAACATCCGCATCACGCCCGACGTGCTCGTGCAGGGCGGCGGCGACTCCGCGATGAACGAAGCGCTCGCCGCGACGATCCTCCGCCAACAATTGCAGCAGAAAACGCCGGCGAAATAACCGCGCGCGACCCGTGCCGACCGAGTTCACCGTTCCCGAGGGGATCCGCCGCGAGCGCGCCGACAAGGTGCTCGCGGCGCACTTTCCCGAGCACAGCCGCGCGGCGCTCCAGCGGGCGTTCGACGCCGGTCTCGTGCTGCTCGGCGGTCGCGCGATCGAGCGGAAGCACGCGGTGAACGCGGGCGATGTGATCGTATTTTCACTCCCGGAAACGAAACCCGCCGAACTGCGCGCAGTGGATATCCCGCTGGCGATCCTCTTCGAGGACGAACACCTCCTCGCGATCAACAAGGCCGCGGGCATGGTCGTGCATCCCGGCGCCGGCACGGGCGAAGACACGCTCGTGCATGCGTTGCTCGCGCACTGTCGCGGCGGGCTGAGCGGTATCGGCGGTGTGGAGCGGCCCGGTATCGTGCACCGGCTCGACCGCGAGACCTCCGGCGTGATTCTCGTCGCGAAACACGACGCCGCGCACCGGGCGCTCGCGGCGGCGTTCGCGCGGCGCGATGTGGTGAAGGAGTATCTCGCGCTCGTCGCCGGCGTGCCGAAGACCGCCGCCGGCAGGATCGAGAAAGCGATCGCGCGGCATCCCACGCAGCGCCACCGGATGAAGGCGGTCACGACAGGGGGGCGGGCCTCGCGCACCGATTGGACCGCTGTCGAGACATGGGCGCCGTTTGCGGCTCTCGTGCGCTGCCGGATCTACACCGGGCGAACCCATCAGATCCGCGTGCACCTCTCGAGCGCGGGCCATCCGTTGCTTGGGGATGTCGTGTACGGCTACCGCGAGCGTAGCACTCCGTTGGCCGTGCCGCGCGTAATGCTGCACGCCGAGCATCTGGCGATCACGCATCCGATCACCGGCGCCTCGCTCGATCTGCGCGCGCCGCTGCCGGAGGATTTCGCCGAGACACTTGCCGCCGCCCGCCGCCTCGTGCGCTGAGCGGCGCAGCCACCGCTTCGGGCGCCTCGGGCCCGATTTCGTATGACATCATCGGGGCTCGCCCCGAACCGCAGGAACGGGTTGCGCTGCCGGGAGCCATCGGGCACCGTCGCGGCCCCAAATGCCCACCGGCCCCGCCAACGCGCCGCAAACACCTCCGCCCGAGTTGCTCGATTCGGAGATCCTGCACGCGTTGATGGACACGATTCCGGACCGGATCTACTTCAAGGATCTCGAGAGCCGTTTCGTGCGGGTGAACGCTTCGCACGCGACTTGGCTCGGAGCGAGATCGCCGGCGGAGATGGTGGGCAGGACCGACGCCGACTTCTTCGCTCCCGCGCACGCGCAACTCGCCCGGGAGACCGAGCTCGAGATCATCCGCACCGGGCAACCATCGATTCGGCAGATCGAGCGCCTGGAACTCAAGGATGGCACGGTCGGCTGGGGCTCCGCGACGAAGCTGCCATGGCGCGACTCTGCGGGGCGGATCATCGGCACGTTCGGCATCACGCGCGACCACACCGAGGTGCGCCGGATCGAGGAGAAGCTCACGCAGGAGCGCACGTTGCTCCGCACGATCATCGACCATCTGCCGAGCCGCGTCTTCGTGAAGGACCGTGGCGGCCGCTACATCCTCAACAACCGCGCGCATCAGCGGATGATCGGTGTCGAGTCGCAGGATGCGGCGCTCGGGCACACGATTCTCGATTACCACAACGACGCGCGCGGCGAACGCTCGATGGTGGAGGATCATCGCGTGCTCGCCGGCGGCCCCGCCATCATCAATCGGGAGAGCAGCGATCTGCTCAACGACGGCACGCGCCGTTGGGCGATCACGACAAAGGTGCCGCTCCACGACGAGCGCGGGAAGATCGTCGGCATCGTCGGGATCAGCCACGAGATCACCGACCGCAAACGGATGGAGATCGAGTTGCGCGATCGGACTGTCGAGATGGAGGCCGACCTGCGGATGGCCTGCCAGATCCAGAATGTCTTCCTCACCCAGATTCACCCCGTGTTCCCACGTGGGGCGCCGGTCGAAGCCAGCGCGCTGCGATTCGCGCATCGCTACATCCCGGCCGCGAGCCTCGGAGGCGATTTTTTCGAGATCGTGCAACTCTCCGACACGCTCTGCGTGGTGCTCGTCTGCGATGTGATGGGCCATGGCGTGCGCGCCGGTCTGCTCACGGCGTTGATCCGCGGCCTAGTGGGAGAGCTCGACGAACGCGCTGAAAACCCCGCGCACGTGCTCGCCGAGATCAACCGAGGCTTTCTCCCGATCTTCCGGCAAACGGGCATGCCCGTCTTCGCCACCGTCTTCTGCGGCGTGATCGACACCGCCCGGCAGACGCTCGCCTTCGCAAATGCCGGTCATCCGCCGCCGCTGCTGCTCGCTAGCGCGACCGGCAAGGCCGAGCCGCTCGCGTTACCCAATCCGGAGCCGGCCGCCGGTCTCATCGACGCCTTCGCGTACACCTGCGGCAGCCGCAGCTTCCGCTCCGGCGACAAACTCCTCTGCTATACGGACGGTGTGCTCGAAGCGGCCAATCTCGACGGCGAGATCTTTGGAATCGAACGCATCATGGAGGTGGCGGCAGCGCGCGCCTCGGCACCGGGCGAGGCTTTGATCGAGTCGGTGGTCGACAGTGTGCGTGGCTTCAGCAGCCGCGAACAATTCGAGGACGACATCTGCCTGTTGGCGATCGAGTCGACGGGCCGCAGTTGTCCGGTGGTGGCCTTGAACTGGGAGATCTGACGGCCGGCCCGGCAATGGAGGCCGATCGGCTCTGCCAGCAGCGGGTCGTTGTAACCAAACGGCGACGTCGGCGTCTTGTTATCCGCCGGCCTCGCCGGTCCTTCCATGAAATCCACCGTCCTCGACAAGACATGGCTCTCGCCATTCGTCGGCGTCGCCTTTCTCGTCATCGCCGCGACGGGCATGCTGCTGTTCTTCCACGTGAAGAGCGGACCGATCATAGCGCTGCACGAGTGGTTCGGCTGGCTGTTCATCGTCGCTGGCGCCGTGCACGTGCTGCTCAATCTGCGGCCGCTGCTCGCGTACCTGAGACGACCACTGGCGCTCGTTTCGATCGGCGCCGCGGTCGTTCTCGTCGCGCTGCTGTGGGCCGGTGGCGCGCGACACGAGCGTGAACACCACTCGCGGGTCTACGGCGCGGCGGCGAGCAACTCGTCGGCGATACCATAGCGCAGGTTGTAGAAGGAGTGGGTGAACCGCTCCACGCCGGCGAGACGCGCCACTTCGATGATGGTGGCGAGCGCCGTCGGAAAGACATCCGCGCGGGCCGCAGGCAGGCCCGGCAACTCGCGGCGAGCGGAGAGGGGCAGGGCGGCGGACCGGGCGAGCAATGTCTCCAACTCGCCGGTGCCGACGCTGGTCCCTTGCTCGTCGAGCGGCGCGCCGCGCGCGGCGGCCTGCATCGCCCGTACGGTCGTGACGGTGCCGCCGGTCGCGACTGCTGTGGCGGGGCGCGGCAGGGGGAAACGAAACACCGGCTCGGCGCCGCCGAATTCCCGGCGCACGGCCTCGGCGACGTTTGCCCGGTCGGCTGCGGTGAATGGCGCCGCTGGATCGCGCACGCAACGCTCGGTCAGCCGCACGCAGCCGAGCCGCAGACTGACGGCTTGCACGCGACGACGTTCACGAAACTCCAGGCACTCGAGACTACCCCCGCCGAGGTCGAAGAGGTAGAAATCGCGCGCGCCGGCGAGAGCCGGGTCCGCGCCGAGTCCACGGCCGATGTAGTTTGCCTCCTCCTCACCGGCGAGGATGCGCACCGGCTCGCCGGTCGCGCGCCGGATCTGCTCGGCGAAATTGGCGCCGTTGGCCGCATCGCGCACCGCACTGGTGGCAACGAGCGCGATGCGCGCGGGCGCATGCGAGCGGGCGAGCGCGAGCAGGTTCGCCACTGCGGCCAGACCACGCGCGACGCTGTCGGCGGACAGGGTGGGGCGATCGCCGCCGAGCCCGCGGCTGATGCGTGCCTCCTCGACGGCGTAACGCAGCGTCTCGATCCCGCCGGTGGCGGAGCGGGCGGCGACGAGGAGCTTGATGGTGTTGCTGCCGATATCGATGACGGCGACGCGCATGGCGGCGAGAGCGTCGAGGGCTCGCGCGTGAAAGGCAAAGTCGAGTTTGGCCCGCGTCGCGGCCGCTGCGGATTCAGGCGCGTTCTTTTCTGGCGTTCGCAGCTTTCGCGCGCTCCCTGTTTCGCGTGCCGCTGTTCACGCTGAAGTCCGACTACCCACCGATGGGCGATCAGCCCGAGGCGATCGCGAAACTCGTGGAATCGATCCGCGCCGGCCACCGCGACCAGACGCTGCTCGGCGTCACCGGCTCGGGGAAGACCTTCACGATGGCCAACGTCATCGCCCAGTGCGACCGGCCGGTGCTCGTGATCTCGCACAACAAGACGTTGGCCGCGCAGCTGTTCTCCGAGTTCAAGAACTTCTTCCCGGAAAACGCGGTCGAGTACTTCGTCAGCTACTACGACTACTACCAGCCGGAGGCGTACATCCCGTCGAGCGACACGTTCATCGAGAAGGACTCCTCGCGAAACGACGAGATCGAGCGGCTGCGCATCTCCGCCGCGAGTTCGCTGGTGAGCCGGCGCGACGTGCTGGTGGTGGCGAGCGTCTCGTGCATCTACGGCCTCGGTTCGCCCGAGGATTTCGCGGAGATGCGCATCCCACTCGAGGTCGGCAAGCCCTTCGCGCGGCAGGCCTTTCTGGAGCGGCTCATCGAGAATCTCTACGAGCGCAACGACTACGACCTGCAACGCGGCCGCTTCCGCGTGCGCGGCGATGTGATCGACGTCATGCCGGCGTACCTTGAGCACGGGCTGCGCGTGGAGTTCTTCGGCGACGAGATCGATGCCCTCAGCGAATTCGATCCGCTCACCGGCGCGGTCATCCGCAAGCTCCCGCGCTTCGACCTATATCCGGCGAACCAATACGTCACCACGAAGGACAAGCTCGAGGGGGCGATCGCCTCGATCCGCGCCGAGTTGGATGAACGCGTGGCGTTCTTCGAGAAGAACGGGCAGCTCCTCGAGGCGCAGCGGATCAAGATGCGTTGCGAGTACGACCTCGAGCTGTTGCGCGAGATGGGCGTCTGCAACGGCATCGAGAACTACTCGCGCCACATGTCGGGCCGGAAACCGGGCGATCGGCCGTTCTGCCTGCTCGACTTTTTCCCGAAGGATTTCCTCGTGTTCATCGACGAGAGCCATGTGACCGTGCCGCAGATCGGCGGCATGTATGCCGGCGACCGCTCGCGCAAGGAGACGCTCGTGAACTTCGGTTTCCGGCTGCCCTCGGCGCTGGACAACCGGCCGCTCAACTTCGACGAGTTTCGCGCCGTGACCGGCCAGGCGGTGTTCGTGTCCGCGACGCCCGCAAAGTACGAGCTCGAGCACTCCGCCGTCGTGGCCGAGCAGGTGATCCGCCCGACCGGCCTGCTCGATCCGGAGATTCAGCTGCGTCCCACGAAAGGCCAGGTCGAGAATCTCATCGGCGAGATCCGCGCCGCCGTCGGCGCCGGCGAACGCGTGCTCGTCACGACGCTCACGAAACGCCTTTCCGAGGACATCACCTCGTACCTGCGTGAGGCGAAGATCCGCGTCGAGTATCTGCACTCCGACATCGACGCCATTGAGCGCGTCGAGATCCTGCGCAACCTGCGCCTCGGCAACTTCGACGTGCTCGTCGGCATCAACCTCCTGCGCGAAGGGCTCGATCTGCCGGAGGTCGCGCTTGTCGCGATCCTCGACGCCGACAAGGAGGGTTTCCTTCGCAGCGAAACCAGCCTCGTGCAGACCGCCGGCCGCGCCGCGCGCCACGAGAAGGGCCGTGTGATCTTCTATGCCGACGTGCAGACCGAATCGATCCGCCGCACGATCGAGGTTACCGCGCGCCGCCGCGAGAAACAGATGGCCTACAACGCCGCGCACGGGATCACGCCGCGCAGTGTGAAACGCGCCGCGCAGAGCAGCCTCGCCGTTTACGATGGCAGTGGAAAACGCGAGGAGGAGCCGGCGTCTGCAGTCGGCGAGGACACCGATGTCGCGACGGTGATCGCGGAGCTCGAGGAGGAAATGCAGGAGGCGGCCGAGGCGCTCGAGTTCGAGCGCGCAGCGCTGTTGCGCGATCAGGTCAAGGCGCTCAAGACCGGCGAGTACCGCAAGCCCGCCGCCGGTGCGAAACCGGCGAAGCTCTACGGCGCGCCGAAGCGTGGCCGCGGCGGGCGACGCTGATACGCGACCGCTGCCTGCGGTCGACGGGCGAGGCGCGAGCGGGACATCGCGTTTCCGCGAAATCGCGGGATTCCCTGCTGACATCGCGGCGCGCAGTGCCCTAGTGTCCGCGGCGTTCGAGAACCCCGCTCGTCCCACCATGTACCTCAACATAATCCAGATCGCCGAATCGTTCGGCGTCGCGGAGGAAGTCGTGGAGCGTTGGGTCCGCGATGAAGGGCTCCCCTTCACGCCGGACCGCGACCGGATGCTGTTCGACCGCACGCAGGTCGCCAACTGGGCCGCCGCACGCGGGCTCGCCGCACAGGCCGGTTTTCTGGCGCCAACCACCTCGAGTGTCGCGGGTGGCGGCGGGGTGGGGGCGTTGTTGCGCGCCGGAGGGATCTGGCGCGATGTGGCCGTGACGGATTTTCCTCGGACCTGCGAAAAGGTGGTCGCCGCGCTGCCTGGTGCGACGCCGCCAATCCGCAATCTGGTGGCGCAACGCCTACGCACGCCCGACGGCATCGTGATCGCGCCGGTGGGCGGCGGCTTCGCGTTGCCGCACCCGAGCAGTCGGATCGCACTCGGCCGCGACTCGGGGACTGTGGCGCTGATCCTATTGCGCGAACCGTTGCCCCTGCCCGAGCCGCCGCCCGACGATGTGCCGGTGACGCGGCTGTTTTTCTTCATCGCTCCGTCGCCACGCGCCCACCTCGACCTGCTCGGCCGCCTGAGCCGCTTGCTCGGCCGCGGGCTTGTGCGGGAACTGGTGCAGCAGGGGGCGCCCGACGAGGAGATCTTCAAAGCTGTCGCCGCGACGGAGAACGCGGCGGGCTCGTTGGTTCGGGAGCCGGCGCGGTGATCGTCCCTGGTCTGCTCTCGGTGGCCGCGCTGGGTTTTCTCGCCGGCATGGTGCTCGGGCCGCGCCGTCCGCGGCTATGGCTGGCGGCGACGCTGGTTGGATCTGGTGCGCTCTTGGCGGCTGCGCTGGCGGTGCTGCTCGGCGAGGTGCCGGAGTGGGATTGGCGCGGAACGTTTTCGCTGGGCGGCGAGCGTCCGCACCTCCGGCTCGATGCGCTCGGCGCGGTTTTCCTCGCGTTGCTCGCGATGGTCGGCGGAGCGGGCGCGGCCTACTCGCGCAATTACTGGAGCGACCGCGACTATCCGCGCTCGGCGGGACGCGGACGCTTCTGGTGGAGCGTGCTGGTTGCGACGATGGCGTTGGTGCTCGTGGCGGCGAACGGGCTCTATTTCCTCTTCGGCTGGGAGCTGTTCACGGTCGCGGCGTTTTTCCTGATCCTACTCGAGAGCCGCGGGCGCAATGTGCGCGCGGCGGCGTGGCTGTATTTGGCAGCGTCGCACGTCGGCACGCTCTGCCTGTTCGCGTTTTTCGCGCTGCTCGCGGAGCGCACCGGCAGCTGGGAACTCGGGCCGCAGTTGCGCGGGGTCGCGGGGCTCGCGCCGTTGTTCTGGCTCGCGCTGGGCGGCTTCGGCGTGAAGGCCGGCCTGTTCCCGCTCCACGTGTGGTTGCCTTCTGCGCACGCGAACGCGCCGAGCCACGTGTCGGCGATCCTCTCGGGCGTGGCGATCAAGCTCGGCGTGTACGGCATCGTGCGTTTCAGCGGCTGGTTGCCGCTGCCGGCGCAGGCGGGCTGGATCGTGATCGGGCTCGGCGCGGTCGGCGCGTTGTTCGGCATCGCGTTCGCCTTCGCGCAGAACGACCTCAAGCGCCTGCTGGCCTACTGCTCCGTGGAAAACGTGGGCGTGATCCTGATCGGCGTGGGCGCGGCGATGCTCGGCGAGAGTCACGGACAGGCGGCGTGGGGACGGCTCGCGCTCATCGGCGCGCTGTTGCACGTGTGGAACCACGGGCTCTTCAAGGCGCTGCTGTTCTTCGGCGCGGGCTCGGTGTTGCACGCGACGGGCACGCGCGACATCAGCCGCCTCGGCGGACTCTGGACGCGGCTGCCGTGGACGGCCGGACTTTTCGCGCTCGGCGCGATGGCGGTGTCGGGGCTGCCGCCGCTCAACGGTTTCGTGAGCGAGTGGTTGATCTACCTCGGCCTCTTCGATGCCGGAATCGAGCATGGGCCGGTCGCCTGGGCCGCGATGCCGGTGACGATCATGCTCGGCATGGCCGGCGCGCTCGCGTTGGCAAGTTTCGCGAAGGCGGGCGCGCTCGTGTTCTGCGGCGCGCCGCGCACGAAGCGCGTCGCCCACGCGCACGAAGCCGGACCGTGGATGCTCGGCCCAATGCTAGTCTTCGGCGGCGCTTGCGTAGCGATCGGCCTCGCGCCGGCGGCGCTCTGGCTGTTGCTCTCGCGGGCGGCGGCGGCCTGGAATCCGGCCTGGGCGGTTGCGGCGGAAAACGCGCCGAGCTCGCTCCACAGTCTCGGCATCGCGCACGCGGTGCTGGCGTTTCTCGCACTCGGCGCGGCGCTGTTGCTCTGGCGGCGCGCTCGGGAGAACGGCCTGCGTCGCGGGCTGACGTGGGACTGCGGTTACGCGAAGCCGGCGGCGCGCATGCAGTACACCGGCGGATCGTTCGCGGGCGTCGCTGCGGGGTGGTTCTTCTGGTTGCTCCGCCCCGAGCGTACGGTGCAGCGCCCGCACGGGCTGCTGCCGGAATCAGCGCGGCGCATCGAGCGCGTGCCGGAGACGGTGCTCGAGAAACTGATAGGGCCGCTCGCGGCGGGCGTGTTGCGCATGTCGACCGCGGTGCGGCGGCTGCAGCACGGCCGGTTGCAATACTACATCCTCTACCTCGTCGCGGGTCTCGCGGCGCTCGGGTTGATCGTCCTGTGGGAGGGCTCGCTATGATGATGACGTTTGTCGGCATCGTTCTCCGCCTCGCGCTGTGGCTGCTGCTCGCGCCGCTGCTGCCAGGCATCATCAACAAGGTGAAGGCGTGGGTCGCCGGCCGGCGCGGTCCGCCGGTGCTGCAACTCTACTACGACCTCGCGCGGCTCTGGAAAAAGGGCGTGGTGCTGAGCACGCTCGCCTCGCCGGGCTTCATCGCGGCGCCGGCTGTGGGGTGGGTGGCGGTCGTCGGCGCGGCGCTGCTGCTGCCGCTCGGTCCGGCTGCGGCGGGCGTGAGTTTCCGCGGCGACGTTCTCCTCCTGATCTACCTGCTCGCGCTCGCGCGGTTCTGCACGGTGTGGGCGGCGCTCGAGACCGGCTCGGCCTTCGAGGGCATGGGCTCGGTGCGCGAGGTGAGCTACGCCGTGCTTACCGAGGCGGCGATCCTCGCGGCGGTGCTTTCGCTGTGCGTGCACACCGGCGGGCTCTCGCTGACGACGATCTTGGCGCCGTCGGCGGGCGCCGGTGCGGCGTTGCTCGCGGCGGGGTTGTTCACGGTGCTGCTGGCGGAGAACTGCCGCGTGCCGTTTGACGATCCCAACACGCACCTCGAACTCACGATGATCCACGAGGCGATGATCCTCGACCACAGCGGACCGCCGCTCGCCGCGATCTTGCACGGCGCGTCGGTGAAGCTGCTGCTGTTCTCCGTGCTGCTCGTGCAGGCGGTGCTGCCGCTCGGCGCTCTCCCGCCGCTGCTCGCGACGGCGGCGCTCGCGGGCGGCGTGCTCGCCACGACGGTGGGCGTGGGGCTGGTGGAGTCGTTGCTGGCGCGGTTCGCGTTCAAACAGGTGCCGTTCCTGCTGACGCTCGCGTTTGTCCTGTGCTTGTTCGCGTTGCTCGTAGCTTGGAAAGGCGGTGCCGCATGAACGACACACTGAACCTCCTGATCGGCCTCGCGATGGGGCTGAACCTGATGGCGCTCGGCAGCAGTCGCATGCCTTCGCTAATCCGCGCGATGTCCGTGCAGGGCGTGGTGCTCGGCGTGATGCCGCTGCTGATGGAGCATCTGAGCTGGGCACATCTCAACTGGCCGGTGCTGCTTGTGGCGGCCGCGACGATTGCCGTGAAAGGCGTCGTGATCCCGCGCCTGCTCAACCGCGCGATGCGCGCCGCGAACATCGACCGCGACATGGAACCACTCATCGGATACGTGCCCTCGCTCCTGCTCGGGGCCGGCGGCACGATCGCGGCGATGGCGGTTGCGCGCTCGTTGCCGCTGTTGCCGGAGCATGCGGGCTCGTTGCTCGTGCCGGGCGCGTTGGCGTCGGTGCTGACGGGCTTTGTGCTCCTGATCGGCCGGACGAAGGCAATCTCGCAGGTGTGCGGCTACCTCATCCTGGAAAACGGCATCTACCTCTTTGGCCTACTGCTCATCCACGCCACGCCGCTGCTTGTCGAGGCCGGCATCCTGCTCGATCTGACCGTGGGCGTGTTCGTGATCGGCATCATCGTCGACCGCATCCAGCGCGCCTTCGACTCGCTCGACACCCGCAAACTCACCGTCCTCCGCGAATGAAAGAGCTGCTTCTCGTCCTCCTTCCGTTTGCCGGTGCGGCGCTGGCGACCGCGTGGCCCAACGAGCGTTCGCGTCCGTGGCTGTTGCCCGTCTTCGGGGCGGTGCATGCGGTGCTCTCGGTCTGGTTGCTCATCGTGCCGCCCGCCGCGGCGCTCGGGTCGTGGTTCGGTTTCGACCCGCTTGCGCGGGCGGTGCTGCCGGCGGTGTCGTTGTTGTTCCTGCTGTGCGCCGTCTACGCCGTGGCCTACCTGCAGGCGCGCGCGGAGCGGAAGAATCGCGTGTTCGTGGCGCTGATGTTGGCGGTGCTCGCGCTGCTCAGCGCCGGGCACATGGCGCGGCACCTCGGCCTCCTCTGGATCGCCACGGAGGGGGTGACGCTGGCGGCGATCCCGCTCCTGCATTTCAACGGCACGCCGCGCGCGTACGAGGCGACCTGGAAATACCTGCTTGTTGGCGGTACCGGCATCGCACTCTCGCTGCTCGGCTCGTTCTGCCTCGGCTATGCTTCGCTCCACGCGGGCGGCGCGAATGCCGGTGATCTGACCTTCGGCGCGCTTGCCGCTCAGGGCGCCGTGCTCACGCGGCCGTGGTTGCTCGCGGCCTGGGTGCTGATTCTCGCCGGCTACGGCACGAAGATGGGGCTGGCGCCGATGCATACTTGGAAACCGGATGCCTACGGCGAGGCGCCGGGCATCGTCGGCGCGATTCTCGCGGGCGGGGTGACGACGGTGGCGTTCACGGCGATTCTGCGTGTGCGCGCGGTCGTGGCGGCGGCGGGCGATGGCGCTGTCGCGGACCGCACGTTGATCGCGATCGGACTTCTTTCGCTGGTCGTGGCGGCGCTGTTTCTCCTGGGGACGCGGGACTTCAAACGCATGTTGGCGTACTCGAGCGTGGAGCACATGGGGATCCTCGCGCTCGCGGCCGGTTTCGGCGCGCCGGGACTCTGGGCCGCGCTCTTCCACGTGTGGAGCAACAGCCTCACGAAGGGCGCGCTCTTCCTGAGCGCGGGCAACATCCGCCGCGCCGCCGGGGCGCGCTCGATGGACGAGGTCGGCGGCATGGCCGCGCTCACGCCGGTGTCGGCCGCGATCTTCGTCGCCGGTATGTTCGCGGTGACGGCGCTGCCGCCGTTCGGGCCGTTCTTCAGCGAATTGCGGATCCTTCGTGCGAGTTTCGGCCCGACCGGAAACACGGCCGCCGGCATCGTGTTTCTCGCGTGCCTGCTATTCGCGTTCTTCGGGCTCACGCGGGTGACGTTTGCCATCGTCGACGGCCGGCCGCGCGTCGCTTCGCAGGCGGCGGGGCGGAAGTTCCCGGAAACGGCTGGCGTGCTCGTGCCGCCGCTCGTGCTGATGGGACTCTCACTTTGGCTCGGCCTTGCGCTGCCGGACGTGTTGCGCACCGCTTGGACCGACGCCGTCGCGCAAATCACCAATGTGCCATGAGGACGAACGCGGAAGTAGCGAGTAGCGAGGAGCGGGGTAGGGCGGAATCGTCCGCTGTAGCCGGTTTCGTTGAAGCCGGTTCCGAGTGGTGGGGCGGGCTTTACGCCCGCCAGTTGGACCGAGGGCTGAACGACTTCGTCGTCCAGCTACGACGAGCAACGGATGGCGGGCATAAGGCCCGCCCCACCATCCGGATCGTATATGAAAGGATTCTCGCATGAACGCCACCGACACTCTTGCTCCGCTCGCCAACGCCACGTCGCTTCCGTGGGCCGAAGTGCCGGAGTGGCCGGTGGCGGAATTTGTGAACGTCGTCGGCGCGGCGCTCGAACGCGGCGGGCGTCTGTGCGCATGGTTCGGCGTGGCCGAGCCGACGGTAGGGCAAAGCTCGCTCCGACTCGTCGCGGTGGTGGCCTTCGACGCCGAGAACACGCTCGCGGTCGGCCGGAGCACGGCGTTTGCCGGTCGCTATCCCGCGCTCACGCCGCGCAACCACCAGGCGCATCTCTTCGAGCGCGAGGTGTGGGAACAATTTGGTGTCGAGCCCGAGGGACACCCTTGGCTCAAGCCCGTGCGTCGCACCGACGGCACGGCGCCGGCCAACGGCGAGTTCTTCCGGGTCGACGGTGCCGAGATCCACGAGGTCGCCGTCGGCCCCGTGCACGCGGGCATCATCGAGCCCGGGCATTTCCGTTTCCAATGCGCCGGCGAAGAAGTGGTCCATCTCGAGATCGCGCTCGGGTACCAACATCGCGGCATCGAGCGCGCGCTCGCGGGCGGACCGCACCGGGCGACGTTTTCCCAGATGGAGACGCTCGCGGGCGACACCACGATCGGCCATGCCACGGCGCACGCGACCGTGCTGGAGACGCTCGCCGGCGTCGAAGCGCCGCTGCGCGCGCAATGGTTGCGGGCCATCGCGCTCGAGCTGGAGCGGCTGGCCAATCACACCGGCGACCTCGGCGCACTGGCGGGCGACGTGGCGTTCCTGCCCACTCAGGCGGCGTGCGGGAAGATCCGCGGCGATTTCCTCAACCTCACCGCGCTGCTCTGCGGGAACCGTTTCGGGCGCGGGCTCGTGCGTGCCGGAGGTTGTCGCCATGATCTGGACTCCGAGCGAGCGAAGACGCTGCTCGCGCGGCTCGACGCGGCGCTGAAGGAAGTCGAGCAGGCGGCGACCTGGCTGTGGGATGCCGCCTCGGTGCGTGCGCGTTTCGAGAACATCGGTGCCGTGCACCCGCAACAGGCTGCGGCGATCGGGCTCGTCGGTCCGGCGGCGCGCGCCAGCGGAGTCGTGCGCGATGTGCGCTACGACCATCCCGCTGGCTGGCACCGTTTCGCACAGGCGCCGGTGGCGGTGTGGTCGGGCGGCGATGTGCTCGCCCGGGCGCGCGTGCGGTGGCTGGAGATCCAGCGCTCGGGCCAGTTTCTCCGCGAGCAACTCGCGTCACCTCCGGAAGGTGACATTCACGAGCCCTTGGCGCCGGCCGCGCCGGAGACGTTCGCCGTGGCGCTGGTCGAAGGCTGGCGCGGCGAGATCTGCCACGTGGCGCTGACCGATGACGCCGGGCGTTTCCGCCGCTACAAGGTGATCGATCCGTCGTTCCACAACTGGACGGGCCTCGCGCTGGCGCTGCGCAACCAGGCGATCTCGGATTTTCCGATCTGCAACAAGAGCTTCAACCTCTCGTACTGCGGCTTCGATCTGTGAGGCGCGGAGCGGGCGACCAACCCGGAAGACGGACAACGGACGACAGAAGGTAACGAAGAGAACGAAGGACGGCCCCATAATGTCGGACATCGACCGCAACTCCCCATGTTCGATCGAAACTCAACCGTAATGCTAATCGTGGTGCCTGTGGTCGGTCTTTGGGCGCTCCGACAAGCCCGTCGGCTGAGGAATCTCCAGCGACGCACCGCGGCATGGCAGAGCACACAGGGCATAGTGATCGATTCGAGAATATCGGGGTGGGGGCGGGCGCGTTCGGCAATTGTCGTTTATGAGTACTTCACTCCAGCGGCCTACATGGGTTCGCGCGTTTGTCCCAATGGATGCGAAGACAAAAATCCACGCGCCTACCTCAAACGTTATCCCAAAGGCGCGACCGTGGCGGTCCACTTCGATCCGCTCCAACCATGTGAATGCTATCTTGAGCTTCCGAATGCTCGAATGATCGGGGCATGGTGGGCGCTTGGAGGAATCAGCCTCCTATTCCCATTCGCCTATGTTATTTGGATCCAAGCCCTTGGCTGACGCGATTTCCTCCTTCTGTTCGTTACCTTCTGTCACCTCCGATCTTCCGAACCGCTGAAACATCACCGCCATGTTCGTCCTCGATACCATTACCCATCGACTGAAGCGCGGCTGCGAGACGATGGCGTACCCGGAGGGGCCGGCGCCGGCGTTGCCGGACCGGCATGGGGGGGCGTTGCGCGTCGACGCGGCGAAGTGCGCCGACGGCTGTGCGGCGTGTTTGCCCGTGTGCCCGACGGAGGCGATCACGCGCGCGCCGGGAAAGTCGGTGGCGCTGGATCTCGGGCGCTGCATCTTTTGCGCGGAGTGCGTGGCGGCGTGTCCGGAGCACGCGATTGTGCAGACGCGCGACCACCGGATGGCGGTGCGGCGGCGGGAGGATTTGATTGTCGGCGCGCCGGGGAAGGAGGAGTTGCGGCTCGCGGCGGCGCTTGACGACAAGTTGCGCAAACTGCTCGGTCGCTCGCTGCGGTTGCGGCAGGTGAGCGCGGGCGGCTGCAACGCCTGTGAGGCCGACGTGAACGTGCTCGGCACGATCGGCTGGGATCTTTCGCGCTTCGGGATCCAGTTTGTGGCGTCGCCGCGGCATGCGGACGGTGTGCTGATCACCGGTCCGGTGTCGAAGGGCATGGAGCTCGCGCTCAGGAAGACCTGGGAGGCGGTGCCCGGTCCGAAAATCGCGATCGCGGTCGGTGCGTGCGCGATCTCGGGCGGACCGTTTGTCGGCCATCCGGAGACGTGCCAGGGCGCGGAGTCGGTCGTGCCGATCGATCTCTACATCCCGGGTTGTCCGCCGCATCCGATCACGATTCTCGACGGGCTTCTGCGCGTGCTCGGACGGCTCGAGGGGAAGAGTGCCGGCGAAGCTCCGGCGGGCCGGCTCGGCGTTTGATCTTCGGCTGCGAAAACGAGCGCGCCAGCGACCGTCGAACGGTGGCTGGCGCGAGTTTCGATTCGAGAGCGCTGTCGGGCTTCAGCGGGTGCGCAGGCGCGCGACGAAGTTCCAGGCGCCGATGGCGTTCTGGACCTTGAGCAGGATGCGGTTTTTGCCGGCGTGGAGGCGCAGAGGGACGATTTCGTCGTCGATCAGGCTGATGCGGCGAATCCATTTATCGTGGACGAGTTGGCCATTGAGCCAGATCTTCAGGCCGTCGTCGCTGCCGATGGCGAGCCAGGCATCGGTGTCTTTCTCGACCTCGATCTCGGTCCAGGCGTAGCCGATCGAGTAGTCGCAGTTTCTCTGCGCGGAGCGGAGTTCGACGAAGCCGGCCTCGGACACGACGGGATCCCAGACGAGTTCATTGCCATCGACGCTCTGCTTGGCACCGGCGATGGGCTGAATCGAGTCGGCGCCATCGGCCCCGAACCAGTCGCTGTTGAAGCAGTTCTGTTGCTGGGAGGGGCCGACGCGTTCGTCCGAGACTTCGAACGGCGTGAGCACGGCCACATCGCTGTCGTCGACATGGTCGACGGTGCTGAATGATTGCTCCGGCACGGGAATCGGGCGCAGCACGAGCCAGTGTGTGAGGGGCTTCTCGATGGCGGCGTCGCCATTGACCCACGCGAGATTTGCCGCCGAGCAGGGCGGGGCGGGCGGGACCTCATAGCAACAGAAC
>DATGXO010000107.1:0-118612 GCA_035298965.1 Opitutaceae bacterium | reverse complement strand
CACTTCCCGACGGGGTTGAAGTTGTAGTCCTGGCACCCGGCGAGGAGAGTCCCCACCAGCGAGTTCATCGGCGGGTTGCAGGCCAGTGCCGCCAAGACTCCGGACGGTCGACTCTGGTTTGCCTCAAGCAAAGGGCTCGTCTGTGTCGATCCCAACCAGATCAGCCGGAATGAGACACCACCGCCGGTCATACTCCAATCCTTCGTTGTGGACGGCACGGCAGTCCCGCACACGACCGCCGCAGCCCCAGTAGTTTTGCCACCCGACCATCGCCAGCTCGAGTTTCGCTACGCCGGGCTGAGCTTTGCCGCACCAAACAAAGTTCGGTTCAAATACCGCCTCGACGGGATCGACAGCGAGTGGGTCGACGCGAGCACGAGAAGGACAGCGTTCTACAGCCGCCTACCCGCTGGCACATACAGCTTCCGGGTGATCGCCTGCAATGACGACGGGGTCTGGAACTCAGAGGGGGCGACACTCGGCTTCACCGTCGATCCCTTTCTGTGGCACACGTGGTGGTTCATCGGAGGCACGTTGCTAGCCGCGGCAGCAGCCATCGCCCTGTTTGCGCGGTATCTCACCCGGAAACGTCTGCAGCGTCGCATCGAGCAGGCCGAACGCAAGCACGCCGTCGAGCGCGAGAGGACCCGGATCGCCCAAGACATCCACGACGACATCGGAGCGAGCCTCTCCCGAATCGCGATGTTGAGCCAGCCCGTCGATTCCGACCTGACCGAAACGGGAAGCACCACCGCAACGCTGTCCCGCATCTATAATACCGCGCGCGAACTCACCCGATCTCTCGACGAAATCGTATGGGCGGTCGACCCCAAGCACGATACGCTCGACAGCCTTGCCGACTACATGGGCAAATTTGCGCACGATTTCCTGTCCGCGGCAAACGTACGTTGTCGCCTCAATATTCCCGTCTCGGTGCCGACCTGGCCGCTCACCGCGGAGTTTCGCCACAACCTCTTCTTGTCCTTCAAAGAGACGCTCAACAATGCAGTGAAGCACGCGGCGGCGGACGAAATCCGGATCTCTCTCGAACTGCGCGCCGATCACCTGGAGCTTTCGGTACAAGACAATGGTCGCGGCTTGCGCGCGCCATCGGCCTCTGCGCCCGCCGCGGGCAATCGCATCACCTCCGGGAATGGCCTTCGGAACATCGAGAAGCGCATCTCCCGCATTGGGGGCCGCTGCGAAATCGCCTCGCTGCCCGGCCAAGGCACCACGGTGCTTTTCACGGTCGCCGTGCCCAAGCAGACTTCGCGACAAACACTCTCCAACAACAGCGACCGACTGTAGTTCAGTCGCCTCCGACCGAACGATCAGGACAACACAATGCCCACCTCCGACAAACCATCGAACATCAAGGTCGTCATCATCGAAGATGACGTTCCGATTCGCGAGATACTGACGTCTTGGATCCAGAAAGCCGAAGGTTTCTCCTGCGCGGGGGTCTTCTCCGATGTTGAGAGCGCCTTGGAGCCGATTCTCCAAATCAAGCCGGATGTTGCGATTGTGGACATCAATCTGCCCGGCCTCAGCGGTATCGAGTGCGTCCGGCGATTGAAGCCGCCTCTCGCCGATACCCAATTTGTGATGCTCACCGTGTACGACGACTCGACGCATGTGTTCGATGCGCTCTCAGCTGGTGCGACCGGGTACCTGCTTAAATGCACCCCGCGTGAATCGCTGATCAAAGCATTGCGGGAGGTCCACTCCGGTGGCTCACCCATGAGTAGCAACATCGCCCGCAAGGTCGTGCAGTCGCTTCATCAGTCGCAGCCGAAAACCAGACCGGCCGACGAACTCTCCAAACGTGAGACAGAAGTGCTCGTATTGCTAGCCCAGGGCTATCTCTACAAGGAAATCGCGGACAAGCTCGGGATCAGGCACGATACCGTGAACACATATATCCGCCGAATTTACGAGAAGCTTCACGTCCACTCTCGGGCACAAGCCGTCGCCCGCTACGCTGAATACCGCTTCTGAGTCCCTCGCGGACCTCCCGCGCGGCGGCGGTCGCTGTTCCCCGCCGAACAAAAGCTGTCGCATCCCGGCCGCAGATGAAACGCGCGCCGGAGCCGCACAGCGGTTGCGAATTCCAGTACACCAAGTCGCCGGTTTCTTGAGGACGCGACGAATTCGTTCTAGATTAAGCCGTGCACAACCGGTGAGCCGGCGTTCGCCGACTCACCGGCCCCTAGCACACAAACAACTATGCCAGAAACTGAACGAGTATGAACAACGATTGGCCCGGGGGTCGCTGGAACACCGGGACCGTACCTGCCTACCTACAGCGTGAACGAAGCCGCCGGACCGCGACCACCGCACCAAGCAAGACGCCAAGGCAGAGTCCGTAAGTGGACGGCTCCGGAATCGCGGTGGCCATGGGCGCGGAGATCGAACCGTCTCCACTCGCGAAGGTAGCGAGAGAGGAAGCCGGTGCACCGATCGTGAGTTCCAGGAAGGCATCCGTGCCGCTCGGGGACGCGGTCCAGATATTCACGCCTGAGTCCAAGATCGAAAACGTGAAGAGGTCTGAATTCCCGTCGAGCGAGAGGTTCTCCGAGAACGAGATGTCGAAAGACAACGACGAGCCGGGCGTGAAGTCCTGAAGGAACTCCGTCAGAGTTGCGCTGGGCGCACTGTCCTGAAGCGTGATTCCCGAGGTCAGATCACCCAAGGCATAGCCGGAAAGGGAGGCTGTGCCCATGGCGGATCCACCACCAAAGTTGAAGTTGCTCAACGTGACGGTGTTATCCAAATCAAACTCGGATCCGCTGCCGAACTGAAAATTCAGCGAGAACGCCCCCGGGGCGACCAAGGAGCTGGTGTCGAGCTGAACGTTATAGGTAGCATCGGCGTTTGCGGCGAACGGCGTCGCGAAGAAGGCGAGCAACGAAAGCGCGCCGGAAGACCACGCGACGCGAAGATTAGAGATCATGATCGATGTATGTTTGAAGCGTTTCAGTTGTAGGTGATCACGGAGTCGTGCCGTCGCTCAGGATGCGGGCATCATAAGTGATGCCGCCAGAGGTCGGGACGGTGAACTCGAGCGTGACTGTGACCGTGGAGCCGGCGGCGAGATTGCCGCTGCTCACGAGGACGTACGGGCTATTGGAGGGAACGAACGTCGAGGTCTTGCCGGCGGCATTCGCCAGCGTTGTGTTCGCGGAGAGTGAATCGAGGACCAGATAGACCGGACCGGTGATCGGAGTGGCGCCGGGGTTTTGGATCTTCACCTGTTGGACCATGCGGTTCGTGCGGCGGTTCAGAGAGAACCCCTGCTTCGTGACCCCCAGCGGAGCCGCCACATTCGGGGTCGGCGCACCATAGACATCCATCGCCGTCAGGCTCTTGGCAGTCGTAAGCATGACATCATCGAGGTAGAATGTCGCTGCGCCGGATCCCGACCAGTCGGAGAACTGGATGTGATTGATATCCGCCCGGCCGGCGACGCCGAGGGTGTTGAGCGGAATCTCGATCTTCTGCCATGTGTTTGCCACCGGCTTCACCGAGACCCAATTCGTGCTAATGCCCCAGTCGCCGTTCGGAACCACGCCGACACCGATATTTTGTCCGCCCGTGGGTCCGCCGTGGATCCAGAACACCAGAGTGTTGTAGATCGCAGTACTCGGCGCGGCATAATTGCTCAAGACGAGACCGCCCCAACCGACCGGAGACGCCGAAATCGATCGGCTCCCGGAGTGGACTTCCGCAGTGGCGGCCAAGTTTTCGTTGGCACCCCAACCGCCCCACGCTCCGGCACCGGTCCAGCCGGTGGCCAGAGCGTCGCCGTAGATATTCAGTTCGGTGCCGGGGGCCGAGCTTCGTTCGACGACTGCCATCTGATAGGTGACGACTTTGCCGCTCCAGAAATAGAAGGCGAAGTTGACCACGCCTCCCGGCGCTCCCTTGAAGAAATCCTTGTCCAACTTGATCGCATTGCCGCCGTAGTTGGGCGAGTACGCAGAGGCCCACATCTGGAACGCGGTCCAGTTGGTCGGACCGGCGATCGAGCCGTCGTCGTACTTGCTTTCCATGGTGGCGAGCACGTCGCCGTTGAATGCGGTCGGGATCGAAATCGCAGCGCCGGTTTCGGTCGCGATAGTCGCCTGCACGGGGGTCGCGACATAGCGTACGTCCACCCGCCAGGCCGGACCGGAAGTTGAATTGAAGTAGAGATTGGTCTTCGAACCGAAAGCGCCGGTGGCGTACTTCGAGAGGAAGCTCGCCTTGAAGGTCACCACTTCGCCGCTGACCGTGTAATCGACGCCGGGCACCAGAAGGCTGGATCCGTCTTGAATCGAAACCAGACCATTGCCGTTCAGGTTGAGACGGAACGCGGTGTCGCGAGCGGGGACGTCGTTGCGAATGAAGAGAAGATCGCGCTCGGCTGTCAGAGCGCGGCCGGTCCAAGCCTGCGTCATGATCGCGCCGAGTTCCTGGTCGCGCCACTGGAGGGTGTTGCGGTCGATCATCCCGCCGGTGTCCCATAGCATGTGGGTGATCTTCTTCGAGCCCATGTAATGGGCCGCGTACTCATGGTATTTCAGCGACTCGCCGTGCTCGGAATGATTCGAAAGCAGGCCCCACTCGCCGATGACGACCGGGATGCCGTGAGCCGTGAAGGTGTCGTAGGCCGAGTCGAAGGTGACGTGGATGTTGTTCACCGAATCGGCGTCGAACTTCGTCGAACCGGCGACGTTCTCGCTGAAGGGCCACCAGCCGTAGAAATGGATCGTGGCGATGAGGTTCGGATCGTTCAGGCTGTCGATGGTCGCCTTGAGCGAATCGAGCATCGGCTGATCGCCACGGGTGTACACGGTGGGCAACACGAGCGGGCGCGTGTCGTTGCTGCCGCCGGAAGCGCGGATCAGCTGCACGAACGCGGTGTTGATCTCATGCAGGTAAGTCCGCATCTCGGCATCGGGCAGATTATTGTCGTTCGCGTCCTTGAAGCCGGGCTCGTTGATGCTCTCGAACATCAACTTATCCGGATAATCCTTGAAGACGTCGGCGATCTGCGCCCACACCTTCTGATACTTGTCGAGGACCGCATCGTGGTCTTGCGGCAACTGGTACAGCCAGCCCGCGTCGTGATGGATGTTGATCATCACGTACAGGTCGGCGGCGACCAGGAGATCGACGGCGTTTTTGACTTTGGTCATCCAGGCGGGATCGATCGTGTAGTCCGGAGCCGCCCCGATGTGGGAAGTCCACGTCACCGGGAGTCGCACGCTCTTGTAGCCTTTGGCGACGACGCCGTCCACGATCGCCTGGGTCAACACGCTGTTGCCCCACGAGGTCTCGTTGGGACCAGCGTCATAGGTGTTTCCGTAGTTCCAACCCGGTTGCATGGCATTGACGTATGCCTGCATCGGGGTTTCGGCCAAAGCCGGTGTCGCGAGCGGCAGCAAAGCACAAACCAGTGTGCCTGCTGCGAGTAGGGTGGATTTCAGGGTACGCATTGGGGGCACGACACATGTGGTGTCGCGGTTCTCGGTGGATGCACGTTGGGGGGGATTGCGGTTCCGCAGACAGGGCGAAACCGCAACGAAGCTAACAGATCTCCGCGCGCCACGCTTGTCGCTAGAACATGCGTCAGGACCGCTGGATCACCGCTGAGTTGGATCGCACGTTTCCCGGAGCCGATACTCCGAGTCCCATGCGATTGACCGCTCGCCGAGTTGCCTTAGCCGTTGGCAGCTCAATTACAGAGGTGCTCGCAACACCGGACGCCACCGCCGGGCGAGCACCACGCGAACTGTCCCGTTTCTTCACTCCGCGTAGCAGACGCAGACGCCGTCGCCTGAATCACTCGGGCGCCACGCTGCGCGCTTTTCCGACGATCGCTGCGAGTTGCTCGGGCGAAATCTGCCCGCTCGGCTCGAATTCGTCGCTGTCCAGATAACCCAACAGACTCGCGCGCAACTGCCGAGCGACCGGACGCCGCTCAAGGCCGTTCGTCACATCGATACCGCAAAACAGCAATCTTCCCTCCCCTACACGCGTCTCGAACACATTGGCGAGCGAGTGATTGCGTTTGAAGTTATCGATGACACGCACGATCGGCGCCACGGCGAGACCGTCGAGCACGACGCTCTTCGAGTGCAGCGCGAGCTCCCACCATTGCCAATCCGAGTGCGCCTCGGTCGGGAACTTCCGAAGCGCGGGATGCGCCGGATCGCAGAGCAGCCCCATCGTCCCCGGCTGGTCCGGGAAGTGGACCGGGCTCCAGAAAACCGGTACGAAGCGGCCGGGGATTCCCGCGATCTGATCAATGGGCGGATTGAACAACACCCGCTCGCCAGCGCCGAGGGCCCGCAGCGCTTCCTCGAGCGATGTCACCACGCGCCCGCTCTCGACGGCCGCCGCTCTGCTCGCCGGATAGATCCAGAGATTCCAGCGGTTCAGCACCTCGCGACCCGCGAGCGAAACCTCCAGCTCCCAACGCTCCGCGCCGCCTTCCGCCGGGATCGGCACGGCGATCTCGCCGCCCGTGGTCACGGCTCCCGCCGGAGAATCGAGCGGCCCACACCCACCTTTCGCGAGCACGACTCCAGCACCGTTTCGGATAAGCCAGCTCAGCTGCGCGCTGCGCAGATCGCGTTCGAAGTTGGCCAGTTGCAACTCGGCGCGAAACACCTCGCCGCGCTCGTGGATCGCCTTGGAAAACCGCGCGAGCGGCACGACCGGGCCGCAGAACTCGCGGAAACGTTCCGCCGAGAGGATTCCCTTCGGCTCCCAAAATACATTCAGCAGACCGACGTGCGCCGTGCCCTGCCCCGGAAAGTCCTGCAAGCCGAGCAACTGGAAGCCGTCGATCTCCGGCGTGCGGAGCGCGCGCTCGATCTCTTCCTTGTAGAGCAGCGCGGCGAACCGGCCGCTCGCCTCCGTGAACTGCGGCGCGAGCGCGAGCAGCCCCTTGCGCGCGAGGTCGTCGCGAATTGCGATGAGGTTCTGCGGCACGAGGTTTCCGGTATACCGCTCGATCTCCCGCAGATCCGGGTAGATCGCGTACTGGCCGATCTCGTGGGTGACGAGCGGAACGCGGATGCCTTTCGCCGCCGCGTGGTAATCGACGTCGAACGCCGGCGGCTGTTCGTCGAAGATGCCCTGACCCCGCACCCAGCCGTCGTTCGTCTGCTGCGTGACGAAGAACTGATCGTCCGGCGCGGGCGCCCGACCGTGCCCCGGCTCGAAGGTGAACGTCGTCGCGGTGTAGAGCCGGCGTCCGTCGCGTTGACGGAGTTGGCGGACAAGCGCGTCGAGCGCGCTCATGTCGCCCTGCAGTTCGTTTCCGAGCGAGAGCAGCAGGAACGACGGGTGATTGCCGTAGGCCGCGAGCATCCGCTCCGCCTCCGCCTGCAAGAACGCCCAGGTCTCCGGATTCTTGCCGACCGCGAGACTCCAGTGCGGCAGCTCGATCTGGAGGTACATCCCGAGTTCGTCGGCCGCGTCGAACGCCGCCTCCGGCGGACACCACGAGTGAAAACGCAGGTGGTTCAGGCCCCACTCCCGCGCGCGACCGAAGATCTTCCGCCATGACTCCACATCCGTCGGAGGATAGCCGGTGAGCGGAAACGCGGCGCAATCCAGCGTACCCCGAAGCGAAATACGATGTCCGTCGAGCCGCAGCTCGCCGTCTTCCGCGACGATTTCGCGAAAACCGAAGCGCACCGCCGACGGCGCCGCCGAGCTTCCGGCTGCCGTCACCTCGAGCCGATAGAGCGCCGGCGAAAACTCGCTCCACGGTTGCACGTCGGCGCCGGCGGGCAGCACCCATTCGAAAGCGAACTTCGCCGCGCCGTCCGCGCCGAGGTTCTCATCGCGCTCGGCGACGATGGATCCGTCGGCGCGACGCAGCGCGAAATGCAGCGCCGCGCCCGCCCCGCTCGCGGGCGGCGTGGCGAACGTGCCCTCGAGTCGCAGCGCGGGAGTCGGCTCGCGTCGGGGGAAAACCGCGAGGCGTTCGAGCGCCGCCGGTTCCTCCGCGCGCAGGCGCAGCGTGCCGAGCATGCCGTTCCAGATCGTCTGCGTGTGGTTCGTGTAGGCGTGCGCGAGATAGGAATCCGCCGCATCGGCATACTCCTTCGCCCGGTGACTCAGCCCGGGATGGATCTCGCGGTTGTCGATCCGCACCAGCAGCTCGTGGCGCCCCGGCGGCAGCCACGCTGAAAGATCATGGATGTGCGGCGCGACCAGACTATTGGCGCGGCCTGCGTAACGGCCGTCCACCCACACGGCGGATTCCCACAACACCCGCTCGAGATCGAGCACCACACGGCGACCCGCCCACTCCGCCGGAATCACCACCTCACGCCGATACCAAGCGGGACCGATATGGCGGAACTTCGCCTGCAGGTGCGCCAGCGTCGCCATGTTCAGCTCCGGCTTGTTCTCCAGCGGCGTGCCGATGCCCGCATCCGTCAGCGTGCCCGGTAACCGGATCGACTGCCACGAAGCCGTCGGCGCAGCGGGCTGCTGCAGGCTCACCTGCCAATCGCCGGACAGGTCCAGCGTAGGCGCCGCGACGGCGCGGCACAACGTGACCAGCGCGAGAAGACCGAGCGTTTTGAGCAGGTTCATGGCGATCGCCTCAGAGAGCGTCGGGGGTTTCGCCCAGCGCATGGATCAACTCTAGCGCGTGCGGGTCGCCGTTGGAAAACGCAAGCGTCCGGCGGGCGTGCGCCGCCGCGCGCGCCGGCTCGTTCAACCCGTGCCAGGCGAGCGCGATCAACAGATGCTGCTCGGCGTCGCGCCGCGCCTGCAGGTCCTCGTCGAAGACGAGCAGGTCCGGCAGCGATGTCGCGAAATAGTCGATTCCGGCGGGTCGGCCCAGCCGCTCCTCGGCGAATCGTTTGAGGTCCGCGAACAGCGCGCGCGCCTCCGCCTCCCGCCCGAGGGCGCGCAGCGACAGGCCGCGGTGGTAGCTGAGCGGGCTGTGCGCCGTCACGGCCATGCCGGCGAAGTCGTGTTCCTCCGCCGCGCTGCGCTCGAAATGTCGGCAGGCTTCCTCCTCGCGACGGGCGGCGCGCTGCGCGCGGCCGAGCCAGTAGTGCACATCGGCGCGGGCCTGCAGCAGATGCGCCGCTTCGCCGAGCGACTCCGGCGGGTGCAACGCCCGTTGGAAACGCCTCAGTGCCTCGTCGGGCAGACCGCTCGCGAGCGCGCGCTGGCCCAGCCGCAGGCACGCGGCGCCATACTGCCGCAGCACCGCGCCTTCGCCGCCTTCCCACGGGTGGAACCGTCGGCCGGTCAGCGCCGCGAGCGCCCGCTCCGGCTCCTCGCAAAGCGTCAGCAGAGTCGCGAGTTCGACCGAGGCGTCGTCGCGCGCGTCGACCAGCGAGCGGTGCTCCTCGAGAAACGCGAGACGCTCGGCCAGCGGCTCGTTCAGCTTCGTCCGCAACTGGTCGAACTCGTAGATCAATCGCGCATCCGCGGGATCGGCCGCAATCGCCTGGAGATAGGCCGCGCGGGCGCGGACGCCATCGCGCCCACGGTTCCAATACGCGACGCCGAGATTGCGCCAGGCGGTGGCGAACAGCGGACGTTCCCGCACGGCGCGCTCCCACGCGGCGATCGCGTCATCGTGGCGTTTCAGGTCGTAGTAGGCGTTACCGAGCCCGAAAGCCGCCAAGGGATCGGCGCCGGGCTGGGCGGCCGCCCACTCGAGCACGCCGATCTCGTGCAGCCGCGACGGGAAGAAATAGTCCGGCACCTGCGCGCGCGCCTCGGCGAGCAGCGTGGCGGCGTGCGTGTCATCCCCTTGTCGGGCGCGCAGCCACGCGAGCGCGTAGAGCACGCTCTGCGAGCGCTCGAGTGGATTGGGCACGGCGACCGGCGCGACCGGATGGCGACGGTGCCGCTCGAGCACCTCCGCCGCCTCGGGCAGGAGGCCGGCATCCGCGTAGTCGAACGCAACGTCGAGCGCGGTCTGCGCGTCGTTGCGGGAGAGTTCCAGGAACTGCGCCTCGGCCGCGGCGTCGCCGGCGAACGCCTGCTCGCCACGCGCCCAGTGATCGAGCGGGTCCGTAGCCAACAAGCGAGCCAGCACCTGCGTCGCCTCATCGACTCGTCTCATCCGTCTCAACACAGCGGCCCGGAGCACGAAGAGCTTGTTGTTCCCCTGGTTGGTCTGCTCCGCGGAGGCAAGATGCTCGAGCGCCTTCGGCCATCGCTCGCGTCGGCAGTCGAGCAAGGCGAGCTCGTAGTGCGCCGCCGAACGCCATTCGAAATTCCACGTCGCCTTGTAGAACAAGCCGTACGCCTCCTCGTCGCGCCGCTGCCAGAGGCGCGTCAGACCGAGGTGATAGTGCGCCTCGCCGGTGACGGGGTTCGGATGCCACGTGGTGAGCCGCGCCACCGCTGCGGCGAAATGCTCCGCCGCTTCCTCGAAGCCTCCGCGCTTCAGCGCGCGCTTGCCGAGCGCGATGTGGCAACGCGCGTCCTGCGGATCGCGCCGGAGCGCCTCGCGCCAGTAGCTCTCCGGATCGCGCGTCGGATGGCGGTACTGCTCGAGGTGTTCGCCGATCAGGTAGAGCTCGTCGGCGCTGCGCGCCTCCTCCGGGCGGACAGGCTCGGTCGCGACGGCGCGAGAGCGCACGCGCACGGCGTCTTCCAGCGCCGGGCGGTAGGCCGCGATTTCGCCGCCGCGCGCATCGAGCAGCCGCAGCGACAAGGCCGAGGCGCGCTCGCCGTTCAGCCGGAAATCGGTGCGCGACCACGGTGCGCCGGGCCGCAGCGAAACGTGCTCGTCGAGCCGCACAGCGTCGCCCTCGGTCAGGATGATTCGCGCGTCCGCGACTGGCGACGAGACGAGCACGCCGAGATCGATTTGCCGGTCGTCGCGCACGACGAGGCGCAGCGCGGCGCGTGTGTTCGCCGTCTGGACCGGACCCGTGTGCTGGATCGGCCACCAGAATTGGGAAAACGTCTTCGTTTCGTACGGCAGCAGGTAGGAGAAGTCCGGCTGGTTGTCGGTGTACACGCCGGCCATCAGCTCGATGTACGGGCCGCCGCGGTCGGTGAGTTCGCGGTCCCAGGCCCAGCCGAACTCGTGGTTGCCCCACGTCCACTGCTTCTTGCCGGGCGCGATGTGGCGGTTGGCCACATGCACGAAACCTCCGCCGGCGGCGTGGTCGTAGCCGCCGAAAAAGTCGAAGGCCGTCTCGCACACCATGTAGCTGGTCGGCACCGGGATGTTCTTGTACCACGCGAGGTTGTTCGCTCCGGGGCGGCGGTGGTACGGCACGCCGTAGTAGGCGCCATCGGCGACCGGAAACGAACTCTGCGCGCGCACCGCGTGGTCGGCCACGTAGTGCACATCTGGCGGGAAGAAGCTCTCGTACTGGTCGTGGACGCGCGCGGCGACGTTCGCCCACCAGAGGAACGTCTGCGTGAACGGCGTGCGGTTGAACAGCCGCGCGCGCAACTCGATCAACGAACTGCCCGGCCGCAGGCGGAGGCCGTGCATGCCCTTGAGGCGGTTGAGCGGATCGTGCTCGGAAAACCAGATCGTGCGTGCGCCGTCCGCCTCTTCCTCGATCAAGCAGTCGGCCGGCATGAACGTGCCCGGGCGGTGGTGCTGCGGCCAGTTGAACTCCACGCCGCCGGAGATCCACGGGCCGGCGAGACCGACGAGCGCGGGCTTGATGACATCCTGCCGGTAGAAGAAATCGAAATCGTGGTTGCTCTTGTCCTGCCCGATCAAAATCCGGCCGCCGATCTCGGGCAGCATGACTAGGCGCACGAACTCGTTTTCCAGTCGAGCGGAGCGATAGGCCACCGGCCGCGGCTCGTCGAAGACCTTGTCGATGAAGGGCACCGGGTAGACCTTCCCGTTGGAACCCTGGTAGACCCGACGCTCGAAGAAGACCGGGTTTTTCTCGGGCCGCCCGACTGGATACGTGGGAAGGGACAACGATTCGAAACGGGCGACGACGCTCATGGGAAAAATGGTTGTGCGTGCGGGATGGGGCCGCGTTCAGGAAGTCAGGCTCGCCTCGATCTGCTCCAAGGTCCGGCCCTTCGTCTCCGGCAGGCGCCGCCACACGAAGAGAAAGCCGCACAGGCAAATGCCGGCGTAGATCCAGAAGGTCACATGCGGACCGAGGACTGAGTTGAAGACCGGGAACGTGTACGTGAGCAGAAAACAGGCGATCCAAAGGCAGCCGACCGCGAACGACATTGCCGTGCCGCGGATCCGATTGGGGAAAATCTCGGAGATCACCACCCAGGTGACCGGCGCCAGCGACATCGCGTAACTGGCGATCGCCGACAGCACCAGCCCGAGGAACAGCGTGTTCGGGACGGGCACCCCGCCGGCCTTTTGCTGGAAACAGAACCCGATCGCGACATACACCACCGCGAGCGCCGCGGCCCCGAAGAGCAGCAACGGCTTGCGGCCGAGCCGGTCCACCGCCACCAGCGCCGCGACGGTGAAGACGAGATTCACCACGCCGGTCATGACGATGCTGGTGAGCGTGTCGTTCAGGTCGTAACCGGCCCGTTGGAAGATCTCGCCGGCGTAGTTGAAAATCACGTTGATGCCGCACCACTGCTGGAACACCGCCAGCACCACCCCGAGCGTCAGTACACGGCGGAGCCGCGGATCGAACAAGGCGGCGAAACGCGCAGGCGCCTCCTGCGCATCGCCCCCGTGCGCCGCATCGATCGCCGCGATGGCGGTCGTCGCATAGCCGGAGCCGCCGATGCGCGCGAGAATCGACGTTGCGCGATCACGCCGTCCGCGCGCGGCCAGCCAGCGCGGACTCTCCGGCACGAACCATCCGCAGATGAAAAACACGAGCGACGGCACGGCGCAGGCCGCGAACATCCAGCGCCAGCCGGTCTGCACGTTCCATGAGGCAACGAACGCCGTCGCATCGAGGCCCGCCGGCACAGGCTCGGCTATGAGCCAGTTGACCGCCTGCGCGCCGAGCACGCCGAGTACGATCGTCAGTTGATTGACCGCCACCAGCAGCCCGCGAATCCGGGCGGGCGCGATCTCCGATATGTACATCGGCGAAATGTTCGAAGCCAGGCCGATGCTCACGCCGCTGAAGATGCGCCACGCGACGAACGCCCCGAAGCTCCCCGCGAGCGCGTTGCCGAGCGAGGCCACTGCGAAATTCGCGCCGGCGATCAGCAGCATCGGCTTGCGGCCGTACCGATCGCTCAGCACGCCGGAGATCAGCGCGCCGAGCAAGCAGCCCAGCAGCGCGCAGCTCTGGGCCCAGCCGATCGGCGACAACAGGCTCGCCCACAACCGCGCGAACACGCCCGCGTCGGCCGCGGCACCCGCGGTTTGCGCCAGCTGGAAATAGGCCTCGTAGAATTTTGCAGCGCCGCCGATGACGACCCAATCGTAGCCGAACAACAGGCCGCCCAGCGCTGCCACGAGCGAGAGCGACCAGAGATAGAGTCGTTTGACCGAGACCTGCGGCTGGTCGGCGGGAGAAACAGCAACGGGGGTGAAGCTCATGGTAGTGCGGCGGAGAGGTGGGCTTCCGACGATGGCGCCAGCATACATTCGATTCGCCCCGGGCGGAATGGAGGTTTGCATGAAACCCATGGACGATCTTCTCACATGAGAACAAACCCACCCGCCGACCTCGTCCGGCTCGCCGACGGCTTCCCGGGCGAGCGGCTGGCGATCCTGCCCCCGGCCGTGCTGCGCCGCGCGCATGCGCTGCCCGGCTGCCGCGGCCTCTGCGTGACACACACTGGCCGTTTCGACCACGTGCACGGCCACCACGTGTCGCGCCCACACGGCACCGCAGAGCACATTCTCATCTTCTGCCTCAACGGCGCCGGCCGCGGCCATCTCGACGGCGCCGGCTGGGCGCTACGCGGCAGCGAAGGCGTCATCCTGCCGCCGGGCGTGGCGCACGACTACACCGCCGACCAGGAGAACCCATGGACGTTAATCTGGTTCCATTTCACTGGGCTGTGGGCGGAGGAGTTCATTCACGTCGTGGGCGGCACGGGGCGGCACCACAGGTTTTCCGTGCACGATGTCGACGTGCTGATCGAGGCGTTCGAGGAGTGCTATCGTTATGTTATCGGCGGGTACACGGATGCGGACCTGGTCGGCTTGAGCACCTCATTCGCGCGATTCCTCGGACTCTGCCGGACACTGCAGCGCCCTGCCAACCCACGCCGCCGGCAAGCCGAAGACCGGGTGCTGCGCACGATCCGTTTCATGCGCGAAAATCTGAGCCGGCCCATCACTTTGGGTGAACTCGCGCAGGCCGCCCACCTCTCGATCCCGCACTACAGCGCGCTCTTCAAGCGCCAGATGAACTGCAGCCCGGTGGAGTTCCTGACACGTCTGCGGCTGCAGAAAGCGTGTGAACGGTTCGGCCGAGCCGATGAGAGCATCGCCGAGAGCGCCTACGCGGTCGGTTTCAGCGATCCGCTGTACTTCTCGCGCGTATTCCGGCGTCACATGGGGATCACCGCCTCCGAATACCGCGCACGCGCCGTCTGGGGCAGCAAGCCGACCCGACCGATCCCCTGAAGTGTGTAGCACTGGTGGTCAGTCCTGTCGCGAGCCCACCAGATCGGCCGGCATCATCCCTTCGGCAGATCCTATAAAAAGCACGGGGGCGCCAGCCCCAAGCTGGCGCCCCCAACCCTACATACCCCCGCAAGGGGGAATCGAACTAGCTCTGTTTGTTTAGAACGAGAGCGTATTGCTGAGCATCCAGGTCATACCTTCCTCGATGCGGAATCCGGCGGGCGAACCATCCGGCTGCACGCTGATCGGGACGAGGCCGACCTTCCGGCCGACATTGCGAAGGTTGACTTGCGTCGTCCAACGGAGCTTCTCAGTCACGTTGAAGCCGTAGCCGAACCAGATATCGACCCAGTCCCTGGATTTGCTCCAGATCGGGCGGTTGATATCCAGGTTGTCCAGTTCGTCGTTGAGACGATAGCCGAGGATGGTACCCTGCTGCCAGCGATAGCTGCCGCCGACGAAGGCCCCCTTGAGCATACCGTGATCGAAACGATAGGTGCCGGACAGATTGGCGCGCCACGGCGACATCTCGTTGACCATCTTGCCGTTGGTCTGCGCCTGGAACTGGTAGCCGGACCAGACTTGGCCCAAGAAGTGGTTCCGCAGTGTGCCGTCGCCACCCCACCAGAGGCGGAGATCGCCGGCCGGCGAAGTGTATTTCGCGTACGCAGCCTCCACGAAGTTTACAAGGTCGGTGCCGAGCTTGTTCTGGGAAGCGAACTGCTTGGAAGCGTTGAGCGAGATATCGAGGTTCTTGATCGGCTGCCCCGCGATTTCGAACTCCCAACCCTTCGATTGGATGTCGATCGTACCGGTCGGATACTGACCGTTGATCGTGCCACCGTTGTCGGGGATATTGACATAGTTCGCTGGAGTCCACAGGCCATTGCGCACAGCGTGCATGTAATCGCCCGCCTGAGCCTTGGCCGCGTTGATTTCGATGCCATAGGCATCATACCACGACTGAGGCTGCAATTGCGCGAGCCACGAATCGACCGCCGCCTTTTCCTTGATCGTTTCAGGATTGTTGAGGAACGCGGGATCATTCCGGTCGAAACCGGCATAGTTCGCGTAGCCACCGGTCATATTGGCCCAATTCCAATACCACTCCCAGTTGTTGGCCGAGGGGTGCCCCTCCAAACCGGCCTTGTTGATCAATGCGGCAAGTGTGCCGATCGCTTCAGTTCTATAGATCCACTGGCTGCCACTACCGAGCGTGGCATTCTGGCCGCCCACCGAGGAGATGTTGGCATCCTTGTTGGTGGTATCGTAATGAGTGACCTTGAAGCTTAAGCGATTCTCGAGCATTGTAACCGCCAAGCTGATGTCCTCGGTGCGCCCGGTGGAATTCGGCAGGCGATTGGCGCTGAAACCGTAGCGGTTTTCGACGCGGCTATTTTTGCCGTTGCTATAGCCGAGCGCGATATCCGCACCCAGCGGCAACTTGCCACGCAAGAACTTCGGCAGGCGTGCGACGACGCCCCAGGAGATGCTGGAGTCGTCGTTGATCCCACTCGCATTCTGGGGCTCGAGTCCGTAGCTGTGGATCATGGCGACGCCGGTGGAATCCTGCTCGGCTTGGCCCGCACGGGTTTTCAGCCGATCCTTGCGATAGCCCGCCGTGGCAACAACAGTCTCGTCGAAGAAATAGGCCTGCCAAGTGGCGCCCTTCGAAACGGTCTTGTTCCGCAACTTGCTGCCGCGGCGATACAGCTGATCGATGTCGCCGCGGTCGGCGCTCATGATCGGCAGGGTCTCGCTTACCCAACCGACATAGTTGAAGGGATTGTCCTTCTGCTTGTCGGTCTTCGTGTTGCCCATGCCGTCCATGTAACCCACGTTTTGCCAAGGCGCCTGTGGGTCGACATACAGCGGGTTGGCAGGATCGAGCGGCCACAGCCAGTGCGAATCGAAATAGCGTACCTCGAGCGAACTCGGAGGCGCCACATCGTTCCGGATCGGCGAAATGTTGAGATTGGTGCCGTTCTTGCCGAGCAAGCTGGGGCTGAGGTAGATCGTGCTGCTTACGATCGTGTCACCGTTCTTCAATCCGCCGGTCTTGGTGCCGGGCTTGCCGTCATAAGACAGTCCATAACCCGTACCGATCAGGTCCGACCAGTGACCTGTCGCCGCGTAGAGCGCCCAGCTGCGGTCCTCCTGCTTCACCGTCTCCTCGTGGTAGGCGAGCGTGATGGTATGGTGACCGAGGATTCGGGCCAGAAGCGACTTGCGATCGAGGAAATCGGCTGCGCGCAATTCGCCAGTGGCCGTGACAATCACGTTTTCACGCTCGGTCCAACGACCGGTCCCACCGCCTTGACCAGTCACATACGCACGACCCGCATCCGGGTTGAGCTGCGCCAAGGGTGTGTAACCCGACTGCCAGTCCGACGTGTAGAGGTTGTTGTCGATGGTGAGCGAAGGATTCCAACCGAGGATGCTTTGACCGCCATCGTTATAGGACTGGCGATCATAGACCGCCTGGAAGGCGAGCCGGTTATCCAGAAGCGTCTGCTCCAGGGTGATGTTGTAGGCCTGCCAGCCCTGCCATTCCTTCTTGGTCGGGCCGTGGATCAGGTTGTTGTAGAAATCGAAGATGCTCGGATCGGTGAGCGACTTGTCTTTCCAGAAGCCTCTGTCGAAGTCGCCGCCGGCTTTGCCGTATTTGTTGATCTCGCTCAACGGCACACCGTTCTGCTGCCCGTATTTGATGATGTTGCTGACATATTCACCGTAACCGGCAACGCCTGCGGGAACGGAGAAGATGAACCCGCCGATCGAGCCGAACGGCGAGAATTGGCTGTTGGCAGAAACAGCCGTCGCGCGGTACGGAGTCGTGCTGTTGTTGTGGAAGAGCATCGGATTCTGGCCGCCGACACCGCTGCTCAACCAGCTGTTCGCCTGCTGGGCGAACGGAGCGCCAGCAGCGGTTCCGGACTTCCACGGATAGAGACCCGTCTGATAGTCGACTCCCACGTCGATCAAGCGCTGGTTCAGCGCATTGGGATCAAAGAATGGGGTGATCCGGTCGGTCGGAGGCAGGGAGTGCGGACGATTCGCCGTCACTTTCCCATGCTCGTAGCTCGCCTTGATGGAGGTGCGGGCTTTGCTGTCCTTCCCGAAGAGCTTCGGATCCCAGCGCATCGCGCCATAGATCGATTGGTTCTTGTTGAAGGCCGGCTTTTGGCGGTATTTCTGATTGTCGTAGGCCGCATCTAGACGGACCGAAAGGGTGTCCTCGATCAGGACATGGGTGTAATCAAGCGTGGAGCGGAAGCTTTGGAAGCTGCCAATCTGAGTCTCGACGCTGCCGCCGGTTTTGAATCCGGCCTCATTCGTGGTGGCATTGATGATGCCGGCCGGGCTGCCGTGACCGAAAAGGATCGAATTCGGACCGCGCTGAAAATCGACGCGGCCGACATTGAAACCGTTCCACGGGATGTCAGTCTTGACGAGATTGCGGGTGTTGTCGGCCGAATCGAGACCACGCACGCGGGTATTGCCGTTCGGGCGCAGCATGTTGACGTCGGTTTCGCCACTGCCGCGAACGAACGTGTTGCCGACGCCTGCATAGTTGCCGTAAACACCACCGACTTCGGTGTTGGTCGTGTATTGCAGCAGGGTCTGGTTGTCCTTCGCCTTCGTGTCAGTGAGGAACTGGGCCGTCACGACCGAGATCGCGGAGGCGATGTCCTTGAGGTCCGTACGGACGCGGCCACCGACGGCGGTCGCATTCGCCAGATAGCCGGTGTCTTCTTCCGCCGTCACGACGAACGGAGAGAGCACAACAGCTTCGTCTTCGGTCTCAACGTCCGCTGGTGCCGGTTTCTCACTGGCCGCTGCTTGCGCCCAGATCGTTCCGGTGCCGAGAGAAAGCGCCGACAATAGTGTCAGAGCAGATCTAGTACCTAGGTTCTTCATTTTACTTTCGGGGGTTGGTTTGCAGGCTTGCACCTGGGGAAACTGTCGAAATCTGTGCTTGGCTGGAGGCAGTGCTACCAAGCGTTGTATATAGAATGCGCCGGTCGTTGCTTCGCGCCGGCGCTCGGCGAACAAGTTCTATCCGAATATAACTTGTTCGATGGAGACTGGGGTCGGGACTAGGCGCGTTTTGTAGTCACTCGTCGGACAACAACAGCCACCAGAAGTCCGGCGCCCAAGAACAGGCCGTAGGTCGCGGGTTCCGGGATGGCGGTGATCGATGGCGCGGAGAGGCCGTTGTCGGAGCTGCCGAAAGTCGCGGTGGCGGCGCCGAGATCGCTGAGACTCACTTCGACGAGGGCCCCGTTGGGGGAGTCCGTCAAGAGGCTCGCCAAGCTACCATCCAGGATTGAGAACGAGAACAGATCCGTCGCCCCCGACCACGGGGTGTTGGTCGTCAACGTGAGGTTGAACGAAAGGAACGTACCCGGAGCAAACTCCTGGTAGAACTCGTTCAGCATCGCATCGGAGGTCCCCAGCGTGACTGTGGACCCAAGATCACCGGTGGCATCGCCCCACAACGTCGGGGTGCCGACAGCGGAACCACCGCCGAACTGGAAGTTGCTCAACGTCGCCCAGTTCAGGCCGGAACCGACGCCCGAGCCGTCGCTGAACTGGAAATCCAGCGAGAACGGCGCGGATGAACTGGAGAGCAGCGAACTGGTGTCGAGCGAGATGTTGTAGGTAACCTGAGCGTTGGCGGCAGCGGTTGCCGCCAGAGCGAGCAGAGCGGCGAGAGTCGAATTGCGCAGAAGATTCATGGCTAAATAGTGGTTGCGTTTATCGAAGCCGCTCAGGGAGTCGCACCGTCGGTCAGGAGGCGCGCGTCGTAGGTGATGCCACCGGAGGCAGGAACGGTGAACTCGAGGGAGACACTCACCTGGGTATTGGCGGCGAGGGCGCCGGAAGTGACCTGCACGTACGGGCTACCGGTCGGGAGCTCGACGTTGGTCTTGCCGGACGAGTTCGACAGCGTCGTGTTGGCGGACAGCGAATCCAGGACGAGATAGACCGGCCCCGTCACCGGAGTGGATCCGGTATTCTTAACGACGACGGTCTGGACGTAGCGATTCGTGCGACGATTGAGCACATAGCCGCCCTTCGTGATCTGGACCTGCGGTGTCATGTTCACGGCCGGATCGGCGTAGACATCCATCGATGTCGAGGCCTTGGCGGTCGTCAGGACGATGTCGTCGATATAGAAGGTCGGAGCATCCCCGCCCGACCAGTCCTGGAAGAGGACCCGGCTGATATTGGAGCTTCCGTCGACGCCGAGGCTTCTGAGCGAAACTTCCACTTTTTGCCAAGTATTCGCCACCGGAGCCGGAATACCGGTCCAGGGGGAACTCCAATCGTCGCCACGCACGGCGCCGACGCCGATGCTCTGGCCGCCGACGGATCCGCCATGAATCCAGAACACCAATGTATGGTAAATCGACGTATCGATAGCCGCGCCGCCATTCGAAAGACCAACAGCACCGTAAGCGCCGGGAGTCACCGAAATCGACCGCGTGCCGGAGTGCGCTTGGTCCGTGCTGGCCAAGTCGTGCGTCGCCCAACTCGTCCAGTCGTTCCAACCCGCAGCGAGGCCGTCGCCGTAGATCTGGAGTTCGGTGCCGACCTGGCCGGCGCGATCGACGATCGACATCTGGTAGCGAACGACTTTCCCGCTCCAGAAATAGAAGGCGAAGTTCAGGAGGCCCGGCTTGGCCTTGTCGAAGAGCGCCTTCTTGAAGGTGATCTGGTTGTTCGCGTAGTCGGGCGTGTACGTATCGCGCCACTGCTTGAAGGACGTCCACGCGTGCGGCTCGATGCCAGTGCCGTCCGAGTACTTGGCTTCGACCGTCTTGAGCAGGTCGCCGTTGAAGGCGAGCGGCACGGGAATGTCGGCGCCGGTCTCGGTATCGACCGAAGAGGCAACCGGGGTATCGACATAGCGCACGTGCAGTTTCCACGGAAGGCCGGAGGTCATGTTGACCGTGAAGACCGCCTTCTCGCCAAATGAGCCGGTGGCGTACTTCGACAGCGCGCGCGCCTTGAGCGTCAACTTCTCGCCGCTCAGGGTATAATCCAATCCCGACTGCAGCGTGGTGGCGCCATCCTTGAGGGAGACGAAGGTGTTTCCATTGAGGTTCAGCTGAACAACCGTGTCCTGAACCGGGAGGCCCTTCTTGAGGAAGACGAGATCGGTGCTGCCGGTGGTCGTGCGGCCGGCAACGCTCCGCATCAAGTAGCCATAGAGCTCGGGGTCACGCCACTGGTAGGTGGCGCGGTTGATGAATTTCCCATTGTCCCACCACTGCCAGGTGATGCCCTTTGACTGGGCGGTGGCGGTGAAAATCTCAAAGAATTTCAGCAACTCACCGCGCTCGATCGCATTAATGTCGGCGTCGTACGCGAGCAGGCCGAGTTCGCCGACGACCACCGGGATACCGGCGGCCACGAACGTGTCGTAGGCGCCATTGAGCGAGGTGTTGATGTCGTTGAGCACCGAGGCGTCGACGGTCGTCACACCGGCGATGTTCGTGCTGAAGGGCCAGTAGCCGTAGAAGTGAATGGTCGCGATCAGGTTGGAGTCGTTCAGTTCGACCATCTTGGCCTTGAGGCCATCGAGGAACATCTGGCTGGCGTTGGTGACGACGGTCGGCATCACAATCGGGCGCGTGGCATTGCCACCGCCGGTGCCGCGGATCACGTCGTACGCGATCGTGTTCAGCTCGTTGACCAGAGTGATCTTCGTCGCGTCGTCGACATTGAGGAAGTCCGGCTCGTTGATGGTCTCGAGCATGAGCTCGCGAGGATGGTCGCGGAAGCGCGGGGCGATCTGCTGCCACACCGCCGTATACCTGGCGATATAGTCGGCCGGCATCTCCCGGATCCAGTACGAGTCGTGGTGCATGTTGAGCATCACGTGGAGACCGGCATCGAGGGACCAATTGACGACCTGTTCCACGCGATCCAGCCAGGCGGTGTCGACCGTATAGGTCGGCGCAGCGCCCGTGTGATCGCTCCAGCTCACCGGGATGCGGATACTCTTGAAGCCTTGGGCGGCGATTTGCTGGATGAACTCCTGTGTCACGACCGGGTTGCCCCAACCGGTTTCGGAGCCGGGAGCGTCGAACGAGTTGCCCAAATTCCAGCCGGGCTGCATCGCCTCGACATAGGTCTGCATCTCCGACTTCACGGCCGCGGGGGAACTGGTGATCAGCAACGCGCTCAGAAGGGCGCCTGCGAGGGTAAGTAGTTTTCGGGGGGCGAACATAGGCAATGCGACACTCGGACGTGCCGCCCTGGTTGATGGTACTGTGCTTAGGGGGGGGGGACTGTGGGGGACCCGACTGGCTGCCGGGGTGCTGAAACGTTAACAGATTCGCTCGGTTCACGCCTGTCCCGAAAATGCGGGACCGCCCACGAGTGAAACGCCTTTCGAAACAGCGCGGCGCGCCCTCATCCCCCGCCCTTTCGAACGACCTCTGCGGGCCCGCGAGCCTGTTCGCAGCGGAGCGCGAGTGGGCCTGATGGGAGCAGATTCCTCCGGCGTATTGGTGCCGGGGGGGGGACCCGAGCAGCACACCCGGTTCGGTACGGTGCCGCGCAGTGCGGATCAGCGGGCTCCTCGGGGTCGTTCGCAAACGCAGCGCGCTCACGTCGCGCCGGCCGCTTGCGCCAGAATACGGCGCGTCACCACGCCCCGCCATCAGATCGACTCCCCATGACTTAGCCTCTGCGCGAGAACGGCGCTTGCCGTCCGCTGCCATCGGCCTTTCCGTTCTCCGCCCCACCCACCCCCAACGCGTACCGCAGTATGCCCAAAGCATTCCGCCTGCTCGCCCTACTTCCGCTGGTGAAGCTCGTGTGCGCGACGTGCTGCTCGGCCGCCACTTTTCTCGCCGATGGCTATGTCATCCGAGTGTGGCAGACGGAGGACGGGCTGCCGCAGAATTTGGTCACTTCAGCGATCCAAACTCGGGACAGCTACCTCTGGTTCGGCACCCACAGCGGGTTGACGCGGTTCGATGGCGAGCGGTTCGAGGTCTTCGACCCTTCGACCACTCCGGGACTGGAGAACGGCCTGATTTCGTGCCTCTTCGAAGCTGGCGATGGGACGCTCTGGATCGGCGATGATACCGGAGGCATCTCGCGTTACCGGGAGGGTCGTTTCGAACGGTTCGCATTCGCCTCCGCGCCGCGGGCGGAGCGTGTGTACGGCATCGGCAGCGACGAACAAGGCCACCTCTGGGCGATGCGAATCGATGGCTCGGTGGACTCTTTGGACACGGGCACCCGGCTGCCCTCGTTGATCGAGGGCGAACGTCCGGGCGTCATGTCGTGGTCGCGGAGCGCCGGCGGAGCGATCTGGATGTCCGGAAATGGCCGGGTGGCTCACTTGGAAAACGGGAAACTCGTGCGGCAGTCGTTTCCAAGTCCGCGCCTCACCAACTACGCGCAGACCGTGGGCGCGGCGGCGGACGGAGGGGTCTGGGTTTTGTGCGACACCCGGGTCCGCAAATGGAACGGATCCCGCTGGAGCGAGGACCGCGGCGGCGATCCGTGGACGCCCATGCCGATGACCTGTTGCCTGGAGCTGCGCGACGGCACGCTGGCGGTCGGCACTGTCCACTCTGGTCTCTATCTGATCTTCAAGGACGGTCGCACTCCGGTGCATTTGGACCACCGCAGCGGAATCCCGCAGAACTGGGTACGATTCCTGTTCGAGGACCGCGAAGGAAGCCTTTGGGTGGGCACCGGCAGCGCCGGTCTCGTCTCGATCCGACCCACGCCGTTCTCATCGCTCGCGTCGCGCGAACAATGGCAGGGTTGCTCCGTGCTTTCGATCGGCTCCGGGCGGAGCGGCGACCTGTGGATCGGCACCGATGGCGCAGGACTGCACCGGTACTCGGCCGGCGAGTGGCGGCACTACGGCGAGAGCGAAGGACTCCTCAACTGGCACATCCCGGCGGTGGCCGAGACCCCGGGTGGCGAGATCTGGGTCGGCGACAACTGGTGGGGCGCGCCGTACCGGCTCGAGCAAGACCGATTCGTTCGCCCCGCCAGCGTGGATCCGGCTTCGAATCCAGCGCACGCGCTCCTCCCCGTGCCCGGGACCGACGATGTCCTCGTCGGCAACAGCGACGGCCTGCGGCGGCTCCACGGCGACACCGCGACTTGGCTGGTGAAAACGCCCCCGGGCATCAAGGGCTCCGTGTGTGCGATCGCGATCGATCGCGAAGGCGCGATCTGGGGCGGCTACTCGCAAGGAGGCCTCGCGCGACACAAGGAAGGGAAGACGGCGTTTTTCGGGCGGAAGGATGGTCTCGACAGCGAGTCGGTCCAATGCCTCCGGGCCGATCCCGACGGCACGTTGTGGATCGGAACCGCCGATGGCGGTCTGAGCCGTTTCAAAGACGGTCGCTTCGTCAACCTCGGGATCGAGCAGGGGCTGTTGAGCAAGTTCGTCGCCTACATCCTCGACGACGGTCTCGGCTATCTCTGGTTGAGCACACACCATGGTTTGCAGCGCGTCGCGAAGCAGGAGCTGAATCGCTGCGCCGATGGCGATGTGCGCACCGTCGAGAGCCAGATCTACGACCAGACCGACGGGTTGCCGACGATCGACTTCACCGGCGGCCTGCAAGCCGCCGGCTGCAAGACGGCCGATGGCCGGCTGTGGTTTGCCAACAGCAAAGGTGTCCTCTGTGTCGACCCCGCGCGCATCACGCCGAACCCGATCACGCCGCCCGTGGTGCTCGGCTCGTTTGTTGTCGACGGCCGCGCGAACGCCTCCATCCGCGGCGTCGCTACGGAGCAGTTGGCGCCGGATCATCGTCGGCTCGAGTTCCGGTACAGCGGCCTGAGTTTCGTCGCGCCGGACAAGGTCCGCTTCAAATACCGGTTGATCGGCATCGATCGCGATTGGATCGACGCCGGCGCGAAACGCACCGCGTTCTACAGCCGCCTTCCCGCCGGCAACTACCAGTTCCGCGTCATCGCCTGCAACAACGACGGCCTCTGGAACACCGAGGGCGCCACGCTGGTATTCACGGTCGCTCCGTTCTTCTGGCAAACGTGGTGGTTCGTCGCGATCTGCCTGCTCGCCGCCGCCGCAGGCATCGCGTGGCTCGCCCGCTTCTTCACGCGTCGGCGGATGCAGAAACGCATCGAGCAGGTGCAACGCCAGCACGAGATCGAACGTGAGCGCACCCGCATCGCGCAGGATATCCACGACGATGTCGGCGCCAGCCTCTCGCGCATCGCCATGCTCAGCCAACCCGGGCGCAACGACCTCAAGGACCCGGCGCGCACCGCCACCATGTTGTCGGGCATATACTCGACCGCGCGGGAGGTGATCCGGTCGCTGGACGAAATCGTCTGGGCCGTCGACCCTCGCCACGACACGCTCGACAGCCTCGTCGACTACATGGCGCGTTATGCGCAGGCGTACCTCGCCACCGCGGATCTGCGGTGCCGCCTCGATCTTCCCGTTACGGTCCCCGCCTGGCCGCTGACGGCCGAGACTCGCCACAACCTCTTCCTCGCGTTCAAGGAAACGCTCAACAACGCGGTGAAGCACGCCACCGCGAGTGAAATGCGCGTGGCCTTCCGGCTCTTGCCCGACTCATTCGCGCTCGAGATCAGCGACAACGGCCGCGGCTTCGCGACCGCCGATCGGCCCCCATCGCCCGACCGCCTCTGCTCGGGCCATGGCATGGCCAACCTGCACGAGCGACTCCGCCGCATCGGCGGTCGCTGCGAGGTCTCCAGCAGCAACGAAGGCACGACCGTCACGCTCATCGTCGCCGTCAAGGGCGAGCTTGCCTCCGACGCAAACGCAGTCACCCACTCCTCCGCGCTCTCTGATGAACCCTAATCCTCCGCCCCAGCAGAATCCGTCCGCCCCCATCTCGGTCATGATCGTGGAAGACGACAGGTCGGTGCGGAGCATTCTCGAGGCGTGGATCAAGGAGGAGGAAGCGTTCACTTGCCTCGGCGTGTTTCCGGATGTCGAGAGCGCGATTCCGCAGATCACCCGCGACAAACCCGATGTGGCGATCGTCGATATCAACCTTCCCGGTCTCAGCGGCGTAGAATGCGTGCGCCGCGCCAAACTGCTCACGCCGAACACGCAGTTCGTGATGCTCACGGTCTACGAGGACTCCGGCCACATCTTCGATGCCCTCTCCGCCGGAGCGACCGGGTATCTGATCAAGACCACCTCGCGCGAGGCGCTGGTCGCAGCACTGCTCGAAGTGCACGGCGGCGGCTCGCCGATGAGCGGCAATATCGCCCGGAAAGTCGTACAATCGCTCCACCAGAAGAAGCCCGCGGCGACACCGGCCGAGGATCTCTCGAAGCGGGAAAACGAAGTGCTCGCGCTGCTCGCCCAAGGTTACCTCTACAAGGAGATCGCCGACACCCTCGGCATCGGCGTCGAGACGGTGAACACGTACATCCGCCGCATTTACGAGAAGCTGCACGTGCACTCCCGCGCCCAAGCGGTCGCGCGCTACACGAATCTGGCGCGGTAAAACACCGCCCCGCCGCTCTCGCGCGGCGACGCCTCTGTGCCCCGCTGTGTCCAACGGCTCCGTCTATTATGAAGACGCTTGCGCCGTGGCACGGACGTCCCGTCCGTGAGGAGCACCGACATTGGCGGGACGCCCATGCCACGGCGGCGATTTGGCCCCTTGCCGCGCCGTCGTGTGCGCGACTGCACCTTCGGGAATCCGCCACGCGCGTAACCGAGCCGCGGCGCGAATCGCCAACTCTCGTCTCTCGTACTCGGCAGTCGCGCGAAGCGCCGCCGCACGAGTGTCCCTTATTTTCATCACGGCCGGCCGCTTGACGCCCCGCGCTGCGGGCCTGCTTCTTGTAGGCGAATGCCTGCCAATCCCCCGCCCCTCCGCCGCCGCGGCATCGTGTTCCTCGTTTGCGCTGCGTGCGCACTCCACGCCCGTGGTGCGACAACGGAGACGTCGCCCGAAAACGCCCGCGCAAACTTCGCCCGCCCGATCACGTTGGCCGCAGACGATGTGCGGACCATCCCGGACGCCGAACCGGGCTTCGACACCGCCCAACCCGCCGCCACGCACGGCACGCTCGAGCAGTTCGAGTACCGTTCGCAAGTGACCGGCACCGTGCGCAAAGCACGCGTTTATCTCCCCACCGGCTACTCCCCCGACCGCCGCTATCCCGTACTCTACCTGCTCCACGGCATCGCGGGGAACGAGCACGAATGGACCGGCTATGTGCGCGCCGACGCGGTGCTCGACAACCTCATCTCCGCCGGCCAGGCGGTGCCGATGATCGTCGTCATGCCCAACGGCCGCGCCCTGGCCGACGATCGCCCGCCGCCGCCCGAGAAACTCTTCACACCGGAAAACACGATCGGTTTCGCAAAGTTCGAGGGCGATCTGCTCGACTCGCTCATCCCCGCCGTCGACGCGAAATATGCCACCCTCGCCGACCGCGAGCATCGCGCGCTCGCCGGCCTCTCGATGGGTGGCGGGCAGGCGCTGAATTTCGGATTGGCGCACCTCGGCACGTTTGCGTGGGTCGGCGGATTCTCCTCGGCGCCCACCATCCGCCCGCCCGCCGAGTTGATTCCGGACCCGGCGACGACGCAGGCGAGTCTGCGTCTCCTCTATCTCTCCTGCGGCAACAAAGACGGCCTGATCAATGCCTCCCAGAACCTGCACCGATTCCTCGCCGAGCGCGGCGTTCCCCACGTGTGGAACGTCGACGGTTGCGGCCACGACCGCGAGACATGGGCCAACAACCTCCACCACTTCGCCCAACGCCTCTTCCGCTGACCATCCCGCGCTCGCGCGGCGGTCGGCGCTCCCTGCTGTGCGCGAGTGCTCCGCTCCGATCGCTGCCCGCGATGTGATCGACACCAGCATCGCCATTGAGACGGACCGCGCCGTCGGTGGATTCGCGGCGACCGCGAGCGAACAATAACCTACACCCGCGCCTCACTTCCCCCCCTTTTCCGAAACTATGAACATCCCCCCCGCCCTCCTCATCGCGACCAGCTTGGTCGCCATCGCCGCCACGGCCTCGGTCGCGCAAGCCTCCATCCCCAGCGACGCGACGCCGACAGTCATCGTCAGCACCGCCGCCGAGCCAATGGCGCCGGGCAAGTTCGCACCCACCTGGCAATCGCTCCAGCAATACGAAGTGCCCGAGTGGTTCCGCGACGCGAAGTTCGGCATCTGGGCCCACTGGGGTCCGCAGTGCCAGCCCGAGCGCAGCGACTGGTACGCACGCAACATGTATTGCCAGGGCCACTGGCAATATGAGCAGCACAACGCGCTCTACGGCCACCCGTCCAAATTCGGATTCAAGGACGTCATCCACACCTGGAAGGCGGAAAAATGGGATGCCGAAAAACTCCTCGATCTCTACGCCCGCGCCGGCGCGAAGTACTTCTTCGCCCTCGCCAACCACCACGACAACCTCGACCTCTGGGACTCCAAGTACCAGCCGTGGAACTCGGTCAACCTGGGGCCGAAGCAGAACCTCATAGCCGGCTGGGCCACCGCCGCCCGCAAACACGGCATGAAGTTCGGCGTCAGCGTCCACGCCGCGCATTCATGGAGCTGGTACGAGACCGCCCAAGGCGCCGACCAGACCGGCCCGCTCGCCGGCGTGCCCTACGACGGCAAACTCACCAAGGAGGACGGCAAAGGCACCTGGTGGGAAGGCTACGACCCGCAGGATCTCTACGAACAACGCCACAAGCCCGCCCCCGGCTTCGAGGGCCCGACCAGCATCTGGGGCCGCTGGGATTGGAACAACGGCCTCACCCCGCCCGACCAGCAGTTCTGCGAACGCTTCTACAACCGCACCGTCGACCTCATCGAGAAATACCAACCCGACCTCATCTACTTCGACGACACCGCCCTCCCCCTCTGGCCCGTCAGCGACGCCGGCCTGAAACTCGCCGCCCACTTCTACAACCGTAACAACCAGTGGCGCGGCAACGACGGCGTGCTCTTCGGCAAAGTCCTCACGCCCGACCAGAAGGAGTGCATGGCCCTCGATATCGAGCGTGGCCGCAGCAACATCATCGAACCGCTCCCCTGGCAGACCGACACCTGCCTCGGCGACTGGCACTACAATATCGGCGTGCTTGAGCGCCACGGCTATAAGTCCGCGCCGACCGTCGTGCACACGCTCATCGATGTCGTCAGCAAGAACGGCAACCTCCTCCTCAACGTCCCGCTCCGCGGCGACGGCACGCCCGACGAGGACGAGATCGCCATCGTCGAAGGCATCGCCGGCTGGATGCAGATCAACCAGGAAGCGATCCACGGCACGCGCCCGTGGAAAGTCATGGGCGAAGGCCCGCAGATGGCCGCCACCGAAGCGAACAGCGGTTCGAACTTCAACGAGGACAAAGTGAAACCCTTCACCGCCGAGGACGTCCGCTTCACCACCAAGGGCGCCACGCTCAACGCCATCGTCATGGGCGCGCCGAAAACCCAGGTGGTCATCAAGTCGCTCGGCACCGCCGCCAAGCTCTACGACGGCGCCATCGGCAACGTCACGCTCCTCGGCAGCGACGAGAAACTCACGTGGTCGCAAACCGCCGAAGCGCTGACCATCGAAGCGCCGAAGACCATCCCCAACGCCATCGCCCTCGTCTTCCAGATCACCCCGCGTCGCTAAACCCTCCTCCGCCGCAGGGGCGCCGGCGAGCGCCGCCGCTACGCACCTCAGCCACGACCCTCCGCACCTTCATGAGATCGACCAACACCACACGCCGCACGCACGCCTCGATCTGCGCACTGCTTCTCTCGCTGGTTCTCAGTGCGTGCACGAGCGTGCCCGCCTTGGCGGGCGACACCTCCCCGCTGCGCGAGACGCTGAACTTCAACCGCGAGTGGTCGTTCCAGCTCGGCGACCACCCCGGCGCGGAGGCCGCGACGTTCGACGACGCGAAGTGGGAACACGTCGGCCTGCCGCATAGTTTCAGCACGCCGTATTTCGCCGCAACGAACTCGTTCTACGTCGGCTTTGGCTGGTACCGGAAAACCTTCGATGTGCCGGCGGCGTGGCAGGGCAAACGCCTGTTCCTCCACTTCGATGGTGCGTTTCAGGACGCCGAGATCTTCGTCAACGGCCGGAAAGTCGGCGCGCATCAGGGCGGCTACACCGGCTTCGAAATCGAGATCACCGACGCGGCCGTCTCCGGCCGCAACCTCGTCGCCGTGCGCCTCAACAACCGCTGGAATCCCCGTCTCGCCCCGCGCGCCGGCGAACACCAGTTCAGCGGCGGCATCTACCGCAACGTCTGGCTTGTCGCCACCGATCCGTTGCACGTCGCGTGGTACGGCACCGCGGTCACCACGCCGCAGGTCTCCACCACCGAGGGGACCGTGAACGTGAAGACCGAGGTCGTGAACCAATCGCCTGCGCCGAAAGACTGCACCGTGCGCACCGAGGTGCTCGATCCCGCGGGCCGCGTCGTCTCTACGATGAGCTCGAGCCAGCGTCTCGCGCCCGGCGTCACCGCGGTGTTCGACCAGACCAGCGCAGCGATCGCACGCCCGCAACTCTGGTCGCCCGAGCAGCCCACGCTCTATTCGGTGAAGACCACCGTGCTCGACGGCGAGCGGCCGGCCGACGACTTCGTTTCGCCGCTCGGCTTCCGCTGGTTCGAGTTCACCGCCGATCGCGGATTCTTCCTCAACGGCGAACACCGCTATTTCCGCGGCGCCAACGTCCATCAGGACCACGCGGGCTGGGGCGACGCCGTGCCGAACAACGGCTTCCATCGCGACGTGCAACTCATCAAAAATGCCGGTTTCGATTTCATCCGCGGCTCCCATTACCCGCACGCGCCGGCGTTCTCCGCGGCCTGCGATCGCATCGGCGTCCTCTTCTGGTCCGAGAACTGTTTCTGGGGCACGGGCGGCGCCGACAACGCCTGGGGCGGCAGCGCGTATCCGACAGACTCGGCCGACGAGGCGGAGTTCGAGGCGAGCGTGCGCGCCAGTCTGCGCGACATGATCCGCATCCACCGCAACCACCCGAGCATCGTCGTGTGGAGCATGTCCAACGAGCCGTTCTTCAGCGATCCGAAGGTCATGCCGCAGGTCCGGCGTTTCCTGCGAGAGCTCGTCGCCTACTCGCACGAGCTCGATCCCACGCGTCCCGCCGCCATCGGCGGTGCCCAGCGCGGCGAAATCGACAAGCTCGGCGACATCGCCGGCTACAACGGCGACGGCGCCCGACTTTTCCCCAATCCCGGAATCGCGAACGTAGTCTCCGAATACGGCTCGATGATGGTCGACCGTCCCGGGCTCCACGAGCCGGGGTTCGGCGACCTCCCGCTCACACCCGGGGCCGACCAAAATCAGCCGTACGGCTGGCGCCTGCCGTGGCGCAGCGGCGAGGTCATCTGGTGCGGCTTCGACCACGGCAGTATCGCCGGCCGCACCTTCGGCGGCATGGGCATGCTGGACTATTTCCGTCTGCCGAAGCGCCAGTGGTATTGGTACCGCAACGAGCACCGCGGCATCCCTGCGCCCACCTGGCCGCAGCCCGGCAAAGCCACAGCCCTCCGGCTGACGGCCGACAAGACGACGCTCCGCGCCGTCGACGGCACCGACGATGCGCACCTCACCGTGACCGTCGTCGACAAGGACGGCACACCGCTCAGCAACTGCCCGACCGTCACGCTCACGATCGAGTCCGGCCCCGGCGAGTTCCCCACCGGCCCGAGCATCACGTTCGCGGCGGATTCCGACATCCCCATCCGCGACGGCGCCGCCGCCATCGAGTTCCACTGCTACCACGCCGGCGAAACGTTCATCCGCGCAACCTCACCCGGCTTGGCCGACGCGACCCTTCGACTCACCTCGCTCGGTGAACCACGGTTCGTCCCTGGCGTCACTCCGGCCGCCGCGCCACGACCGTACCGGCGTTTTTCCGACGCGCCCACGAGCGGCAGGTGGCACAAGTTCGGCCTCGAGAATCCGACCCGCGCCAGCAGCGAGACGCCCGGCAACACTGGCCGCCACGGCAACGACGGCAGCTTCCTCACGTCCTGGCTCGCCGCCCCCGGCGACACCGCACCGTGGCTGCGCATCGACCTCGAACGCGTCGTCTCGGTATCCGCGCTTCGCATATTGTTTCCCGCGACGGGGCTCTGGCGCTACCGCATCGAAATCTCCCCGGACGGCGAGCGCGATTGGCGCACCTTCGCAGAGGAGAAAACGGACGCGGCCAACCAGTGGACGACCTACACCGTCGAAGGTGCGCCGCTGAGCGGCCGCTACGTACGCATCACACTCCTGAGCTGGCCGGCTGGCACCACCCCGGGCCTCGGCGATGTGTCCGTGACCGGCACGATCAATTCGAACTAGCGGCCGCTCGCGTGATCGCCTGACTCCCGGCCACAAGAACTCCCGAGCGGGAGAGGAGTCGGACCGCAGCGGGGCACACGCTCACTCGCGGGCGCCGCGCCGGCCTTCGCGGGCCCGGCGCCCGCCTGGCGAACAACGAGAGCGGACGTTCCTGCAACCGCGGGCGGCAGAATTTCCTTTACCGCGTCTCATTCAGACATTCTGAATGAGACAGTGCCCTCGGATCCTACGGGGGTACTGCTAGTTCACCCGCAACCAAGTCGCGCGTGTCGATTCGAGATCAGCCGAAAACGCCGTAAGCAGTCGCCACGTCCTGCGTCACACCATCGCACCTCCGAAATCATGCCCTCCGAAATCTCCGGCCGCCTGGGGCGGCTCACCTTGTCCGCCGGCGCGCTCCTTCTCGCCGTCACATCGAATTCCCACGCGCAGATTCCGTCCTCCGCCACGCCGACGGTGATTGTCAGCACCGCCACCGAGCCGATGGCCGCCGGCAAATTCCAGCCCACGTGGGAGTCACTGAAACAGTACGAGGTTCCGGAATGGTTCCGCGACGCGAAGTTCGGCATCTGGGCGCACTGGGGGCCGCAGTGCCAACCCGAGCGCGGCGACTGGTATGCGCGCAATTTGTATTTCGAAAACGGTGGTCCGACTTGGTTCGGGAACGTCACAGCCTTCCATCGCGAAACCTACGGTCACCCGTCGAAGGCGGGCTTCAAGGAGGTCATCCACCGGTGGAAGGCCGAAAACTGGGACCCGGACAAACTCGTCGCACTCTACAAGCGCGCCGGTGCGCGGTACTTCTTCGTGCTCGCCAACCATCACGACAACTTCGACCTCTGGGACTCCAAATATCAGGCGTGGAACTCGGTGCGACTCGGCCCGCAGAAGGACCTCGTCGGCGGCTGGGCCAAGGCCGCCCGCGCCAACGGACTCAAGTTCGGCGTCAGCGTCCATGCCGCGCACGCCTGGAGCTGGTATGAACCCGCGCAAGGCGCCGACAAGAAAGGCCCGTTCGCCGGTGTGCCGTACGACGGCAAGCTCACCAAGGAGGACGGCAAGGGCACGTGGTGGGAAGGCCTCGATCCGCAAGATCTCTACGAGCAGCGCCATACGCCGAGCCCCAATTTCGACGACCCGAAGCTGATCCACTCGCGCTGGAACTGGGACAACGGTGTCACTCCGCCCGATCAGGCGTATTGTGAACGTTTCTACAACCGCACGATCGACCTCATTGAGAAATACCAGCCCGACCTCATCTACTTCGACGACACGGCGCTCCCCCTCTGGCCGGTGAGCGACGCCGGCCTGAAGATCGCCGCCCACTTCTACAACCGCAACGACCAGTGGCACGGCAGCGACGGCGTGATGTTCAACAAGATCCTCGACGCCGAACAGCGCCGGACCATGGCGTGGAACATCGAGCGCGGCGTCGGCGCCGCGATCGAGCCGCAGCCCTTCCAGACCGACACCTGCCTCGGCAACTGGCACTACGAACTGAGTCTCTTCGAGCGCCACGGCTACAAGACGGCGAAGACCGTCGTGCACCTGCTCATCGATGTCGTCAGCAAGAACGGCAATCTCCTGCTCAACGTCCCGCTCCGCGGCGACGGCACACCGGATGCCGACGCCCTCGCGATCGTCGAAGGCATCGCTGACTGGATGCAGGTGAACCAGGAGGCGATCCACGACACGCGCCCGTGGAAGGTGCTCGGCGAAGGTCCGCAAATGGCCAGCGTCCAACCGCTCCAAGATCAAGGTTTCAACGAGGACAAGGCGAAGCCCTTCACCGCCGAGGACGTGCGCTTCACGATGAAAGGCGATACGCTCTACGCCTTCGTGATGGGCGCACCGACGAGCGCCGTGGCCATCCAATCGCTCGGCACCGCCGCCGGCTTCCTCGGAACCCCCATCGGCTCCATCGAACTCCTCGGCAGCAAGGAAACGATCGCGTGGCAACAAAGCGCCGAGGCCCTGACGATCGAGAAGCCCCGGAACGTCCCCAACCCAATCGCCGTCGTGTTCAAAATCACTCCGCGCCGGTGATGTGCCGCGACGCCCGCGCGTGCGCCCATCGCGCACCGCGGCGTTGTTTGCCGCCGGAGAGACGAGTGGCGTTGCGGGTGCAGTTTTGCCCCGCCGGCACGCGTTGCCGGAAACGCCCGTCCGGATTTCTCCCCATGGCGCGCGACGTCATGGCTTTCGTCCGCCGTGGCGGCGCGCGAGTCCGGCGACTTCGCGCCAGCGCCCCGCATCCGTGTTCCCCGCGCGGGTGAGAGCAGGGGGCCAGCGCGGACTTGCGGGATGCCGCAGCGAAGCGCGGCGGTGCGTAACACGAATAGGGGACAGTCTCCGGACGGTTTTTGATAACTTCCGCGAGCGGGATCGTGCTAGGGTCTGTGGCTTCAGCACCCTCGCGGGGGCGTGGCTCGACGCCGATCCCAACGGCAGCGCTGCCGCCGGCACTGTCGGCGACCGACAGCTCGACCGTTCGGTTCGTTGCCTCAGCTCCGCGCGCCTGCGAGCCCGCTCGCATCGCACCCCCACCCGACCATGTTCCCGCGCCTCGTTCCCACCCGTCACCGGTTCTCCTGCTGGATCGTTCTTGAGAGCGACAGATGTCACGCGCAGACGCCCCCGCGCGCCCCCAACGCGACCGCACTCACAAGCCAGCTTCCTCACCAGTTGGCGCTCCTTCGGCTTACGTCCCCGGCCCGCCGCTGAACGATGAAGTCGCATCGAAAAACGACTCCACTCCTCGCGCTGGTACTCGGCTGCATCGCCGCCGCTGCACTGTCGCGGGCCGACGTGGTGCCCTCGCCCCTGTTTTGTGATCACGCAGTGCTCCAACAAGGCGCGCCGCTCCCCGTCTGGGGCACGGCGGATGAAGGCGAGAAGATCACCGTAACGCTCGCGGGACAGACCGTGACGACCCAGGCGCGCGGCGGCCGGTGGATCGTACGGTTGGAGCCGTTGCCGGCCGGCGGCCCGCACCTCCTCACGATCGAAGGCAAGAACCGGGTCGATGTCTCGGATGTGTTGATCGGCGAAGTCTGGGTGTGTGGTGGCCAGTCGAATATGGAACGGCAGCTCGGCCCGCGGCAGTGGCAGAAGCCGATCAAGGACTGGCAGGCCGAGGCCGCCGCCGCGGATTTCCCTCAGATCCGGCACTTCGGTGTCGCCCAACGCATGGCGCTGGAGCCGCAAGCCCACGTCGAGGGCCGATGGCTTGTCTGCACACCGCAGACCGCGCCCGAATTCTCCGCGGTCGGCTTCTTCTTCGGCCGCGCGCTGCATCTCGCCCGGGGCACGCCTATCGGCCTGATCCACAGCTCGTGGGGCGGCACGCCCGCCGAGGCGTGGACCAGCCGCGACGGCGCCTCCCGCCTCCCCGAGCTGAGCGATGTCTCCGCACGCCTCGACCGGATCCGTCGCGATCCCGCCGGAGCTCGCACCGATTTCGAACGCAACCTCGCGCGTTGGTTCGAGATGAACGATCCGGGCTCCGCCTCCAACCCGCCATGGTGCGCGGAGACGCTCGATACCAGCGCGTGGCCGGTGATGCGCCTGCCGGTGTTTTGGGAGAGTGCCGGGTTGCCCGATCTCGACGGCGTGGTCTGGTTCCGACGGGAGTTTGACGTGCCGGCCTCGTGGATCGGACGGGAAGTCGAGCTCCACCTCGGGGCGGTCGACGACATCGATGCCACCTGGATCAACGACCGCTTCGTCGGCTGCCACACGAGATGGAGCGAGCCACGCGTTTACCAGTTGCCCGCCGGCACGCTGAAGCCGGGCCGCAACGTCATCGCTATCCGCGTCCTCGATACCGGCGGCGGCGGCGGCATCTGGGGCGGCGACACGCTGCGGCTCACGCGCACCGACGACCCCGCCCTCACGATCCCCTTGGACGGCGACTGGAACTACAAGATTTCGGTCTCGTCGCGCAACGCCCCGCCGCCGCCGATCGATCCCGCGATCGCCCAAGGCACGCCGACCGTGCTCTACAACGGCATGATCGCCCCGCTGCAGCCTTACGCGATCCGCGGCGTAATCTGGTACCAAGGTGAAACCAACGCCACCCGGCCCCAGTTCTACCGCCGCCTCTTCCCCAATCTCGTCGCCGATTGGCGACGCGCGTGGGGCCAGGGCAGCTTCCCGTTCTTGTACGTCCAGATCGCCCCGTTCCGCGAGATGCCCCCTGAGATCCGCGAGGCGCAACGGCTCTCGCTCACCGCGATCCCCAACTCCGCGATGGCCGTGACGCTCGATGTGGGCGACCCCGATGACATCCACCCCGCGGACAAAAAGCCCGTGGGCGAACGCCTCGCTCTCGCCGCTCGTGCGCTCGCGTACGGCGAGCACCTGGAATACTCGGGACCGGCGTTCCGCTCGATCCGCGTCGACGGCCGACGCGCCATCCTGGCGTTCGACCATCTTGGCGGCGGACTCGTGGCAAAGGACGGCGAGCTGCGGGGCTTCGTCGTCGCGGGCGGCGATGGAGTTTTCCATCCGGCCCGCGCGACGATTGTCGACGATGCGATCGAGATCGTCGCCGACGAGGTGCCCGCTCCGACCGCCGTGCGTTACGCCTGGGCCAACGTCGCCGATGGCAATCTGTTCAACCGCGCCGGCCTGCCCGCGTCGCCCTTCGCGACCGATTCCGAGTAACGCGGGAGCGCGTTCGGCTCGGGCGGCGGGAACCGCCGACTTTTCCATGACCAAACTACATCTCCGCCTCGGCGCCCTTTGTCTGGGCGCTCTCTGCGTGTCCATGCCGCCAGCCTCAGCCGGCGAGAAGACGATCCAGGAAAAGGAGACGCTCGTCGTCTCGGGATACCTCCTGAACAACAACGTCTGGGGGAAAGACACTTCGCCCGCCGGCTGGCAACTCGTCGATGTGATCCAACCCGGCGAGAAGCTCACGTGGCGCGTCCGCTACAACTGGCCCGCCGGGACCAATCCCCACGGCGTGAAGTGCTACCCGAGCGTCGTGACCGGCTGGCAATGGGGCGCATGGTCGACCGATGGGAGGCTGCCCATGCCCGTCTCCGAACTCGCGCAGGCCGTGAGCAGCGCCTCGGTCAAAGTCGTGAATCCCGGCGTGCAGAATCTCGCCTACGACCTCTGGTTCCACGCTGCGGCGCCCGTACGCAGCGAAGACAAACCCTCGGACGAGTTGATGATCTGGATGGGCCGCTACGGCGGCGCGGGCCCGCTCGGCGAACTTCGTGCGAAAGTCCGCATCGACGGCGCCGAGTGGAGCCTCTACGTGGGCGACATCGGCTGGAAGGTCTTCTCGTTCGTGCGCGAAGAGACGACCACGGCGTGGCGGGTCGACGTGAAGGCCTTCATCGACCACCTGGTCGCGCAGGGCCTCATGCCCGCGACCAAACAGCTTTCGAGCATCCAGTTTGGCACCGAGGTCTTCTCCAGCCCGGGCGACGCGAGTCTCGAGGTGGCCGACTACCACGTGGCGATCGAGCGGCGCGGTGCGGCGAAGCCGGAAACCACCAACGACGATTCGACATCGCGCGGCCGGTGAGCGCCGTTACGGTCCGTTCTGCATGAAACGCGCATTCCCCATCATCGTCGCCGTCGCGCTCTGCTTCGGCTCCTCGGCGGTTCTCCGTGCGGACGAAGCACCACCCCGTGAACGCCTCTCGCTCAACAGCGGCTGGCGCTTCTACAAGGGCGATCCGCAATGGGTCGCGTCCGAGCTCGATTACCCGACCGTGCGCACGTGGCTGCTGCCGAGCAGCGCGCCGCTCCTCGGCTCCGGCACGACCAAGCCCGCCCGCCCCTCCGGGAATCTCGGCAGCGGTATTTCGTGCGTACAGCCCGGTTACGACGACAGCGCGTGGCGCTCGCTCGACCTGCCGCACGACTGGGCCATCGAAGGGCCGTTTCAACAGGATCTGCCCGGCGACACCGGCAAGCTGCCCTTCGGCACGCCCGGTTGGTACCGGAAGCGTTTCACGCTGCCCGCCACCGACGCCGGCCGCCGGCTCACCCTCGAGATCGACGGTGCGTTGTCCTGCCCGCTCGTCTGGCTCAACGGCCAGTTCGTCGGCGGCTGGGCCTACGGCTACACGTCGTTCCAGCTCGACCTCACGCCTTACGCCAAGCCCGGTGGGGACAACGTCCTCGCGGTTCGTCTCGACAACCTCTACGAGTCCTCGCGCTGGTATCCGGGAGCCGGACTCTACCGCAACGTGTGGCTCACCAAGACGGCTCCGATTCACGTCGCGCAATGGGGCACGTTCGTCACCACGCCGCGCGTCAGCGCCGATTCCGCCCTCGTGTCGGTCGAGGTCCGCACGATGAACGACACCGGTGAGGCCGCCGAGCTCACGATCAACACGGAGCTTTTCGCCCTCGACGCCGCCGGCTCGAAAAACGGCGCCGGCGCCGTCGCGAGCGGCCAGCCGGTCAAACTGCGCGCGCCGTCGCACCGCGAGTCGTCCACCACGCAGACGCTGAAGGTCGCCTCCCCCAAGCTCTGGAGCATCACCGCGCCGCACCGCTACGTCGCCGTCAGCACGATCAAACGCAGCGACGAGATCATCGACCGCGTCGAGACAACGTTCGGCATCCGCACGGTCGCGTTCGACGCCGAGCGCGGCTTCCTGCTCAACGGCGAAGTGGTGCGCCTCCAGGGCGTGTGCCTGCACCACGATCTCGGCGCCCTTGGCGCCGCGATCAACCCGCGCGCCATCGAACGCCAGCTCGAGATTCTCCGCACGCTCGGCTGCAACGCCATCCGCACCTCGCACAATCCGCCCGCGCCCGAATTTCTCGACGCCTGCGACCGCCTCGGCTTCCTCGTCTACGACGAAGCTTTCGATTGCTGGGCAAAGGGCAAAGGTCGCAACGACTACCACCGTTTCTTCGCCGACTGGCACGAGGCGGATCTCCGCGCCCTCGTCCGCCGCGACCGCAACCACCCGAGCGTGTTCATGTGGAGCGTCGGCAACGAAGTCGTCGAGCAGTGGGGCGAGGACAGCCACGAGGCGTGGAAACTCGCCGCGCACCTCGCCGCCATCGTGCGCGAGGAGGACCGCACCCGGCCCGTGAGCAACGCCAACCACTCCGGTGAGATGGGCTTCAACGGCGTCCAGCACGCGTTCGACGCAACCGGCCTCAACTACCGCATCGAGACGTACGCGCGTTTCCGCGCCGAGAATCCCGCCATCCCGCTCTACGGTTCCGAGACGGCCTCCACGATCAGCTCGCGCGGCGAGTATTTCTTCCCCGTGAGCGAAGACCGGCTCGATCGCGGTGCGCGCGTGAATTTCCAGGTCAGCTCGTACGACTACACCGCCGAGTCGTGGGCCTCGGGCACGGAGCCCGAGTGGCGCGCCTCCGATGCGATCACCGGTTACGCCGGCGAGTTCGTCTGGACCGGCTTCGACTATCTGGGCGAGCCGCAACCGTACCTCAGCGACGCGACCATCCTCCTCAACTTCTCCGATCCCGCCGCGCGCGAGCGCATGGCGAAGGAACTCGCGGAGCGCGGTCGCATCCCGGTGCCGGCGCGCAGCTCCTATTTCGGCATCCTCGACCTCGCCGGCCTGCCGAAGGACCGCTTCTTCCTCTACCAGGCGCGCTGGCGCCCGGATCACCCGATGGCGCACCTCCTCCCGCACTGGACCTGGCCGGAGCGCACCGGCGAGATCACGCCCGTGCACGTCTACACCAGCGGCGACGAAGCCGAGCTCTTCCTCAACGGCAAATCGCTCGGTCGCAAGAAACGCGGCCCGCACGACTACCGCCTGCGCTGGGATGACGTGCGCTATGCGCCCGGCGAAATCAAGGTGGTCGCGTACAAGAACGGCCAACACTGGACCGAGGACACGCAACGCACCGCCGGCGCACCCGCGAAGATCGCGCTCACCCCCGATCGTGCGACGTTCCGCGCCGACGGCACCGACCTCGTCTACGTCACGGTCGACCTCCTCGACGCCGCCGGCGTGCTCGCGCCGCGCGCGAACAACCTCGTGCGTTTCTCGCTGCAAGGCCCCGGCGAGATCATCGCGACCGACAACGGCAACCCGATCAGCTTCGAATCCTTCCAAACACCCGAGCGCAAAGCCTTCAACGGCCGTGCGATCGTCATCGTTCGCAGCCGTGCCGGAACTGCGGGTACGCTCGTGCTCCGAGCCGAAGCGGAGGGACTCGAGGCAAAGGAAGTCACACTCACCAGCGCTCTTCGTTAACATGCGTCGCACGTTGTTGCTCTCCGCCTTCGCCTTGGTTTTGACGGCCCAATTGCCCGCGCAACCCGCGGCGCCCGCCACCCCGCGCGAATGGAGCATCGAGATCGGCGGCGGCCGGCTGGTGCTCCGGCCGCTCCTCGACAATGCGCTGCGCGTGCGCTTCGTCCGCGGCGCCAGTGTCGAGAGCGACAGCCTGATTCTCACGGAGGATGTCCCCACGCCGAGGTTCGAAGTGCGGGAGAAGGCCGACGCGATCGACCTGGAGCTGGCGTGCCTGAGCGCCAGCGTCGATCGGACCACCGGCACGATCACGTTTCGCGACGCCAGCGGGCGCGTGTTCCTGCGCGAGCAGCCCGGTACGCGCCGAGTCGAGGCCTCGACCATCCATGGCGAGCCGACGTGGACCGTCGCCCAGTCCTTCGATTCGCCGGCGGACGAGCGGCTGTTCGGGACCGGGCAGTTTCAGGACGGTTTCCTCAACATCCGCGATCTGCCCCGCCGGCTTGCGCAGGTGAACACCCAGATCGCGATCCCGTTCATCGTTTCGAGCCGCGGTTTCGGTCTGCTGTGGCACAACTACGGACTCACCGAGTTCAACCCCGCCGACGCGCAGATCGCGCTCACCGCCCGCGATGCCAGCGGCGTCGCGTCGGCGGTGGACGTGACGACCACCGAGGGCACGAAGAAGGAAACGCGGCAGGACCGCGCGTTCGTCGGCCGTTTCCTGGTGACGACGCCCGGCCGCTACACCTTCGCCCTCGATGTCGGCCGGAAGATGGCGCGCCGCTGGCGTGTGGAGATCGACGGCAAGCCGATCGTCGACTTCAGCAACCATTGGCTGCCTCCCTTCGCGGGATGCTTCGCCCAACTCGACGCCGGCGAACACGAAGCGGTGGTCGTGGGCGAGAAGGACGATGCACCCGTGCTGAGTTTCCGGCCCGCGCGGGCCGTCACGGAATTTCGCTCTCCGGTCGCCGATGCGCTCGACTACGTGGTGGTGGCCGGGCACGGCGACGAGATCACCGCGGCCTATCGCCAGCTCACCGGACCGGCACCGCTCATGCCGCGCTGGGCGCTCGGCTACATCCATTGTCGCGAGCGTTTCAAGGCGCAGGCCGAGTTGCTGGCCAACGCCGCCGAGTTCCGCGCGCGCGGGCTCCCAATCGATGTGATCGTGCAGGATTGGCAGTACTGGGGCCGCCATGGCTGGAACGCCATGCGGTTCGACGAGGCGGACTACCCCGATCCCGGCGCGATGATCGCGCAGCTGCACGCGCAGCACACGCGATTCATGCTCTCCGTGTGGTCGAAGATCGATCCGCAGTCCGAGGTCGGCCGCGAGTTTGTCGCCCGCGGTTACCTGATTCCCGGCACGGACTGGGTCGATTTCTTCAATCCCAGTGCCACCGCTTTCTATTGGGAAAACGTGCGTTCGCGCCTGCTCCCGCTCGGCATCGACGCGTGGTGGCAGGATGCCACCGAGCCGGAAAACGACGATCTCGCGGACCGGCGCACGCACGCCGGCCTGGGCGAGCGGATGCGTAACGTTTACCCGCTGCTCGTGAACCGCACCGTCTATGAAGGCCTGCGGCGCGACGACTCCGCACGCCGGCCGCTCATCCTCACCCGCTGCGCGTTCGCCGGCCAACAGCGTTACGCGGCGGCGACCTGGTCCGGGGACATCGGCAACGACTGGGAGACGCTGCGCCGGCAAGTCACCGCGGGCCTCGGCTACGTCGTCACCGGCCTGCCGTGGTGGACGACCGACACCGGCGGTTTCTTCCGCCCCGGCGCGGGCCAGTTCACCGACGCCGATTACCACGAACGTTTCCTACGCTGGTTGCAGTTCTCGCTCTTCACACCGTTGCTCCGCGTGCATGGCTATCAGACCGACACCGAATTCTGGCGCTACGGCCCGCAAGTCGAAGCCGAGAGCCGCCGCTGGCTCAAGCTGCGCTACCGGCTCCTGCCCTACCTCTACAGCGAAACCGCGCGCGTGAGCTTCGCGGGTTCGACGCTCATGCGCCCGCTCGTGCTCGATTTTCCGGACGACACGACCGCGCTCGACCAGACCGGCGAATTCATGTTCGGCCCCGCTCTGCTCGTCGCGCCGGTCCTCGCGCCAGGCGTCGAACAGTGGCCGGTCTATCTGCCGCAGGACGCGGGCGGCTGGTTCGACTTCTGGACCGGCGAGCGCCACATCGGCGGCCGCACTGTCTCAGCCGCGGCTCCGCTGAGCCGCATCCCGCTCTTCGTGCGCGGCGGCTCGATCCTGCCGCTCGGCCCGGTCCAGCAGTTCAGCGACGAAAAACTCGACGGGCCGATCGATCTGCGGATCTACCCCGGCGCCGACGCCGACTACACGCTCTACGAAGACGACGGCGTTTCCAACGCCTACACGGAAGGCGCTCGCGCCACCGTTTCGCTGCATTGGGACGAACGGAAGCAGACGCTCACCTTCGGCGCCCGCGCGGGCAGTTTCCCCGAAATGTCGGTGAAGCGGACCTTTCGCATCGTCTGGGTGCGTCCGGGTTGTGGAGTCGGTGACGAAACCACCGCCGCGCCCGACGCATCGATCGACTTTGCAGGCCAGCCCTTGGAGCTGCCGCGGCCGCAGGGCGGAAACTCCTCCACGCGGCCCTGATTGCAGTGGGCCGGCAACCGTCGCCCGCGCCCGAGCGGCGCGGGCGAAACGCGGCTCACGTCGCGGTGGCGACCATGCCTTCGGGTTTACCGTCGATCGCGGAGCGCACGCGGACGAGGAGCTCGCGATGCGTGAACGGCTTTCGCAGCACCTGCTCCTGCTCGATGAGTCCGTCCTGCAGATGGTGGTAGCTGTAGCCCGTGGCGAAAAGGACCGGTAGCGCCGGATCGCGGCGGCGGAGCTCGTCGTGGGTGAGGCGGCCGTTGCGGTGCGGCATGACGACATCGAGGATCGCGAGGTGGATCGGCCCGTCGCGACCCTCGTGCAGCGCCAGCGCCTCGTCGCCGCTTTTCGCGGTGAGCACCCGGTAGCCGGCCTGAGCCAGGACGCGGTGCGCAATCGCCAGCACCTGCTCGTCATCTTCCGCGATGAGGATCGTCTCGCCGCGGCTGTGGAGCGCCGCGACATCGGTTTGCGCGGCGGCCGGGGCGACAGCCTCCGGCGCGGGCGCCGCCGGAAGGTAGAACCGGAACGTCGTCCCGAGCCCGACTTCCGAGTACAGGTTGATGAAGCCGCCGTGCTGCCGCACGATCGCGTAGACCGTCGCCAAGCCGAGGCCGGTGCCGCGGCCGACTTCCTTTGTGGAGAAGAACGGCTCGAAAATGCGGTGCTGAATCTCCTTCGGGATGCCGCAGCCGTCGTCGGTCACGGCGACCGCGATGTAGCTGCCCGGCTTGGCCTCGGGGCGATTGGCGCAAAACGCGTCGTCGATCTCGAGCGCCTCGGCCTCGATGGTGATCCGACCGCCGTCGGGCATGGCATCGCGGGAGTTCACGCAGAGGTTGAGGAGGATCTGCTCGACGCGTACCGGATCTGCGAGCACGTGCAGGGGTTTCCCGCCCGTCTGCACCGCGAGGGCGATGTCCTCGCCGATCAACCGCCGGAGCATGCGGCTGGCCTCGCCGATCAGGCCGCCGAGCTCGACGGGGCGCAGCTTGAGCGTCTCCCGGCGGCTGAAGGCGAGCAGTTGTTGCACGAGATTGACCGCCCGGTCGCTGGCGCGCGCAATCTCGTCGAGCGAGGCGTGCACGGGATGTCCGGCGGGGGCATCCAGCGCGGCCATGGCGACGTTGCCGGTGATCACCTGGAGGATGTTGTTGAAGTCGTGGGCGATGCCGCCGGCAAGGCGGCCGACGGCTTCCATCTTGCGGGACTGCACGAGCTGGTCCTCGAGTTCGAGCTCGTGCGAGATGTCGCGTTTGACCGCGACGAAGTGCGAGATCACTCCGCGCTCGTCGCGCAGCGGCGTGATGCACGTGGTCTCCGTGAAGAAGGTGCCGTCCTTGCGCCGGTTTTCGAGCCGGCCGCGCCACACCTGGCCGGCGGTGATCGTCGTCCAGAGTTCGCGGTAGAACGCGGCGTCGTGCCGGCCGCTCTTGAGCAGGCGGAGGTTGCGCCCGTGCACCTCGTGGCGCGAGTAGCCGGTGATCACCTCGAAGGCACGGTTCACGTAGACGACCTGCCCGGCCGCGTCGGTGATCGCGACGGCCTCGCTCGCGTGACTGAGGGCGGTCGCAAGCAGGCGGTTTTCGCGTTCGACGATCCGGTAGTCGGAGAGGTCGTGCACGATGGCGAGATGAATGCGCCGTTGGCCGAACAACGCGCTGCTGAGCGCGACCTCAGCCTCGAAGAGGCGGCCGTCGCGGCGGCGGTGCAACCAGCGGAAATGTTGCGTCCCCTCGGAGGCCGCAGCGAAGATCCGGCGTGATTCGTCGACGGAGCTGCGGCCGTTGGCCTGGCGATCGGGGCTGAGCAACTCCCAGGCGAGCCCGCGTAGTTCGTCGGCGCCATGGCCGAATGCGACCTCCGCCTGCGCATTCGCCGCGACCAGCCGGCCTTCTTCGAAGATGAGCGCGGCGTCGCCGGCGATCTCGAAGATCATTTGAAAATGCTCCTCCGCGAGGCGCCGATCCTCGTTGGCGCGGAACAGGCCGTCGCTCAGTCGGCTCCAGAAGACCACCACCATACCGGCGAAGGCCAGCAACAGCAGCGCGCTGGCGCCGGTCCAAGGGGAAGCGGCGTACTGCGCTATGTCCCGCGTCACCAACCAGCCGAAGCCGTGCAACACCGTCGCGGCGCCCAGGAGCACCGCAGCCGCGGTAATCGTCAGCCAGCGCACCCAGTTGCAACGCGCGACCGAGGCGAGCAGGATCCCGAGAAACGTGAACAGCAGCCCCGCGCCCAACACCCCGACCGCGAAGGCCTCGGCCGCTCCCGCCAACACGAAGCACAGACTGTAGGTCGCGAGCCGCAGCGACGGTCGCAGGTGCCGCCGCAGCAACGACACGAGCACGCCGATGCCCAGCTCCGCGCCGAGCACGACGCAGACCCAGGCGGTCCCCAGTCGCGCGTTCGAGGGCCAAGCCACCACGATCCCCGCAAGCGCCACCGGAGAAAACCACAGCAGCAACCGGTCGAAGACTTCGACGGTCGAAGGCTCGGTGGTGGGATAGGCGCGCGGCATCGTTGGGAAAAGCTGGGGGCGTCGCGCGGAGCTCCGATCGGCTCCGCCTCGACGTGAAGTCGGGACCGGAACCGGCGGCCGCTCGGCCGCGGACTCCCGCAATCGTGACCCTATCCGCGCTGCACAGGGACGGATATCGTCAGGCATCGCCGGGCGACAGCCGGCTTCCTGAGTTCACGTGCCACGAAGGGATGGGGAGCAGTTCTCATGCGGTGAGGTTCACAAGCGTGTGAGACTAACACAACCTCGGCTCGCCGCCGGGGTTCTTTAACGTCGCCACCCCGGGAGTTCTCCCTAGACCACGGCGCACCGTCGCCTCTCCCGAAAGGCACAGCAAGTTGAGGCGTTTCCATGATTGGGCCCTCCGCGGCCGCCCGCGACGCCGTAGCCGCCGGCGGACCTCAACCGCGGCGGCAAACCCGCGCCAGCCGCATCGCGAGGATGCTTGCAAGCACACCGGCCACATGCACCCACAACGCGAAGCGCGAAGCCTCGGCGTGAAAAGCGTTGGTGTGCCGTGCGTGCAACATGCGGGGGGATAACTGGCCTCTTCTCGGCGCCAACATCCCACAGTTGAAGCAGGATTTCCCGTCCGCGGCCTTTTTGACGTTTGCTTGCGGCCGTCCCGGGGTGAACCACCCACGTTTCGCCGCCCGGCCCCTACGACTTGGGCTCCGGCAAAAACCCTGCGCCCCCGCTTCCGGCGCGCCCATCACGCCATCCGCCTTGCGCTGGCGCGCCCGGCCGTCTTCTCATCGCCGAACCCATGGAACTCATCGACGGCAACAAAATCGCGGCCCAGATCGTCGCCGAACTCAAAGCCGAGGTCGCGACCATTCCCGGTCGCAAACCCTGTCTCGCGCTCGTGCGCGTGGGCGACGACCCGGCCTCCGTGTCCTACGTGAAGAAAAAGGACCAGACCGCCGCCGAGATCGGGATCACCAGCCGCGTCGTGTTGCCGCCCATCACGACCACCCAGGCCGAGCTCCTCGCCCTCATCGACCAGCTCAACGCCGATCTCTCCGTCGATGGCATCCTCGTCCAGTCGCCGCTGCCCAAACATATCGACGAACTCACCGTCTTCCGCCGCGTCTCGCCCCGGAAGGACGTCGATGGCTTCCACACCCTCAATCTCGGCAAAGTCGCCCAGGAGGACGATACCGGCTTCGTCGCCTGCACCCCCGCCGGCATCATGGAGCTCATCGTGCGCTCCGGCGTGAAACTCTCCGGCAAACACGTCGTCGTGCTCGGCCGCAGCCTCATCGTCGGCAAGCCCATCGCGCTCCTCGCGATGCAGCGCAAACCCTTCGCCAACGCCACCGTCACCGTCTGCCACTCGCAGACCGCCGACCTTCCCTCGATCACCCGCCAAGCCGATGTGCTCATCGCCGCGATCGGCAAACCGGAGTTCGTCACGACCGAGATGGTCAAACCCGGCGCCGTCGTGATCGATGTCGGCATCAACCGCGTGCCCGATTCGACCAAGAAAACCGGTTACCGGCTCACGGGAGACGTGCACTTCCCGACCGTTTCGCCGCTCTGCTCGAAGATCACGCCCGTGCCCGGCGGTGTCGGCCCGATGACCGTCGCGATGCTCATGAAGAACACGCTCAAAGCGTGGCGCCTCGCGCAAAGCTGAGGCGGCCGAGCGTCACCTCGCTTCGCGCCGTCCACTCGCCGGCACCACCGCCGACCTCATACCGCCGCAGCGGTACAACGTACCCCGCCAACCAGAGCCACAACGGCCTCGGGGTCGGCTGACAGCCGCAGCGCTCCACGCCGGCGTTGCGTCGACCGAATCCGTCTCGCTCCAGTGCCCACGCATCGATCCGGTCGGCAGCTCGCCCCGCACGTAATTCGCACACCCGACTCGTCGCTGCTGCCGAGGCGGAGCTCGCGTGGGAGTTCTCCTCCACTGTCCGCCGCAGAGGTACCTGCAGCTCACACCGGCTTCACCCACCCCAAACGAAGCAGTCGGCCCCGGGGGACACGGAGATACGGCAAGAGAGCATTCTGCCACGTGGAAGAACCTGCGGCGCCTTCGGACCGAAGAACATCGGAGAACCCGCACGTCATCTGGGTGAGCGCCTGCACCACGCCCTCGCTCCCCCGGGAATCTTCCTGGGTTCGCATTCCGTCTCTGCGACCTGGCTGAACCGGGCACGCAACAGTGCACCGCTGCGGAGGCGGCCTGCTTTTGGGGCGCAGCGAACCGGTGAGCAGGCCGCGCCATCGGGTATTCCCCGAAACCGCCCTCCTCCATGAATCCGCGGCATACTCGCGCGGCTACCAGCAACCCCGACGAAGCCTAAGAGTTTCCCCCATTTCCATGATCGGGTTTTCGGGCATCAGGTCGTAAAAAAAACGTCAAGCACGACGGAAAGCCCGCTTCGCCGTTTGCCCCGATCGAGGGGTGGCGTTTTGCACAGCTCCAGCCGCGAATTCCTTGATTTTGAGTTTTTCCATGACGCACCGCCGATCCAGCCGCCCAGCCCGCCTGCACCGCCCAAGTTCCACGGCGGTGTCCGGAGTTGCCGGATTCGGTTCGCCCGCGGCCTTTCCTGCCCGTCGCTCATGAACACCTCCCGTCTCCAGTGGTACTGCCTGCGCGCCTGCCCGAAGCGTGAACACTTCGCCGCGCGGCAGCTGGCCGACCGCACCGGGATCGAGGCATTCGCGCCGCGGTTGGCCGTTCGTCGGCCTCTGCGCGGCGGGGCCGTCGCCGTGCGCACGGAGGCGCTTTTCCCGGGTTACCTTTTTGCGCGTTTCGACCTCGAAGCCGATTCCCGCTTCGTCGCCAGCACTCCCGATGTGACCGGCCTCGTGCGGCTCGGCGCTCACACGCCGGCCGTGCCCGGCTCGCTCATCGAGTTGCTGCGCGCCCACGCCTCCGGAGTGCAACCCTGCGCGCCCGTGCTCGCTCCGGGCGATTGGATCCAGGTGCTGTCCGGGTGCCTCGCGGGCAGCGAGGGGCGCATCGTCACCTTCGATTCCGGCCGGAGCCGCGCCTGCGTGCTGCTCGCACTGCTCGGGCAGGAACTGCGCATCGACCTTCCCGCCGCCGCGCTCCGTCGCACGGGCCCGGCTTCGCTCGATTTTCCTCCGCAACTCCTGGCTTCCTGCGGCTGACCGCTGCGGGAGCCGAGTCGCGGACACTCGCTCATGTTCCGCCACCCCTCGCCACAACGGGGTTCGCTCGCGGTTGAGCCGTCCACCACGGCCTCCGCCAAGGGCGGTAGCTTGTCTTGATCCGCCCAACACTTTTCCCGCCGCCTCGTCCCCCACGTTCCAACATGATCACCACGGTCACCGGCAAACATCAGATCACGATTCCCGCGAAGCTCGCCACCGCGATGGGTATCGTGCCCGGCAGCCGCCTCGAATGGCAGCCCACCAATCAGCCCGCGGTCATCCGCGTGCGCGTCCTCCCCGATCGCAAGGCCATCGCCAACGGCCTGCTCGGTGCCGGCCGCGCCTACCTCGGCGCCGTCGCTGCGTCCAAGTCGTCCCGATGATCACCCACGTTTTCGATCCCTCCGCGATCTTGGCGCATTACTTCCAGGAGCCCGGCGCCGAGCAGGTGAACGCCCTCCTCGCCGACAACTCCGTCGAGATCGGCCTTCCCGCCACCGCCCTCATCGATCTCAAGTCGCGCCTCGCCTCCGCCGTGCCCGACCCCGCCGAAGCGCGCCGCGCCTACCGCCTCTACGCCGAGGAACTCATCGCCGCCCTTCCCGTCACCCGCGAGGTCGTAGCCGACGCCGAGCGCATCCTCGAACGCGCCGGCGGCCAGCTCCCCGTTTCCGCCGCCTTCGTCGCCGCCACCGCCCGCCATGAGGGCGCCGTGCTCGTCCATCGCGATCCCGCCCTCGCCCGCATCCCGGGCGATCTCGTCCAACAATTCGCCCTGCCCCTCGAAACGTGAACTCCGGCCTCTCCGCCATGCACCGCGCGCTCCGCCTCCTGCTCCTCGCCGCCCTCCTCGGCTCCGCCGCCCTCGCGGCCCACGCCCAGGCGCCCGCCGCCACCACCACGCCAGCCAACACCGCGCCCGCCGCGGTCGCCCCCGTCGGCGAGGTGCCCGATCCCGCGTACAAATTCGTCAACGGCGACCTCGTTTCGATCAACGTCTACGGCGAAGGCGAACTCTCCCTCGCCCAGAAGATCGACTCCCGCGGCCGCATCCGCCTCGCCCTCGTCGGCGACATCGAACTCGCCGGCCGCTCCGTACGCGAATCCGAGACACTCATCGAGAAGCTCTACGTCGATCGTCGCATCCTGAAGAGCCCGATGGTGAACATCTCGGTTCAAGCGTACGCCGTGCGCGACATCTCGATCCTCGGCGCCGTGCGCGGCCCGGGCAAGATGGCGTTCCCGCCCGAGAAGAGCACGCTCGACATCACCGATGTCATCACGCGCGCCGGCGGCTTCCTCCCCACCGCCCGCTCCGATTCGGTCCGCGTCACCCGCCTCGGCGCCGACGGCCGCGAGACGACCACCGAGATCAACGTGGAGGCCATGCTCACCCGCCGTGGCGCCGGCCCCGACACGCCCAAGGAGTTCGCCATCATCCCCGGCGACCGGATCTGGATCCCCGAACGCCTCTTCTGAACCACCGCCCTGCTCCCGACGCGCTCACCGCCGCCGGGAGCCCGCGCCCTGCCACGCAACCTCGAGCCCTTTCGCAACGTGTCCACCTCGCCTAACCAAGCGTCCCGCTCCACACCCAAACGCTCCGGCGCCGCCACGAAGGCCGCCGCCGCCCCGGCCGGTTTCTCGGTCCACCCGCGCGACCTCTGGCGGATGTTCCTCGAACGCTGGTGGATCGGCGCCCTCGTCGCCGTGCCCGCCGTGGTCGCGTTCATCGTCCTCCAGCCCAAGCCCGAGATCGTCTACCAGACCGAGGCCTCCCTCCTCTTCGAGACCCGCGCCAACCGCGTGCTCCCGGTCCAGGCCGTCGTCGACACCACCATCACCCGCGACGCCGAGCTCAACGTCCATCTCGAGCAGATCCGCAGCCAGACGTTCTTCGAAGCCCTCCAAGCCTCCTTCACCGCCGAGGAAATCGAGAAGATCCAGCGTCCCTATCGCGACCCCGAGCGCCCCGATGCGCCCCCGCCCTCGCTCGCCGCGATCCTCGGCCCGCGCGTGAAGGTCTACGCCCGCAAAGGCACCACCATCCTCGGCATCTCCGTCTTCCACCGCGATCCCGAGGCCGCCGCCCTCATCGCCAACCGCTACGCCCGCAAGTACATCGATTTCAACATCGACCTCGCGATGACCGGCACCAACTCCGCCATCGTCTTCCTCCGTAACCAGGCCGAGGACACGCGCAAGGAGGTCGAGGAGGCCGAGCGCAATCTCCAGCAGTACCGCGCGAAGTACAACATGGCCGCCCTCGGCGAGAACCAGAACGTCGTCCTCAAGAAGGTCGCCTCCCTCGGCGAATCCCTCGTCGGCGCCCAGCTCAACCTCGTCAGCCTCCAGGAGCAGCTCGACAAGGTGGAGACCTACCTCCGCGAGAAACGCGACCTCCAGGAGATCTCCTACATCAACGGCTTCGGCGGCATCGCCTCCACCCGCGGCCAGATCGACGGCCTGCTCGCCGCCCGCCGCCACCTCGAGGAACGCTACCTCGAGGAGCACCCGAAGATGAAGGACAACGCCCTCGCTCTCGACAACGCCCGCAAGCACCTCGCCGCCGACATCGACCTCGCCATCGCCGACCTCCGCACCCGCACCGCCTTCGCCGCCTCCTACGTCTCCAAGCTCAAGACCGAGCTCGTCTCCGCCGAGAACGACGCCCGGGCCCTCGATAAGATCTCCGTCGACTACAAATTCCTCGAGCAGTTCGCGCGCACCAAGCAGGACACCTACCGCGCGATCATGAACCGGCTCAACGACGCCAACATCTCCGCGCAGATGGAGAACACCAACATCAAGGTTTTCGACCGCGCCTACATCCCCAGCTCCCCCATCAACCGCGGCAAGGGCCAGATCGCCGCCAAGGCCGGCGCCCTCGGCGTGCTCCTCCTCTTCAGCCTCCCCCTCGGCCTCGGCTTCCTCGATACGCGCATTAAGTCCGCCTCCGACATCGAGGACAAACTCCAGACCCACCTGCTCGCCGGCGTGCGCCTCTTCAAGAACATCCCCACCCAGCAGCACGCCACCGTCTTCCGCGACGGCACCGATGAAGCCCTCGTCGAGTGCTACCGCGGCCTCTACAGCGAGATCGAGCTCCGCAGCGACATCCCCACCCCGAAGGTCCTCCTCGTCGCCAGCTCCGTCCCCGGCGAAGGCAAGAGCGTGACCTCCGCCAACCTCGCCGCCGTCTTCGCCGCCCACGGCCGCCGCACCCTCATCGTCGACTGCGATTTCCGCCGCCCCTCGCAGCACCGCCTCTTCGGCGTGCCCAACGACCGCGGCGTCCTCCGCTGGGCGCAGGACCACCGCCTCCCCGATCTCGCCACCGCCGAGGAGGAGGATCTCGGCATCCGCCTGCTCTCGCCCAACCTCCACCTCCTCAGCGCCGGCGGCGCCGTGAAGAAACCCACCGAGATCATCGAGCGCCTCGCCGTCTCCCCGCTCTTCGATCGCCTCAAGCGCTCGTTCGACATCGTCATCCTCGACACGCCGCCCTCCGCCGTCTTCCCCGATGCGCTGCTGCTCGCCCGCCACGCCGCCGAGGTCATCTACGTCACCAAGTTCAAGACCGTCCGCCGGGCCATCGTGAAGAAAACCCTCGCGAAATTCGACGAGACCGGCGCGTACGTGCTCGGCGTCGTCCTCAACCAACTCCCCCGCTCGCGCGTGCTCAGCTACGACTACGATGGCTACGGCGCCTACGGGAAGGACTACTACCAAGCCTACGGCGAGAAGGAGTCCACGAAGGCCTGACGCTCTCAGTCCTCTCACCTCTCGCCTCTAGCCTCTCGCCTCCCATGCCCACCGCCGCCTCGTCCGCGCCCGCCACGGCCAGTTCGACCAGTCGCCCGCTGGCCTTCCGTGGAGATCTCGTCGCCGTCGCGCTCGGCCTGGGCGCGCTCTGGCTGGCCGTCTGGTCGCAACAGAGCCTCGAGTGGCGGGTCAACCCGCTGTATTCGTACGGCTGGGCCATCCCGGCACTCGCCGGCTATCTCGTCTTCGAACGCCTCCGCGATGCCGCCGCGCCGCTCGCCCGCGCCGCGAACTGGCTCCCCGCCCTCGTCCTCACGCTCGTCGCGCTCGCCCTCGTGCCGCTGCGCGTCATCCACGAGGCGAACCCCGACTGGGTGCGCATCAACTGGCTCATGGCCGTCGCCGCGCTCGGCTCCACCTTCGCCGTGCTCACCGCCTGGGGCGGCTGGCGCTGGACCTGGCACTTCGCCTTCCCGGTGTTCTTCACGCTCACCGCGCTGCCCTGGCCGGTCTGGGCCGAGGAGGCCTTCACGCAGGGCCTCATGCAGCTCAACACCCAGATCAGCGCCGAAGGCCTCTCCCTCTGCGGCATCCCCGCGCTCGCGCAAGGCAACACCATCGCGATCGGCCAGTCGCTCGTCGATGTCGAGGAGGCGTGCAGCGGTATCCGCTCGCTCCAGACTGCGTTCATGATGTCGCTCTTCCTCGGCGAATTCTACCGCCTCCGCTTCGTCCGCCGGATCGTGCTCGTCCTCTCGAGCTTCGTCGTCGCCTTCCTCCTCAACACCGCCCGCACCGTCACCCTCACCTACGTCGCCGGCCGCGACGGCACCGAGGCCCTGCACCGCTGGCACGATCCGATGGGCAACTTCGTCATGATCGGCTGCATCGCCGGGCTGTGGGCGCTCGCAGCCCTCGTCGCCCGCGGCAACCGTCCGCGCGCCCTCGCCGGCGGTCCGGGCACGTCGTTGCTCGCCACCCCGCGCGTCGCAATCACGCCCTTCGTCGTCCTGCTCGTCGGGCTGCTCACCGGCGAGGTCACCACGCGCGCCTGGTACGGCTACCATGAGAGCCGCCTGCCCGCGCCGTTGCGCTGGGACATCGCCTGGCCCACCGCCGCCGCCGACTACAAGTCCACGCCGTTCGACGACCGCACCGTCAAGCTCCTCAAGCACAACGACGGTGCCCGCGGCTCGTGGACCGATGCCGACGGCATCCGCTGGCAGGCGTTCTTCCTGCGCTGGGATCCGGGCCGCGTCTCCAAGTTTCTCGCCGGCTCGCATTACCCGACCGTCTGCTTCCCCGCCTCCGGCCTCGAGCTCGTCGAAAACCGCGACGTGCTGCCCCTCACCGTCGGCACGCTCACGATCCCGTTCCGCACATACATCTTCGAGCGCGCCGGCCAGCGCTTCTACGTCTTCCACGGCCTCGTCGAGGAACGCCCCTCCGTCAGCGGCGAACATCTCGACTACCGCCAGGTCGCCGCCGACGAACGCCTCGCCTCCGTCCTCGCCGGTAACCGCAACCTCGGCCAACGCGTGCTCGGCATCACCCTCTCCGGCGCCGTCTACGATTACGACTCCGCCGTCGCCGCCCTGCGCGCGGCCCTTCCCCAGCTCGTCCGTTTCGAAAGCGTTACACCATGAATACCGCCCCAAAAACCGCCCTGCTCCCGGCCGCGCTGCTCGCGACCCTCGTCCTCCCCGCCACCGCCCACGCCCTCGCGGAGTTCGCCCGCGGCTCCCTCACGCTCACCACGATCGGCCGCATTTCCTACGACACCAACCTCCTCGGCAACTCCAGCGAACTCGACGACACGATCTACACCCTCGCGCCCACCTTCGCCTACCGCCGCGCCGCCGGCCTGGGCACGATCGATGCCTCCGCCGGCGTCTCCATCAACCGCTACGCCGACTTCACCAACCTCGATAACGAAGGCTACCACGCCTCCCTCCGCGTCGACCTGCCCACCCCCGAGGGCGCGCGCCAGGAGGGCGTGTTCTCCGCCAACTATTCCGACACGACCGATGTCGACGAGACCGTCGGCGCCCGCGTCCGCGCGACGACTTGGGGCGGCCGTTTCTCCGGCACCTACCGCGCCGGCCCGCGCGTCGATCTCCGCACCAACCTCGCCTACACCGAGACCTCCCGCGACGTCTTCACCGACCGCACCCAGTGGAACGCCGGCGCCGGTTTCGATTACAACGACTTCCTCGGCGGCTTCGGCCTCGGCGCCGACTACCGCTATACGGATACGGTGAGCAACTCCAACGGCGCCGCCGGCTCCATCGACCAACAGTCGCACTCCCTCAGCAGCGGCCTCTTCTACAAGTTCATCAGCGGCCTCCGCGCCTCTGCCGATGTCGGCTACCGCTGGCTCAAACGCGGTCAGGACGAGACCCTCGACCGCAACAAGGACGACAGCAGCATGACCTTCGGCCTCCGCCTCACCGGACCGTTCCTCCCTCCGACCCGCTTCCCGAAGCTCGAAAGCTCGTTCTCCATCGGCTACGAACAGGGCGAGGCCGTCGGCCTCAACGACCACGGTCGCGCCACCCTCGTCGGCAATCTCTCCCTCTCCTGGCACGCCCGCGAGCGCACCGTCGTATCGGTCAACGCCAGCCGCCAGCAGGGCCTCAGCGCCGACAACCTTTCGACCGTCAGCTCGTCCCTCCGCCTCGGCGTCACCCAACGCATCGGACAACGCACCCGCGCCTCGCTCAGCCTCGCCGAGGAATGGGCCGACTTCCCGAGTACCAGCCGCAACGATGAGCGCACCCGCGCCGGCCTGAATCTCTCCTACTCGATCAACCGCACCTGGGCCGCCGGCGCCGACTACACCTACACGAATTCCCGCTCGAACAACAACCTGCTCGACTACGACCGCCACGTCATCGCCGGCTTCGTCTCCTGCACGTTCTGACCTGTAGGCCAGGTCGCCGACTTGGCCCGCAACAACCAACCTCCATGACCGCCGCCACCAACGCGCCGTCCGACACGCTCTCCTCCGCGGAGCGCGTCGTGCTCTGCGCGCTGGCCGTGGCGTGGATCGCGCCGGCATGGTGGCTGGGCGCGTCGACCGTCGGCGGCCAGACGCTCGCCGCCGCGGTGGGCGGCATCGCGTTCGTGCTCGCCCGGCTCGCCGCCCGTCGCCGGCTCGTGGCGTGGCCCACCGGCGACGGCGATCGCGCGGGCACCGTGCGCGCGGATGCCGCGCCGCTCTTCTCGCCCTTCGTCGTGTTCTGCGCGCTCGCCTTCGCCGGACTCCTGCTCTGTCAGGCGATCAACCCCGACCGTCTCCTGATTCCGGATCGCCGTCCCGTCGGCGCGATCGTGCCGCTCGCGCATCGCGCCTGGCTGCCGACCGGTATCGCCGGCCCCTTCGACCGCCTGCCGGGCGACTTCCTCGATTTTGCCAACGCCTGGCGCCAACTGCTCGTCGCCGCCGCCGCCGGTCTGCCGCTCGCCGCCTTCGCCGCGCTGCGCCGCCGCGTACCCTTCCTCTCCGCCGTGCTCGGCCTGCTCGCGCTCCACGCCGCGGCATTCTCCGCGTTCGCGTTCGCCCACAACCTCTCCGGTTCGCACGCCGTGCTCTGGCTGGTGTCCGACGCCGCGTTCCACCTCGGCGCGCCGCAGTTCCCGTACAAGAACCAGCAGGCCGCCTATCAGGTCGTGCTGCTCGCGCTCGCGCTCGCCGCCTGGTTCGCGCCCACGCCGCTGCGCCCGTGGCCGCTCCTGCGCCGACGCAATCTCTGGTGTGGTCTGCTCGTCGCGCTCGTCTTCCTCGGCACCGTCACGACCCGCTCCCGCGCCGGCCTCGCCGGCGCCGCGGTACTCGCAGCATCCGCCGCCGCCTTCGTGCTCTGGCCGTTGCGTGACCGCTGGTTCTCCCGCCCGCGCCTCCTCACGGTCGGCGCAGCCGCGGCGCTCGTCTTCGCCGCCGGCCTCGCGCTGCTGCCGCCGGTCCGCGCGACGCTGCACCGCGTCGCCGAACTCGCGCGCGAGCCGGGCGATCTTCTCGTCGGCGGCTCGTATCGGCGCATCCTCCACGACATCGCCTGGCAGATGACGCTCGACCGCCCATGGCTCGGCCACGGCGCCGGCAGCTACGTGATCCTCTTCCCTGAGTACCAGCAACGCGTGCCCACCTTCGCCGCAGCCGTGCGCCGTTTTCAACCGAACTGGAATCGCCCCGTGCACGTCCACGCCGACGGCGACTGGGTCGAGTTCAGCGCCGAGTTCGGCTTCGTCGGCACCGCGCTCTTCGCCGCCCCGTGGCTGGTCTGGCTCGCCGCGCTCCGCCGCGCGTGGAGTTTCGTGCCCGCCGCCGCGCTGCTCGCCACCGGCGCCGCGTTCGTGCTCGCGCACGGCTGGATCGATTTCGTCCTACGCAATCCCGCCGTGCTCGGCCTCGCCTCCGTCGCCGCCCTTCTCGCCCTCGCGATCGTGCGTGCCGCCCCGGCACGCGAATCGCTGGAATCCGCCTTCACGTCGACCCATACCGACGAGCTGCCCACCGCCGCCGCCCGCCTCCATCCACGCCTACCTTCCGCATGAGCACACTGCCACCGTCCTCGGAAACCGAGATCGTCATCAAGCCCACGACCGCCTGGTTCGTCTTCGACTGGCGCGGCCTGATCGAATACCGCGATCTCCTGCGCCAACTCGTGCTCCGCGACTTCACCGCGAAGTACAAGCAGACGATCCTCGGGCCCGCGTGGTTCTTCCTGAACCCGCTCATCACGACCTTCACGTTCACCCTGATCTTCAACAAGGTCATCGGCGTCCCGACTGACGGCGTCCCGCCGATGCTCTTCTACCTCTGCGGCATGCTCGGCTGGACGTACTTCGCCGCCGTGCTCGGCGCGACGGGCAACTCCCTCGCCGGCTCCGCCGCGCTCTTTTCGAAGGTCTATTTCCCGCGCCTGATCCCGCCGTTCGCGCTCGCCGTCTCGTGTCTGATCGCCCTGAGCATCCAGCTGCTCACGTTCTTCACGTTCTTCGTCCGCGAACACTGGTTCGCGCACAACCCCGCCGTCGCCGGCCCGTCGCTGGTCTGGCTCGCGTACCCAGCCATCGTCCTGCACATGGCCGTGCTCGCCCTCGGCATCGGACTCATCCTCTCGACGCTCACCGCAAAATACCGCGACCTGCACCACATCCAGGCGTTCATCATCCAGCTCTGGATGTATGCCACGCCGATCATCTATCCGCTCTCCCGCGTGCCGGAGAAGTGGCGCTGGGTTTCCCAACTCAATCCGATGACCGCGATCGTCGAGGCCACCCGTCGCCTCTTCCTCGGCGTCGGCCACGTCGACGCGACGCAGTACGCCCAATCCGTCGCGCTCTCCATCCTCGTCTTCCTCGTCGGCATCTTCGCCTACCAGCGCGCCGCCCGCACCTTCGTCGACACCGTCTGAGCCCGCTCCGTCCCCTCGCCTCTTCCCTCTAGCCTCTCGCCTCTTTCCCGCATGTCCCGTCCCATCATCCAAATCCGCGGAGTCTCCAAGAAGTACCGACTCGGCCACATCGGCATGACCTCGCTCCGCGATGATGTCGAACGTCTCGGCCGCTGGTGCCGCTCGCTCGCCGGCGGCAAACCCGCCGCCGCACCTCGCGAGGACAAACGCGACTTCTGGGCGCTCCGCGACGTCTCCTTCGATGTCCAGCCCGGCGAAGCCCTCGGCATCATCGGCCGCAACGGCGCCGGCAAAAGCACCCTTCTCAAGGTCCTCTCCCGCATCACCGAGCCCACCTCCGGCGAGATCCGCCTGCGCGGCCGCGTCGGCAGCCTCCTCGAGGTCGGCACCGGTTTCCACCCCGAGCTCTCCGGCCGCGACAACATCTTCCTCAAAGGCGCCATCCTCGGCATGACCCGCGCCGAAGTCGCCCGGAAGTTCGACGAGATCGTCGCCTTCTCCGAGGTCGAGCGCTTCCTCGACACGCCGGTCAAACGCTACTCGAGCGGCATGTACGTCCGCCTCGCCTTCGCCGTCGCCGCCCACCTCGAGCCCGACATCCTCATCGTCGACGAGGTCCTCGCCGTCGGCGACCAGCAGTTCCAGCGCAAATGCCTCGGCAAGATGGCCGATGTCTCCGAGCGCTCCGGCCGCACCGTCCTCTTTGTCAGCCATCACATGACGGCCATCCGCCGCCTCTGCAAACGCTGCGTCCTCCTCGATGGCGGCCGCTCCAGCGGCCCGATGGATGTCGACACCGCGATCGAGCACTACGCCCAAGGCTCCGGCGCCTCCGCGCTCACACTCGACCTCACCGCCGCCAAACGCAGCCCCGGCGCCGAGGCCCGCACCGCACGCTTCAAGGAGGTCGCCGTCGTCTCCCCCGGCGGCCTGCGCTTCAACCAGCCCTTCGCGATCGAGTTCGTCGTCGAGGCGCGCGAAACCCTTGAGAACATGATGCTCGGCCTGGGCTTCCGCACCGTCGACGGCCAGCGCATCCTCACCCTGGATTCGGATGGCGGCGGCCGCACCTTCACCCTGCCCGCCGGCACCAGCCGCATCCGCCTCGAACTCCCGCGCCTGCCGCTCCACCCCGGCGCCTACCAGATCAGCGCCGCCATCGGCTCCGGCCGCCACTACTACGACAGCATCGGCTCCCTCGCCCTCTGGGAGGTCGTCACCAGCGTGCACGACCACGAGAGCGACCGCTCGTTCGGCGGCTGCCGCATCGAGCCCGCCTTCGCCATCAGCTCCGCCTGACCCGCGCCGCGCTCCCGCTCCGATGGCAGCCCCACTTGCCCTCTTCGTCACGCGCCACAGCCCGCGCCCGCAGGACGATGGCGCCAGCGCCTTGCTCCACGAGATGATGGGCTTCCTCACCGAGCACGGCGTGCGGTGCCACGTCGCCTGGCTCGAGCAACCCGCGGAAGTCGCCAACTCCTGGCGCTGGCGCACACCCGCCGAGCTCGCCTCCGTCTGCCGTCTGCACTTCCGCCGCAGTGTCCACGTTGCGGGCACGCACTTCTTCCCCGAGCGCCTGCCCCTCGGTGGTCGCACCGCCCGCCGCCTCGGCTCGCGCCTCCAACCCGAGCCGGCCTCCCCCAACGAGATCGTGCCCTTCGCCGGCATCCCCAACGGAGTGCCGCGCTGGTACCGCCCGCTTGACCAGTCCGAGCTCGCCTTCGTCGCCCGCCTCGTGCGCCGCCTCCGGCCCAACGCCCTCCTCGTGAACTACCCGTGGCTCGGCAGCGCCTGCACCGTCGCCAACGGCGCCACGACGATCATGCTCAGCCACAACGTCTGGCATCAGAAGGCTCGCTCGACCGCCGCGCTGCTCGCCCCCGGCAGCCTCGACTACCTCACCGCCCGTACCGAGTCCGCCATGTTGTCCGTCGCCGACCGCGTGGTCGCCATCTCGGACGACGACTACGCCGCCTACACCGAGCTCGTCCCGCCGGAACGGATCATCCTCGTGCCGAAGGCCGTCACCGCCGAGCAGGCGCCCGGCACCGAGAACCCCGACCTCTGCCTCTACCTCGGCAGCCACAACCCCTCCAACCGGGCCGGCCTCGCCTGGCTGCTCGCCGAGGTCTGGCCCCGCGTGCTGCGCGACCACCCCGCCGCACGCCTGCGCATCTGCGGCCGCGTCGGCGAAGGCCTCACCGGCCTCGATCCCAGCGTCGAGAACCTCGGTTTCATCGAGTCGCCGGATGTCCATTACGGAGCGTCCGCGCTCGTGCTCGTCCCGCTCCACCACGGCGGCGGCGTGAAGATCAAACTCCTCGAAGGGCTCTCCCACGGGAAGGCCGTCGTCACCACCTCGACCGGTCTCCAAGGCCTCGGCTTCCTCTCGGAAACGCTCCCGCCCGCCGACACCCCCGTCGACTTCGCCGCCCAGATCGTCGCGCTCCTCCGCAATCCCGCCGCCCGCGCCGCCCGCGCCAAACAGGGCCGCGACCTCGCGCTCTCCCGTTTTTCGCCGGAGCGCTGCTACGGCCCGCTCCTCGCCGCGATCACCGGCCGCCCTCACGCCCATGCCGCTCGTTGACATCGTCATGCCGGTCTTCAATGCCGGCCGCTACCTCGACGACGCCGTCCGCAGCCTCCAGCGGCAGACGCTCGCCGACTTCCGTCTCATCCTCGTCAACGACGGCTCCACCGACGGCAGCGGCGAACGTTGCCGCGCTTTCGCCGCCGCCGATCCGCGCCTCCACTGCATCGACCAGGAGAACCGCGGCATCACCCGCTCGCTCAACCGCGGCCTCGCCCTCGCCACCGCGCCCTTCGTCGCCCGCATGGATGCCGACGATCTCGCCGAGCCCGACCGCCTCACGCAGCAGCTCCGTTATCTGGAGTCGCATCCCGCGGTCGTCGCGCTCGGCACCTCCGTCCACAGCATCGATGACCACGGCGCGCCGGTGAACCGCTATGATCCGCCCGCCCTCCACGAGGCCATCGACCGCGAGCTCCTCACCGGCAACGGCGGCGCGATGATCCATCCCACGCTCGTCTTCCGCCGCGACGCCCTGCTCGCAGTCGGCGGCTACAACGAGGAGCTGCCCTACTCGCAGGACCTCGACATCTTCCTGCGCCTCGCCGAAGTCGGCCGCCTCGCCAATCTTCTGTCTCCGCTCCTCCGTTACCGTTTGCACCCGGGCAGTTCCAACTTCACCCACGGCACGAAGAAACGGGAGCTCAAGGAAGGCATCCTGCGCCGCACCGCCGCGCGCCGCGGCGTGGCGTTCGTCCCCCCGCCCGTCCGCCCGCTCCTCCACGAGCGCGACGCCGCCGCGACCCAGCGCGAATGGGCGCTCTACGCCTCCGCGCACCACCAGCGCCGCGCCGCTCTCCGCCACCTCGGCGGCGCCTTCGTCCACCGCCCCTTCTCCCGCGAAAACCTCCGCGCCGCCCGCCTCGTGCTCCCGCGCCTGCTCCGCCGCGACTCCTCCGAATACTGGGAGCATCGGCGCGAGATGAACTACTACCTCGAGGTCCGCCGCCTCGCCACCGAGCACGCCGCCACCGCCGGGTCCGTCCTCGAGGTTGGCCCGCGCAACACCGCCTTCCTGCGCCGCCTCGAGTGGATCCCCGACAAGACCGCGATCGACATCGCGCTCAAGCCCGAGATTCCCGGCGTGCGCGGCGTGCAGGGCGACTTCTTCGTCTATGATCCGGGCCGCCGCTTCGACCTCGTGCTCTGTCTCCAGGTGCTGGAGCACCTCTCCGATCCGGCCGCCTTCGCGCGCAAGCTCCTCGCCACCGGACGCACCGTCATCGCCTCGGTCCCGTACCGCTGGCCCGCCGGCATGTGCCACTACCACCAGCAGGATCCCATCGATGAACCCAAGATTCTCAGCTGGTTCGGCCGTCCACCGCGCGATTGGATCCGGGTGACCGACGAACGTCTCGAACGCATCATCTGCGTCTACGACTCCGCCGCCGACTGAGCCCTCGCAATGTCCGCCTCGTTCTCCCACCGCCTGCGCCAGTTCGCCGCCACATTCCGCGTGTGGCGCTTCCGCCGTCGCGCCGGCGTGCAAGCCGGCCGCGGTCTGCGTCTCCTCGGCGCCGCACCGGTCGTCTCCGGCGGCGGGCAGGTGAAGATCGCGGACCACGTTTCCATCGACAGCCGGCTCTTTCCCGTGCGCCTCACCGCGCTCGCCGGCGGCACGCTCACGATCGGCCGCGGCACATTCATCAACCGCGGTGCCGCCCTCGCCGCCGCACAATCCGTCCGCATCGGCGAAAACTGCCTGCTTGGCGAGTGGGTCTCAGTGCTCGACACCGATTTCCACCCCGTCCATGCCGACGCGCCGATCGCCGTCGCGCCCGTCGCCATCGGCCGCAACGTCTGGTTGGGCAACCGCGCCACCGTCCTGCGCGGCGTGACGATCGGCGACCACGCCGTGATCGGTGCAGGCGCCGTCGTCACGCGCGATGTGCCCGCCCGCGCCATCGTCGTCGGCAATCCTGCGCGCGTCGTCGGCACCGTGCGTTGCGACGACCCCTTCCGCCGCGGCTCCGTCCCTTTCCCGTCCTAACCTTTCCGATGCCGACCACCCACGAACTCTCCGTCGTCGTCTGCACCCACAATCCGCGCCGCGTCTTCCTCGAGCGCACGCTCGAGGCCCTGCGCCGCCAACAGGCCGACTTCGCCCGCTGGGAACTCGTCCTCCTCGACAACGCCTCCACCGCGCCGCTCTCCGCCGCGTACGACCTCTCCTGGCACCCGCACGGCCGCCACGTGCGCGAGGACACGCTCGGCATCGCCGCCGCCCGCATGCGCGCCATGCGCGAAGCGCGCAGCGACCTCATCCTCTTCGTCGACGACGACAACCTTCTCGCGCCCGACTACATCACGCGCGGCCTCGACTACGCCACGAACCGCCCCGATCTCGGCGTCTGGGGCGGCCAACTCGTCCCCGAGTTCGAGCGCCCGCCCGCCGAGTGGACCCGCCGCTGGTGGAGCTATCTCGCGATCCGCCCGCTCGAGCGCGATCTCCAGGCCGCGAGCCCGCGCGACTACGAGGCGATCCCGCCCACCGCCGGCGAGTTCATCCGCCGCGGCGTCTGGGAACGTTACCTCGCCTGCGTCGAGACCGACACCCGCCACCTCATTCTCGGCCTGCGCGGCTCGGAGCGTATTTCCGGTCAGGACACCGACATCGCGCTCTGCACCTTCGACCTCGGCCTCGGCGCCGCGCGCTTCCGTGATCTCGTGCTCACGCACATCATGCCCGCCTCGCGCCTCGAGGAGCCATCGCTGCTGAGACTCGTCGAAAGCATTTCGTTCGCCACCGTCGTCGTTGAAGCACTCCGCGGCGGCACCGCGCCCGCCGAGGCCAGCAGCCTGTGGCGATACCTCGTCGCCCGCTTCCGCGCGGCGCGTCTGCCCGACCAGCAGGGCCGCTTCTACGCCGCCGAGCTCCGCGGCCGCCGCCGCGCGTTTCTCCGCCTCCGCTCCGCCGCCTGATCGATGGTCGCCCCCGCCACCGCCGAGCTCGTCTCGGTCCTCATCCCGGCCCATCGCGCCGGCGCCTACCTCGGCGCCACGCTCGAATCCGTCGCCGCGCAGACGTGGCCCCACTGGGAGATCCTCGTCTACGAAGACGGCAAGTTCGATGACACCGCCGTGATCGTGCGCGCTTTCGCCGCGCGGACGCAGAACCGCGTCCAGCTCCTGCGCGCCGAGACCAACCGCGGCGTCTCCCGCGCCCGCAACGCCCTCATCGATGCCGCCCGCGGCGCGTTCATCGCCTTTCTCGATGCCGACGATCTCTGGGAGCCCGACCACCTCGCGCACTCGCTCTCGTTGCTCCGTTCCGAGGATACGGCGTGGTCCATCGCCGGCCTGAACCTCATCGATCCCGCCGGCCGCGTCACCCGCCGCGATCTCCTCCCGCCGCCCACCGAGCTCGCCGCACTCCCCACGCGCCTGCTCGAGCACAACTTCATCCTCACCTCCGGCATCGTCGCGCGTGCCGCGGTGTTCGCCAGCGGCATCCGTTTCGATCCCGCGCTGCGCATCGGCGAGGACCTCGACCTCTGCATCGAGTTCGCGCGCGCCGGTTTCCGCCCGTCGTTCTCGCAGCGCACCACGCTGAACTACCGCAAACACCCGGTCAGCACCACCGCCGACCCCGTGCGTTTCCCCGAGGAATTCTCCGCCGTCTTCGAGAAACACCTCGGCAACCCGCTCGTCGACCGCCGCATCTGCCTGCGTCTGCTGCGCGAGATGCTCCTCAACGTCGCCCGCATGACCTGGCGCCGCCAACCGCAGCGCGCCCTCGCCGCACTCGACCGGCTCACCCGCGTCTCCCGTTTCTCGCCCCGCGCGCTGGCCTACCGGCTGCTCGCCCGCCTGCGCGCCGGCACCGCCGCCGCCACGCCCGCCACACCGCGGGCCACCTCCGTCTCCTCGTGATCGACTCCGCACCAACCGCCTCGCAACCGCTCCCGGCCGCCGCGGCCCCCGCCGCGCAGACCGGCCCCGTGTCGCTCGTCCTCGTCGGCTGCGGCGCCGTTTCGCGCCTCTTCTACCTGCCGGCGCTGCGCGAGATCGCGCGCCACGGCCTCGCGCGCACCGTCGCCGTCGTCGATCCCGTCGCCGCCGCGCGCGACGAACTCGCCGCCGCCCTCGGCGCCCGCGCCTTCGCCGATCTTCCTTCCGCGCTCGCCGCCGGCGGCGAACTCGCCGTGCTCGCCACCCCGCCGCGTTTCCACCGCGAGCAGGCCGAGGCGTGTTTCGCCGCGGGCTTCGATGTCCTCTGCGAGAAACCGCTCGCGCCCACCGCCGCCGAGGCCGGCGCCATCGCCGCCGCCGCCGTGCGCACGGGCCGCCTGCTCGCCGCCGGCCACTACAAGCGCTTCATGCCGGCGCACCGCGCGCTGCGCCACCTGATCGAGCACGGCACCTTCGGCCCATTGCGCTCCGTCGCCATCGCCGAGGGCGGCAAGTTCTCCTGGCCCGCCGCCACCGACTCCTTCTTCCGCCGCGAACAGACTCCCGGCGGCGTGCTGCTCGACATCGGTGTCCACGTCCTGGATCTCCTGCTCTGGTGGCTCGGCGAACCCGCCGAGTTCGCCTACGCCGACGACGCCCGCGATGGCCTCGAAGCGAACTGCCTGCTCACCGCCCGCTACGCCTCCGGCGTGCGCGCCGAGGTCCGCCTGAGCCGCGACTGGAAAACGGCGAACACCTACGTCTTCCGCTTCGAGCGCGCCACCGTGCACTGCCGCGTGAACGCCTCCAACCACCTCGAGCTCACGCTCGACGGCCTGCCGATGACTTTCGCCGCCGAGCTCCGCGATCCGCTGCCGCCGCGCGCCGCCGCGCCCACCGCGGCGCTCGAGACCAACGCCCAGGCCTTCATCGCCCAGCTCGTCGATGTCTGCGCCGCCGTGCGCGAGCGCCGCCCGCCGTTCGTCACGGGCACCAGCGCCGCCGCCGCCGTGCGCTGGATAGAGGCCTGCTACGCCCGCCGCCAACCGCTCGCCGAACCGTGGCAAACGCCCGCCGATGACCAAGCCTGACAAACCCGAGCGCTTCCCGCGCCTCGATCTGCTCCGCGGCCTCGCGATCGCGGTGGTAGTCATGCACCACTTTCTGCTGACATTCACGCCGATGGGCGTGCCGGCCGAACTCACGCCCGCGCTCGGCGCCGCCAACCACTGGTTCTTCCTTCCGCACGAACTCGGCTACCTCGGCGTGAAGTTGTTCTTCGTCATCTCCGGTTTCTGCATCCACAACTCGTACCTCGGCTGGCGCCGCCGCACCGCCGCGCCGACGGTGAACGGCTTTCTGCTGAACTACATCAACCGGCGTTTCTGGCGCATCTACCCGCCCTACGCCGTCGCGCTGTTGCTCGCCTTCGCGATCACCTACTGGCCCGACTTCGACCTGCGCGCGCTGCGCCACCTGGCCTTCGGCGCCTCGCTGCTCCACACGCTTTCCGAGCCGTTCTACTTCAACATCAACCCGGCGTTCTGGTCGATCGCCGTCGAGTGGCAGCTCTACCTCGTGTACCCGCTCGTGCTCTGGCTGAACCGCCGCTACGGCGCCGGCGCCACAATCGCGATCACCGCCGCCACCGCCGCGTTCTGGCACTACGGCCTGCCGCACCTCACCGCGAACTGGGCCATCCTCCACCTGCCGTTCCGCTGGTGGTTCGAGTGGTGCCTCGGCTTCTGGATCGCCGAGTTGCTCGCGCACGGCCGTGTCGCCATCCCGCGGGCACGCCTGCTCACCGCCGCGCTGCTCCCGGTCGCCGCCTTCGCGCTCCTGCGCGGTGGGGCATGGTCGCCGCTCGGCTGGCTCGCCGCGCCGCTGGCCTTCGCCGCCGCACTCCAGGCCGCCTGCGCCGACGTCCGTCCGCTCAACGCCCTCGAACGCGCCGTCGCCGCCGTCGGCCTGAGCAGCTTCTCGCTCTACCTCTTCCACAACCCGATGCTTTGGCTCCTGCGCGGCCTGCTCCGTCCGTCCATCGCCACGATCCCGTCGTGGGCGCTCTGGACCATCGGCTTCGCGCTCACGTTCGCCGTCATGCAGGCCGTCGCGTGGCTGCTCTACCGCGCGCTCGAACTGCCCTCGATCAACGTCGGCAAACACGTCGAGCGCACCGCCCTTCCTCGCCTGCTTCCGGCCACCACCTGAGTTGGCAACCATGTCGAACGTTCCCGCCGCTTCCTCCGCACTTCCCGTTTTCGCCGTGATCGGCGCCAGCGGCTTCGTCGGCCTGCGCACCGTCGAGCTGCTCACCGCGCGCGGCGACTGCACTGTGCGCCCCGTCGTGCGCGCCGCATCGAGCCTCGCGGTGCTCGCGCGCCAGCGTCTCGACTGGCGCATCGCCGACCTGCTCGCGCCCGCGCCGCTCGCCGCCGCCCTTCATGGTTGCTCGATCTGTATCCACGCCGCCATCGGCGACGCCGGCCAGATCGTGCGCATGGCCGCCGCGACCTACGAGGCCTGCGCCGTCGCCGGCGTGCGCCGCCTCGTCTGGTTGAGCAGCGCCTCCGTCCACGGCCAGGACTGCCCCGTCGGTTCGGACGAATCCGCGCCGCTCCACGAGCGCCATCCGCTCGTCTACAACAACGCCAAAGTCCGCGCCGAGCGCCGCCTCACCGAGCTCGCGCGCGACCGCCGCGTCGAGGTCGTCATGCTGCGCCCGGGGGTCGTATTCGGCCCGCGTTCGCGTTGGCTCGCCGATGTCGCCGCCGATCTCGCCGCCGACCGCGCCGCCTGGATCGACGACGGCCGCGGCGTCTGCAACTCCATCTACATCGACAACCTGGTCGAAGCGATCCGCCTCGCCGCCACCGTGCCCGCCGCCGCCGGCGAAACGTTCCTCGTCGGCGACACCGAGACCGTCACCTGGGCCGAGTTCCTCCTGCCGATCGCCGCGCACCTCGGCCACGACCGCGCGGCGTTCCACCCCGTGCCGCCGCCGCGCATCATCCCCGAGCGGGAAAACCGCCTCGCCGCGCTCACGACCTCGCCCGCCTACGCGCGCCTCGGTTCGCTCGTGCCCGCCCGTGCCAAACGTCTCGTGAAGGCGCTCGCCGCCGCCTGGCCCTCGCCCGCGCCGCGCCGCGATTCGTGGACGCTGCGCAACCCGCGCTCCGCCCCGCGCCTCACCGCCGAACTCGCGTTGCTCCAGCAGTGCCGCTGGAAACTGCCGCACGCGAAGGCCGAGCGCATCCTCGGTTACCGGCCTCCCGTCGCATTCCGCGACGGGCTCGCCCGCAGCCTCGGCTGGCTCGACTTCGCCGGTATCGGCGCTACGACTTCCCGCAGCTGAACATGGCCGCGACCGTCAGCGTTCTCATCCCCGCCTTCAACGCCGCGCGCTTCCTGCCGGATGCGCTCCAGTCCCTGCGCGCACAGACGCACCGCACCTGGGAGCTGATCGTCGTCGAGGACGGCTCGAACGACGGCACCGATCTCCTCGTCCGCGACTTCGCCGCCGAGATGTCGCAGCCGATCCGGTACACCAACCTCGGCACGAATCGCGGCGTCGCCGCCGCCCGCAACCGCCTCCTCCAGCTCGCGCAGGGCGACTACATCGCCTTCCTCGACGCCGACGACCGCTGGCAACCCGGTCACCTCGCCACGCTCGTCAATTGCCTCGCCCGCGGCGGCCACGCGCTCGCGTTCACCGGCATCGAGATCTGGGACGCGCTCCTCGGCCGCAGCGTCGGCGAGCACATTCCGCACGCCGACCTCGTCGCCGCGCCGCGCCGCGGGCTCTTCCTCCGCTCGTTCATCCAGACTTCGTCCTGCGTCGCGCTCCCGCGCGCAACCGTGCGCCGCGTCGGGCTCTTCGACGAGGCGCTGCGCATCGGTGAGGACCGCGACTACTGGTTCCGCGCCCTCGCCGGCGGCGGCACGCTCGGTTGCACGCAGTCCGTAACCTGCCGCTACAACAAGCACGACGGCAGCAGCATGACGCGCACGCTCCGCGTCGCCGAGGACACCGTCCGTTTCTACGAGAAACACTCCCGCGCCGAGGACATCCCGGCGCGCCTGCGCGACCGCCTCCTCGCCGACTCGCGTTGGACACTCGCCCGGTTGCTCCGCGAGTCCGATTCCGCCGAGGCGATCGCCCTCGGTTGGCAAGCGTGGCGCGCCACACCTTGGCGTCCACACCTGCTCGCGTGGTGCCTCGCCGCGCAGCTTCTTCGCCGCCGGCGCTGAGCCGTCCGCGCCCGCCTTTCCGTCGTTTCAATCCACCCGGTTGCCCACGCCGGTCGTCCGCGACCGCGCCAACCATCCGCCGATGACACCCACGATCGAGCCGGCCGTACCGGTTCACTACATCCAAGGCCTGCGCCTCGTGCACGCTCTTGCCGAAGGTTCCATTCCCGTCGCGTTGCCGGCCAATCAACGCGCGCGCCTCCGCCTCCTCAGCCGGAAGTTCGGCGCGCGGTTCGCGCCGGTCGACCAGGGCACCCGGCCGCTCCACGGCCTCGGCCTCACGCACCCGCTGCCCGAGACCCGCATCGGCCGCATCGTGCGCCCGCTCATCTTTCCACACGCCATCGTCGACCACTGCCGCAACCTCTGGCGCTCGCCGCGCGAGACGCGTTTCGCGTTCGCGGGCCTCGTCACCGACCGGCGTGGGCGCCTCCTGCGCGACTGGATCGCGCGCAACTTCCCCGCGCACGCGCACACGCCGTTTCCCGTTCCCGGCCGCACCCGGCAGGCGTGGGAGAAGCTCCGCGTCCGGCTCGGCGTGCCACCCGCCGGCTCCTCGTGCCGCTTCGGCGACCTCCTGCTCTGGTCCTCCGAGCGCGGGCGCGTTTTCCCCTGGAAGGCCTGGGACGAGGACTACTTCCAACTTCTCGCCCGCTCGGAGTTCGTGCTCTGCCCCAGCGGCGACTTCGTCTGGTCGTACCGTTTTTTTGAAGCCGTGCTCTGCGGCGCGATTCCGATCGTCGAGGAACCCTGCGGCGCCTACGCCGGCTTCCAGTTCCGCACGTTTGCCGACGACGCCCGCTCGCTTATCTGGGATGAGGCGACCGCCACCGCCAACTTCGCCCTCGCCCGCGAACGCCTTACCGTCCCCTCCGCCGAACTCGACGCCGAGGTCCGCCATCTGCTCGCCGCATGAAGCTCCACTATTTCACCGACGCCCCGAACTTCGGCGACGCACTCAACCCCTGGCTCTGGCCGCAGCTGCTCGGCGACGTGCTCGACGACGATTCGTCCACGCTCCTGCTCGGCATCGGCACGATCCTCACCAACCGCATTCCGGCGGCGGAAACCTATCACGTGCTCGGTTCCGGCGCCGGCTACCACGACGCGCCCCGGCTCGACTCCCGCTGGCACATCCACGCCGTCCGCGGCCCGCTCACCGCGCAGGCCCTCGGTCTTCCCGCCGAACGTGCCGCGACCGATGCCGCCTATCTCCTGCGCACCGTGCGACTGCCGGATCCTAGCCCGGGACCGGCGATCGGCTTCATGCCGCATTTCCGCGCGATGCCGCACACGCCTTGGCGCCGCCTCTGCGAACGTGCCGGCCTGCGCTACATCGATCCCCTCCTGCCAGTCGACGACTGCCTCGCCGCGATCCGCGGTTGCGAATGCCTCATCGCCGAGGCGATGCACGGCGCAATCGTGGCCGACGCCTGCCGTGTGCCCTGGATCCCCGTGGTGACCGGCGGCCACATCCTCGATTTCAAATGGCGCGACTGGCTGCTCTCGGTCGAGCTCGAGTACCGGCCGCAGCGCATCGCATCTCTCCGCCGCGTCGCGCCGCACCGCGCGGGCGACTCCGCCCCGGTGGCGTTCGCGCGCCGCGTCGTCAACGCCGGCGCCCTCGCCCTCCAGCTCGTCCCGCTCCAGCGCAACCTCTCCCGCCTGCGCCGCCAACTCGCCCGGCGCGAACTCACGCCGTTTCTCAGCGCGGATTCCGTCGCCCGCGAACGCACCGATCGCCTCGTGCGCGGCCTCGAGTCGCTCCGCGCCGCTGCCCTTTCTCACCCCTAAACCCCCGGCTCCCGCCCACGTTCGTCCCACTGCGCGCGTGCCAACCCCGCACGGCCATGCACATCGCCAAACCTACCCTCGTTGATCGCGGCGACTCCGTCGCCCTCACGACCAACATCACCTGCCAGGGCCAGACTCACCCCGTCTGGTTCTCCGTCGCGCCCGAATGGGCACGCTATCTCGACCCCGAGTGTCTCGATCCGTTCGTCATGGCCGCGCTGTCGCTGGCCTTCCGCCACGGCGACTCCGTGTTCGCCGCCGGCCGCGTCTCCGCCCGCCTGTTGTTTTCGCTCAACACCGCCGTGCCGGCCATCGTCGCGCAATCCGGCGTGGGCTTCCGCCCGATCCGCGTGCGCGTCGCCCAGGCGGTCGACTACGCCCCGCCGCCGCCCTACAGCCGCGGCGTCGCGGTGGGCTTCTCCGGCGGCATCGATTCGTTCTGCGTGCTCTGCGACCACCTCGGGCCCGCCGTGCCGCCGGCCCACCGGCTCACGCATCTGCTTTTCAACAACGTGGGCGCATTCGGCACGCGCGGCGCGGCCGGCTTCCGCCGGCGCCACGAAGGCGTGATCGACTGCGCGCAGGATCTCCGCCTGCCGGTGATCGCGGTGGACTCGAATCTCGACGAGTTCCTCGGCCTCGAGACGTTCAACATCGAGCACCAGTTCCGGAACACCGCCGCCGCGCTGGTCGTGCAGTCACTCATCGGCACCTACCTCTACGCCTCCGGCTACCGTTACGAGGACTGCTTCGTGCGTACGCCCGGCTCCCATCTCGCCGCCTGGGACCCGGTCCTTCTGCCCCAACTCTCCACCGAACGCCTCCGCGTGCTCTCCGTCGGCTGCCAGTACTCCCGCGTGCAGAAGATCGAGCGCGTGGCCGGGTTCGCTCCGAGCCGCCGCCATCTCCACGTCTGCGTGCGCAGCAGCGAGCGGCGGAACTGCTCCGTCTGCTGGAAATGCGCGCGCACGCTCCTCAGCTTCGAAGTGCTCGGCCTGCTCGACTCGTTCCGCGACGCCTTCGACCTCAAGGCCTACGCCGCCGTGCGCTCGCGCTACATCGTCGAGATGCTCCGCAGCTCCGACCCGCTCTGGACCGAGGTGCGCGAGCTCGCCCGTGAGCGCGGCATCCGCTTCCCGGCGACACTGCGCCTCGCCGCCGCCCTGCCCGACCGCATGCTCCAGTCCGCCCGCCGCAGCCTCCCGCGCGGACTCAAACACCAGCTCACCGGCACGTGACCGCCGTTTCCCGCCCGCCCGTTTTCCTCCTCCCCGGCACCGATCCAGCCTGGGCCGGCCTCACGCCCGACGAGGCGTTTCTCCGCCGACAGATCAACGGCGGTCGCCCCGCGTGGATTCTGCAAACGTGGGCCCGCCTCCGTCAGGCCGGCTTGCCCGCCGTGCTCTCGCGCGAGCTCCCCCGCGCCGGTCTGGTCGTCCTCCACGCCGACGACTACGCGCAACTCGATCGCCGGCTCCTGTCGCCCCGCCTCTGGACCGTTGTCTGCCGCGCCGACCGCATCCCGCACTGGCGCGCCGATTTCGAGATCGTGCAGAACCCGCTTCAGGCGGACGGACGCCGGGCGTTCTACGTGAACCACTGGACGCAACCCGGGCTCCTCCCGCGCGAACCCGGCCGCGGCACCACGGTGCGCCGCGTCGGCTATTTCGGCATGTTCAAACACCTGCCGCCCGCGATTCGTTCTCCCGAGTGGCCGGGTCGTCTCGCCGCGCTCGGCCTCGAATGGGTCACGCCCGGCAATGCCAGTGTCGAAGCCGGCATCGATTTCTCGCAACTGCACGACTACAGCGGCATCGATGTCGTCATCGCCCTTCGCGATCCCGCGCACCAAGGGGCCGATCACAAACCGCCGACGAAGCTCCTCAACGCTTGGCTCGCCGGCGTCCCCGCCATCGTCGGCCCCGAATCCGCCTACCGCGCGCTCCACCGCGACGCGCTCGACTACCTCGAGGCCGACGACGCCGACACCGCGCTCGCCGCCCTCCAGCGCCTACGCGACGACCCGAAGCTCTATTCCGCGATGTGCCGCCGCGCCCGCGAACGCGCCGCCGAGATCGCGCCCGCCGCCACCGCCCGGGTCTGGCACGAACTCCTCACCGTCCGCCTCCCCTCGCGCCAACGCGCCGCCGCGCCCCGTCTGCTGCACCTGCTCCGCGCCGGCGCGCGCTCCGGCCAGCGCCTCTACGCCCGCGTGAACCGCCGCCATTTCCGCCACTACGACTCCGCCTGAGCCGCTTCAGCAGTCCCCTCTCGCCTCGCCCCTCTAGCCTCTCTCGCCTCTTGCCTCTCATCTCCATCTGCCTGCCGGCCTATCGCGCCGAACGTTTCCTCGCCGAGACCCTCGAGTCCGTCCGCGCGCAGACGTTCACCGACTGGGAATTGATCGTCACCGAAGACGGCTCGCGCGACCGCACCGAGGAAATCGTCCGCACGTTCGCCGCCTCCGTGCCCCAGCCGGTCCACTACACACGCCACGAGGTGAACCGCGGTCTGCCCGCCACCCGCAACACCGGCCTCGCCGCCGCCCACGGTGAATGGCTCGCGCTCCTCGATGCCGACGATCTCTGGACGCCCGACCACCTCGCGCGCTGTCTCGCCGCCGCGCCCGCCAGCGGGCCCGCGCTCGTCTTTGGCGGCAGCTCGGTGTTCGACTCGGACACCGGAGCCGAGGTGAACCGTCGCGAAGTCCCCGCCGATCTCCGCGGCGGCCTGCCCGGTGCGCTGTTCGACGGCCGCCTCGTGATCCAGCCCGCGGCGGTCGTGTTCAATCGCGCCGCCTTCGCGCTCGTGGGCGGTTTCGATCCGCTCTACCCGATCTGCAACGACTTCGACTACTGGCTACGCTGCTGCCGCCGCGGCGTCGCCCTCGCCTACAACGGCGCCCTCACGCTCCGCTACCGCAAACACCCCGGGGCAATGTCCAACAAGAGCGCCGCGCTCATCGCCGAGACCGCCACGATCCTGCTCGCCAACGCCCGCGATTTCCCCGGTCGCTCGCCCGCCGACGCCCGCCGCGCCGCCCGCCGCCGCCTCCTCGATGCCGCCCGCATCGCGCGCTCCGGCAGCTCCGGCACCGCACTCCGCTACGCCCTCCGCGCGGCGCGAACCCTGCTTCCGCTCTGAGCCGCGCCGATGAATTCCGCCCGCCATCTCCTCGTCTACCACGTGCCGCTCGGCGAAGCCGACGGCACCTCGGTCATGCTCCGGCGCCTCTACAAGCCCTGCGCTGGACGTCTGCTACACCTCACTTTCCGGCGCGGCCGCCACGCGCCGCCCGCGGAATTCCGCCGCCTCCATGTCGCGAGCGAGCTGCCCTGGCCGTTCGCCCGCGGCGCGCGTTTCGTCCGCCGCATCTTCCCGAAGATCGCGATGCCCGCGCTCGCGGCGAGTTCGCCGCAGCTGCACCGCGTCCGCAATGCCTGGCGACGCAGCCCCGGCCCGGCGCTCGTCTGCGTCTACAGCGACGATCACGCCGCCCGCGCTCGAGTGCTCCTGCGCCACGCCGGAGTCGAGCGGTATGTGCTCATGTTGATGGACCTGCTCGACGAGGGCCCCGTCACCCCCGACGCGTTGCCGGAACTCTTCGCGCTCGCGCGCGACGCCACGGCACTGATCACGGTCTCCGAGCAGCTCAGCGCCGTCTTCGCTCCGCACGTCTCCGCCCCGCAACTCGTGTTGCAACCGCCCTGCGGCTTCGTCCCGGGCTTCCCGCCGGATCGCCACCTCGGGCCGTTCCGCGCGCTCGCGACCGGTGCGCTCTACGCCGGCCGCGATTCGTTTTTCGAGACGGTGTTCCTCCCCGGCTGGCTCGCGTTCGCCGCCCGCCGCCCGGCCGCCGAGCTGCTCTACATCGGGACCGAGGCGCACAAACTCTCGCCCGCCGCGCGCCGCCATGTGCGGGAACTCGGCCGCCGGCCCGCCGCCGAATTCTCGCAATTGTTGGCCAGCGCCTCCGTAGGCGTGCTGCCGGTCCGGCACGAGGCGACGAGCCGCTGGCGTTTCTCCGTGCCCGGCCGGCTGGCCGATTATCTCGCCGCCGGCCTGCCGATCGTCGCGCCCACCTGCCCGGGCACTGCGACGGAGAACTTCCTCGCCGGGCTCCCAGCCGGGATCGCGCACTTCGCGTCGACCAGTGCCGACGTGGAGCGCGCGTTGCTGCGCCTGCACGATGAACGCACCGAACGTCGTAAAATCGCGGAGACCGCGGTCGCCTTCGCCCGCGAGCACCTCGAGCTGCCGCAGACCCGCGCGCGATTCTTCGACTGGCTGAGGCGCCACACCGCGCCCGCCGCCGAGACCGCCGCACCCCTCAGCGTCGCATGGCCGTAGCCTTCCACCTCCTCGCCCACAAGGACCCCGCGCAACTCGGGCGCCTGATCGATGCGCTCTGGTCGCCCGACAACGTCTACGTTGTCCATTACGACCGCCGCCGTCCGGCGGGCGAACACCGCGCCGTGTCCGCGCTCGCCGCTACGCGGCCCAACATCGTCGTCCAGCCGCCCACCGCCGTGCTCTGGGGCCGTTTCAGCCTGATCCGGGCACAACTCGTCGGCCTCGAACTCGCCTTGCGCCAGCCGCAGCCTTGGACGCATTGGGTGAACCTCAGCGGCCAATGCTTCCCGCTCCACGCGCCCGCTGAGATCGCCACGCGACTCGCCGCCACGGGCGACACCAGCTTCGTCCGCCACTTCGATCCGCTCGGCCCCGATTCCGACTGGCGCGACGCCGCCGGCCGCCTCGAGCGCGATCGCCTCGACAGCCCCGTGCTCGAGTGGTGGCTGCGCCTCCCCGGCCTCGGCCGGCGCCTGCGCCGGTTCTTCGGCGGCGCCAGCGCGATCCCCTCGCTGCCGCGCCGCCGCCCACGCGAGACGCCGTGGTTCAAATGGTACGGTGGCGACAACTGGGTCGTGCTCTCGCGCACCGCCGCCGAACAGACCGTCTCGCGCCAAGGCTGGCGCATCGCCGAGTGGTTCCGCGGCACGGCGTTTCCCGAGGAGAGCGTTTTCCAGACCATCGTGCGCAACCTCGCCTGCGGCCCCGTGGAAAACGACCACCTGCGCTGCATCAACTGGCAGGGCGGCCTCGCCAGCCCGCAGAATTTCCGCGCCGCCGATCTTCCGGTGCTGACGTCTGCTGCCGCCCGCGGTGCGCTCTTCGCGCGCAAGTTCGACACCGCCGTCGACGCCCGCATCCTCGAACTCCTCACACAACGCCTCTCCGCCGCGCCCGCCGCCAATGGCTGATCGCACCGCGAATCCAGTGGCGCCGCTCCCGAGAGCGGCGATCGTCCTCGCCCCTCCAGCCTCTCAGCTCTCGCCTCTAGCCTCTGTTCTCTAGCCTCCGTCTTCCGACAACGATGCCCAATCGCTCCGTCGTCTTCACCCTTCTCGAAGGCCACTACCACCTCGGCGCCGCCGTCCTGTTCAACTCGCTCCACGCGGCCGGTTTCCGCGGCAAGTGCATCATCGGCCACCGCGGCCCGCCGCCGCCATGGTGCACGGCGCGCAGCCCCGAGGGCCGCCCGCGTTGGGACGGCCCGGACGGGTTCCACGTCGAATGCGTCGCCGTCGACACCGAGTGGCATCTCACCAATCACAAGCCGGCGTTCTTCCAGCGCCTCTGGCGCGAGATCGTGCCCGCCGCCGAGCGCCTCTTCTACCTCGACCCCGATGTCGTCGTGAAACGCGAGTGGCTCTACTTCGAGGACTGGGCCGACTGCGGCGTCGCCCTCGTCGAGGACGTGAACCCCGTCATGCCCAACGACCATCCCGTGCGGCAGGCGTGGGCGCGTTTCCTCCGCAGCGCCGGCTTCCCGCCCGCGCAGACGCGCAACGCCTACTACAACGGCGGCTTCGTCGGCGTGCACCGCCGCGACGCGTCGTTCGTCGAGCTCTGGCACCGGCTCATCGAGGCCGGCCAGTCCGCCGGCTTCACGCCTCAGACCGCCTCGCAGCGGATGAAACAGTATCCGTACTTCAGGTTCGCCGACCAGGATTTTCTCAACATGGCCACTATGGTCTCGCCGCTCGGGCTGAGCACAGTCGGGCCCTCGGGCATGGATTTCTTCCCCGGCGGCACGCAGCTCTCGCACGCCATGGGCCGCCCGAAACCATGGCTGCGTTTCTACCTCGGCCGCGCGTTCTCCGGCATCCCGCTCGCCGCCGCCGACCGCTTCTTCTGGGCGCATGCCGCCGGCCCGATCCCGGCCTTCTCCGCCGGTCGCGTGCGTTGGAAGAAACTCGATCTCGCCGCCGCGTCGTTCCTCAACCGCTTCTACTGCCGCGCCTGACCCTGCCCGCTGTGGCGTTGCTCGCGAGAGCAGCGATTCCCCTGTAGATCGAGCTTCACGCGATCCACCAGTCGGTCGGGCTTTACGCCCGACTCTTCCAATCCAGTCGGGATAAACCCCCGCCCCACAGCACGCCGTCCTCCTCTCGCCTCCCTCTGTGGCGCCGCTCGCGAGAGCGGCGATTCCGCGATCCGCCTCCGCTCTCTCGCCTCTTCCCTCTAGCCTCTCGCCTCCCTCCATGCCCAGCGTCGTCACCACCCTTTTCGAAGGCGACTATCACTACGGCGTCGCCGCCCTCGCCAACTCGCTCGCGCGCAACGGCTACACCGGCCGCCTCTGGACCGCCTACCGCGGCGCGCTCCCGACCTGGGCCGACGTCGCCCCCGCCGCCGACGGCACACGCCACATCGCCGCCGGCTCCGTCGAGATCGTGCTGTTCCCGCACCCGACCGACATCCACTTCACGCACTACAAGCCGTGGTGGATGCAGGAAGTCCTCGACACCCACGAGCCCGGCGCCGACGCCGTCTTCTACTTCGACCCCGACATCGTCGTCTGCTCGCGCTGGAGCTACTACGAAGAGTGGGCCGGCTACGGCATCGCGCTCTGCGAGGACAACCACTACCACGTCGGCCCGCACCATCCGCTCCGCCACGCGTGGGCGAAGTTCGCCCGCGAACGCGGCCGCGAAGTCGTGCACACGCTGCACCGTTTCTGCAACGGCGGTTTCCAGGGCGTGCGCCGCGAGCACCGCTCGTTCCTCTCCGATTGGGCCGAGCTCGTGCAGGCCGTCGAACCCGAGAGCGGCAGCCTCAAGGGCTGGCGCAGCCTCGACCGCACGCATCGTTTCTGGAGCGCCAATCAGGATACGATGAACCTCGCCGCCATGATCACGCCGCACCCGGTCGCGATCTACGGCCCCAACGGCATGGACTTCCTCCCCAGCGCCGGCCGCCCGATGATGAGCCACGCCGTCGACAAGCCGAAGCCGTGGAAGAAACGTTACGTGCTCGAGGCTCTCCGCGGCCAGCCGCCCAGCCGCCCCGACCGCTGGTTCTGGGAATATGCCGACGGCCCGCTGCCGCTCTTCCCCGCCGCGACCGTGCGCGCCCGCCGCCGCGCGATCAAACTCGGCGCCCTCCTCGGCCGCTTCTATCGCCGCAGCTGAACGCTCCCGTAGCGGAACGCGTAAGCGTTTCGCCCTTCATGGCGCCGCGCGCGAGAACGGCGCGGACCACCCTCGGCCCTCCGTCCTCCAGCCTCTCGCCTCACTCCTCTCGCCTCCTCTCCGATGCGCTTCGTCTTCCTCGGCTCCTCGCTCGCCCCCGGCCGCAACGGCGTGGGCGACTACATCCGGTGCCTCTCCGCCGAACTCGCGCGCCAGGGCCACTCCGCGCTCGCGATCGGCCTCGCCGACACCGAGGACGCCCTCGACGACCGCGACCCCGTCGTCCGCCTCGCGCGGCGTCGCCCGTGGGCCCAGCGCACCCAGCACGCCCGCGCCGCCATCGCGGCCTTCGCGCCCGACTGGATCAGCCTGCAGTTCGTCGCCTACGCGTGGCATCCACGCGGATACGCTTTCGGGCTCGCCGAGCGCCTCGATCCGCTCCTTGGCGGCCGCCGCCGGCACCTCATGTTTCACGAGCTCTGGGTTGGCCTGAACCGCCACGACCGCGTGGTGAACCGCCTCCACGGCGTGCTCCAGCGCCACGCCATCCTGCGCCTCCACCGCGCGTTCGCGCCTCAGCTCGTGCACACGCAGACGCCCGCCTACGTCGCCACGCTCGCCGCCGAGGGCATCGTCGCGAAACGCCTGCCGCTCTTCGGCAACGTGCCCGTCGAGCCCGGCGATCGCGCCGCCACGCGCCGCCATCTGCTCGAGCAACACGCCCCCGGCCTCGATCCGCACACCGCGTTGTTCGCCGGCTGGTTCGGCACCGTGCATCCCGAGTGGAACGGCCCCGAAGTCGTCGCCCGCCTCGCCGCCGCAGCACAGGAGGCCGGCCGCCCGCTGGTGCTGGTTTCGCTCGGCCGCACCGGTTTCGGTGGCGCCGCGTTGCTCGCCGCCCTCCGGCGCAATCCGCCGCGCGACACGGTCGTCATCGAGCTCGGCGAAACTTCGCCCGCCGACGCGAGTCAGGTGCTCGGCGCGCTCGATCTCGCGCTCACGCCGAACCCCATCGCACTCGCGCCGAAATCCGGCACCGTGGCCGCCTGCCTCGACCATGGCCTGCCCGTGCTCGTCTCGCGCGACGACTGGCAGCCGCGCGGCCGCATCGCCGTGCCGCCCTCGACCGAGCCGCTTCTCGTCCACACGCCCGCCGGCGCCGCGCTCGATCTCGCCGCGATGCTCGCCCTCCGCCGCGCGCCGGCCCCGCGATTGCCCGGCATCGCAAAACGTTTTGTCGAGGACCTCACGACGGGTTCCGGCGTCCGAAACTCCGCTATCCGCTCGGAGTCGTAAGCCCCTCCAGCGCGCCGCGCTCGCGCCAAATCGCAAATCGACAATCGCCAATCGCAAATCGTGAACGTCCTCGTCTACGCCCCCCAGCTCGCCGCCTACGGCGGCATGGAGCGCCACCTTTGCCTCGTCACCCAAGCACTCGCCGAGGAGGGCCACGTCACCCTGCTCCTCACCACGAGCAACTCGCTCGCGCCGCAATGGCGCCAGCGCCTGCTCGCCGCCGGCGCCGAGGTGCGCGAGATGCCCGCCGCCCGCGGCACCGCCAGCGGCCGCGCCAAGGCCTGGTGGCTCATCCGTCAGTCGATCGCGCTCCGCGGCCGCCGTTGGCACACCGTCTACACCAACGGCCAAGGCGCCCTCGCCCGCCTCGTCTGGCTCGCCGCCAACCGCCGCAGCCGTCGTATCCACCACCACCACACCGCAGCCGACGAAGCCGAGCAGCGCACCTGGACACCAGGTTTCCGCAAGGTGCTCGCGCGCGCCGGCGAACTCGTCGGCTGCAGCCTCTACACCGGCACGCAGCTCAACGGCGCCACCGGCCGCGCCGACGCCGTTTTTCTCCCCTACCTCACCGAGACCGCCATCGAGTTCGACGCCTCCGCCACGCCGCCCGCCGATGCTCCCCTGCGCTTCGGCTTCTTCGGCCGCCTCGTCGGCACCAAGGGCGTGGAAACAATCCTCTCGCTCGCGACCGATCCCGCCTGCGCCGACATCGAGTGGCACATCCACGGCGCCGGCCCGGACTACCCGCCCGAGCGCTTCGCCTTCCTCCCGCGCCTCGTCTATCACGGCAGCTACGCGAACCCCCAACAGCAGGCCGCCGCGCTCGCCGAGCTGGATGCCGTCGCGCTCTACTCCGTGCATAACGAAGGCATGCCGCTCAGCCTGATCGAGTCGATGGCCGCGGGCCTGCCTTGGGTCGCCTCCGCCCGCGGCGGCACGCCCGAGCTCGCCGAGGCGGCCGAAAACTGCGAACTGATCGCGCGGCCCGAAGTGTACGAGGAATGCCGCGCCGCGACCGTACGGCTCGCCGCGCGCATCCGCGCCGGCCAGACCTCACGCACCACGCAGCGCGCCGTGTGGGAGGCCCGTTTCGCTCCGCCCCTCGTCCGCGCCCAGTGGGTCCAGTACCTCACCAGCCGCTGAACGGCGACGCCGCCCGCGCCCTTGCCACGCGTATCGCACCTGTTCTGATCGCCGCGCCCGGCCCGCGTCGCTCACACGCTCCGTGATCCTCCTCTCCCATCCCACCGGAAACGCCAACGTTCGCCACGCCGCCCTCGGCTTGGCGCGCGCCGGTTTGCTCGCGGAGTTCCGCACCTGCCTCGCCGTCGATCCCGCGGCGACGTGGCTGCGGTTGCTGCCGTCGTCCTTGGCGGGGCAACTGCGCCGTCGCGCGGTGCCCGAGGAGATCCGCCGCCTCGCCCACTCGCGACCATTGCGCGAACTCGTCCGCCTCGGCGCCTCCCGCGGCGGTCTCAGCAAACGGCTCACCCGCCACGAGTCCGGCGCGTTCTGCGTCGATGCCATCTACCGCGATCTCGACCGCGCCTGCGCGCGCCGCCTTCACAGCGGCCGTTTCTCCGGCGTGTACGCGTACGAGGACGGCGCCGCCGACACCTTCGCCGCCGCGCGCGCCCACAGCGTCACCACTTTCTACGATCAACCGATCGGCTACTGGCGCGCCGCGCGCCGCATCCTCACCGAGGAGGCGGAACGCCAGCCGGAGTGGGCCGCGACGATCATCGGAAACCGCGACAGCGCCGCCAAGACCGCGCGCAAGGACGAGGAGCTGCGCCTCGCCGATATCGTCTTCGCCGCCACCTCGTTCACGAAGGCGACGCTCGCCGAGCACCCCGGCTTCTCCGCGCCGGTGCACGTCATCCCGTACGGCGCGCCGGCAAGCACGCTCGATACGCCGCGCTCGCCCTATGCGGTCGAGGGGAAACCGCTGCGCGTGCTCTACGTCGGCTCGCTCGGCCAACGCAAAGGCCTCTCGTATCTCTTCGTCGCCGCGGCGCTCGCGGGAAAGTCGATCGCGTTGACGGTCGTCGGCACCAAACCCGCCGAGCCGTGCGCCGCCCTCGAGCGCGCGCTCGCTTCGCACACGTGGATCCCCTCGCTGCCGCACGCGCTGGTGCTCGAGCAGATGCGTGCCAGCGATGTGCTGGTGTTTCCCTCGCTCTTCGAAGGCTTCGGCCTGGTGATCCTCGAAGCCATGGCACAAGGCGTACCCGTGATCACGACACCGCACACCGCAGGTCCCGACATCATCGCCGACGGCGAGGATGGCTTCATTGTGCCGATCCGCGATGCCACCGCGATCGCCGCGCGGCTCGATGAATTGCATCGCGACCGCAACCGCCTCGCCGCGCTCGGCGAAGCCGCCCGCGCCAAAGCCGCCCGGTTCACCTGGTCCGCGTACGAGACCCGACTCGCCGGCATCGTCGGCGGGCAACTCGGCGCCCACTCGCCCGCTTCCCTCCCTTGAAACCCGAGTCTCTGCTCAAGTTCCTCATCTGGTTGTATCTCGCGCTCCTCGTCTTCGAGGGCGCGCTGCGGAAATGGGTGCTGCCGGGCATGTCCGACGCGCTGCTCATCGTGCGCGACCCGATCGTCATCCTCATCTACCTGCTCGCGCTCGGGCAGAGCCGTTTCCCCCTTAACGGCTGGACGTTCACCACCATCGCGCTCGCAGGTGCCGCGTTCGTCGGAGCGTTGCTCGCCGGTCAGGACAACCTGCTGATCACCTTCTACGGCATCCGTACGAACTTCCTCCATGTGCCGCTCATCTGGGTGATGGCCGCGGTGCTCACGCGGCGCGATGTCGAGAACCTCGGCCGCGTCATCCTGCTGCTCGCCATTCCGATGACGCTCCTGATGGTTGTGCAGTTCAAATCGGCGCCCACCGCGTACATCAACCGCGGCGTGGGCGACAGCGAGGAGGGCATGGGGCAGCTCTACGGCGCGATGGGCCACATCCGGCCGCCGGGCTTCTTCGCCTTCATCACCGGGCCTCAGCTTTTCTTCCCGCTCGCGCTCGCGTTTCTCTGCCACCAGTTCACCGCGAAACGCCGCCTGTTCTGGCCCATCCTCGCCGCCTGCGGCGTGGCGATCCTGATCGCGGTGCCCATCTCGATCAGCCGCACGCTCGCGGTCGCGACGATCTTCATCGTGGCGGTCTTCATCCCCGCGATGGCGGTCACCGGACGCTTGCGCTCGGACTTGCTCCGCACCGGCGCGATCGTCGCCGTCGTGATTGTCGTGGTGAGCTTCCTGCCGATCTTCGACGACGCCCGCGAGGCGTTCCTCTCCCGCTGGGAGACGGCGCAGGCCGGGCAGGAGGCACAGGAAGGCGTCGGCGTGGGCTCGATCTTCGACCGTCTCTTCGGCGGCTGGGATTACCTCTACTCGGTGCTCTCCACCGCACCGGTCTTCGGCTCCGGCGTCGGCATGGGCTCCAACGTCGCCGCGCGCCTCGCGACCGGCCGGCTCGGTTTCCTGCTCGCCGAAAACGAGTGGGCGAAATGCCTCCTCGAACTCGGTCCGCTCCTCGGCCTCGCCTTCCTCGGCTATCGCCTCCTGCTCGCAGCCGCGTTGCTCCGCCGCTCGCTGCGCCGCCTGTTCATCGACCGCGATTTCCTGCCGCTGCTCATCCTGTGCGCCTGCGCGAGCGCGATCGTCTTCGGCCAGTGGGCGCCGCCCACCATCCTCGGTTTCGCCGTCTTCGGCTCCGGCCTCTGCCTCGCCGCCTGCCAGGACGAACCCGAGGAGGAGACTGAGGAAGACGACGAGGAGGCGCTCGAGTCCGACAGCGATGAAGCCATCACGGACGACGAATCCGAAGACCGTCATTCCGCATCCGCCCCGTGAGCACGCCGCCCGTCATCCTCGTCGGCAACTTCGCGCCCGACGCCCAGCAGAGCATGCTGCGCTTCGGCGCGCTCCTGGAGCGCGAGCTCGCCGCCCGCGGCGTGGACGTGCGTCTCGTCGCCCCGCGCCCGCGCTTCGCGAAGCTCGCCCGCCCGTACCGCTACGCCGGGTGGCCGAAACTGCTCGGCTACGCCGACAAGTTTCTCCTCTTCCCGCTCACGCTGCGCCGCCTCGCGAGCCACCATCCCGCCGCGGTCTTCCACATCGTCGACCACGCCAACGCTGTCTACCTCCCGCACCTCCCGCTGCGGGCGATCGTCACGTGCCACGATCTGCTCCAGATCCGCGCCGCGCTCGGCGAGATCCCACAACAACCGGTCGGCCGCAGCGGCCAACGCTACCAGCGCTGGATCCTCCGCAGTCTCGGGCGCGCGCCGTTCACCGCCTGTGTCTCGGCGAAGACGCGCACCGACCTCCTGCGCCTGGCCGATCTCGCACCGGCCAACGTCACGGTCGTGCCCAACGGCCTCAACCATCCCTACCGCCGCCTCGCTGCCACCGACGCCCGCCAGCGGCTCGAAACTCTGGCGACAACCGGCGCGCCGTGGAGCGCCGCCGAGCCGTTCGTGCTGAACGTCGGCGGCGGCCAGTGGTACAAGAACCGCCCCGGACTGCTGCGCATTTTCCACGAGTTGCGCTCGCGCCACCGCTACGCCGGCCGGCTCGTGCTGGTGGGCAAGCCGCTCTCGGCCGCCGACGCCACCCTCGCGCGAGAACTCGGCCTCAACGACGCGCTCGTCTTCGCGAGCGGCGTGTCGAACGACGCGCTTGAAGCGCTCTACAGCATCGCCGACGGTCTACTGTTTCCCTCGTGGGAGGAAGGCTTCGGCTGGCCGTTGCTCGAGGCGCAGGCCTGCGGTTGTCGCGTGTTCACGTCCAAGCGCCCGCCCATGACCGAGGTCGCCGGCGACGGCGCGGTGTACTTCGACCCCGCCGATCCTGCTGCCGCCGCCACGGAGATCGCTGCCGCGCTCGCGCACGCCCCGGCCGTGAACGCCATCGGGCTCGCCAACGCCGCGCGCTTCACCACCGCCGCGATGGTCGACGCCTATCTCGCGCTCTACGAGCGCGCCGCCCGCGCATGAACGCCGCGCCGTTCCGCCTGCTCCGCGCCCTGCATTCGCTCGCGCCCTCCGGCGGCGGGCCCGTTTCCGGCGTGCGCTCGATCACGCCGATCCTCGCCGCCCGCGGCGTCGCCACGGAGCTCGTCTCGGCCGACGATCCCGCGCTCGCGTTCAGTTGCCCCGACGCGCTCTGCCACTGCCTGGGCCCATCGCGCAGGGGCAACGGCTACACGCCCGCTTTGCGGCCCTGGCTGCGTCGCGAACTGCCGCGCTTCGACGCCGCCGTCGTGCACGGCCTGTGGCAATATCATGGTTACGCGCTCGCCCGCGAAGCGCACCACCGTCGCGTGCCCTACTTCGTCTATCCGCACGGCATGCTCGATCCGTGGTTCAACCGCACCTATCCGCTCAAGCACCTCAAGAAGCAGCTCTATTGGTGGCTCGCCGAGGCGCGCGTGCTGCGCGACGCCGCGGGCGTGCTCTTCACCTGCGAGGAGGAACGCCGGCTGGCGCGCACCGCCTTCCGCCCGTGGCGTTGCCGCGAAGTCGTGGTGAACTACGGGTGCGCCGCGCCGCCGCCCGTGAGCGCCGCGCAAACCGCCGCGTTTCGTACTCGTTGTCCGGAACTCGGCGAACGCCCGTTTCTCCTCTACCTGAGCCGCATCCATGAGAAGAAGGGAGTCGATCTCCTGCTGCGGGCGTACGGCGAACTGCTCGCGGCGGCGGCACCCGAGTCCGCACCTGCGCTCGTGATCGCCGGTCCCTGCGCCGATGCCGCCTACCTCGCGCAACTCCAGCGCACCGCCGCCGCGTTGACCCCCGGCGGGCTCGTGCTCTGGCCCGGCATGCTGGAAGGCGACGCCAAGTGGGGCGCGTTCCGCGCGGCCGAGGCGTTCGTGCTGCCTTCGCATCAGGAGAATTTCGGCATCGCTGTCGCCGAGGCGCTCGCCTGCGGCACGCCGGCGCTGATCTCGAACCAGGTGAACATCTGGCGCGAGCTTGCCGCCGCTAGCGCCGCGCTCGTGGAGCCCGACACCGCCGAGGGCACCCGCGCGCTGCTCGCCCACTGGGCGGCGTTGTGCGCCGAGCGGAAGACGGCGATGCGAGCCGCCGCCGCCGAGCTCTTCGCCGCTCGTTTCGAGATTTCGCGCGCCGCCGATTCGCTGCAGGCGGAGTTGGAACGCGTCATCGGAATTCGACCACTCGCCGCTTCGGCATAGAATCCCCCCATGCGCATCACGATCGTCCAAGGCGCCTTCTTCCCCGTGCCCCCGCTGCTGGGCGGCGCCGTCGAGAAAGTCTGGTACGGCCTCGGCCGCGAGTTCGCGCGGCGCGGCCACGAGGTGACCCACATCTCGCGGCGGCACCCGCCATTGCACGCGGTCGAGGTGCTCGAGGGCGTGCGCCATGTGCGAGTGTCCGGCTTCGCCCAGCCGCGCTCGCTCGTGCTGCTCAAGTTGAAGGATCTCGCCTACACGCTCGCCGTGCGCCGCTGCCTCGGCCCGGGCGACATCGTGGTGAGCAACACCTTCTGGCTGCCCTTCGTCGCACGCGCGCCGAAATTCGGGAAGATGGTCGTGCACGTCGCCCGTTTCCCCCGCGGGCAGATGCGCCACTATCGCCACGCCGCCTGTCTCCAGGCCGTCTCGCAACCCGTGGCCGACGCGATCCGCGCCGAGCTCGACGGCGCGGGTCCCGCCCCGCGGGTGTGCGTGGTGCCGAATCCGATCGCTCACCGCGCCCACGAACTGCCGTCCCCGCTCGAGCGCACGCCCACCGTGCTCTACACCGGGCGACTGCATCCGGAAAAAGGACTCGAGCTGCTGCTCTTCGCCTGGCGCCGCGCGGCGCCGCATCTGCCGGGCTGGCGGTTGCGGATCGTGGGCCCGTGGCGCGCCGAGCAGGGCGGCGGCGGCGAGAGCTACCGCGAGTTGTTGCGCCGTGAAGCCGGCTCCGACCCGGTGGACTTCGTCGAGCCGATCTTCGACCACCACGCGTTGGAGCGCGAGTACCGCACGGCGTCGATCTTCGTGTATCCGTCGCTCGCACTCGGGGAGTCGTTCGGGTTGGCACCGCTCGAGGCGATGGCGTTTGGCACACCGCCGATCGTGTCGTCGCTCGCATGTTTCCGCGATTTCATCGTGCCCGACGTGAACGGCCTCGTCTTCGACCACGGCGACGGCAACGCCGCCGGCGAATTGGCGGAACGCCTCGTCCGACTCGGCACCGAACACGAGACCCGCACGGCCCTCGGTCTCGCCGCGTGGCGCACCACGGAACGTTTCACCGAGAAGGGCGTGGCCGACGCCTACCTCGCCGAGTTCGCGGAACTGCTCCACGCCCCTGCCGTTGCCCGCTCATGAAGACCTACGCCCAGAACTCGCCCTACGACACGCCGTGGACGACCGGCCACCGCATCCGCGCCCTGCTCTGGGACTACTGTTGGGCACTGCTGTGCGCGTGGACGCCGAAGCCGCTCAACGCCTGGCGGCTGGTGTGCCTGCGGGCGTTCGGCGCGAAGATCCACGGCCGGCCGTTCGTGCACCAGCGCGCGCGTATCCAACTACCGTGGAACCTCACCCTGCACGACCGCGCGTGCCTCGGCGACCGCGCCAACGCCTACACGCTCGGCCCGATCGAGATCCACGAGGGAGCCACGATTGCACAGGAAGCCTACCTCTGCACGGGCACGCACAAGTTCGACGATCCCGCGCTGCCGCTCCAGACCGCGCCGATCACCATCGGTGCGCGGGCGTTCGTCGGCGCACGGGCGTTCATCCTGCCCGGTGTGACGATCGGTGAACGCGCGGTCGTCGGCGCCTGTGCGGTGGTGCGGCGCTCCGTGCCCGCCGGCGAGACCGTGGTCGGAAATCCGGCAAAGCCGCTCGCGCGTCGCGTCATCACCGCTAACTGAACGCGATGCCAAATCGCTCGCCTGCGCCGCCCCGGGTCCTGCTCGTCGGGCCGAACCCGTTCGAGCCGCGCAAGAGCATGTGGCTGTTCGTCGAGTGTCTCGCCGCGGGACTGCCATCGGTCGGTTTTGCGCCGCGAATTTTTCAACCGCGTTTCCCGCGGCTCGGTCGGATCGGCGAAAGTCGCGCGGCGAAGGTCGCGCTCCGACTCGTGCTGGAGGCGGCGCAACTCCGCCGGGCCGCACGCGATGCCGACCTCGTGCACGTCGGCGATCACGCGAGCGCGTTTCACCTGCTCGGCGGCAGCCTCGCGCGAAAGCCGAAGGTCGTGACCTGCCACGACGTGTTCTTCATCGCGAGCACGCTTGTCGCCGGAGCCGCCGCGCCGCGCCGCGAGCGCTGGTGGCAGGAGCGCATCCTCCGCGGGATCGCGCGCTCCGAGCGCGTCGCCTGCGTTTCCCGCCCGACGCACGACGCACTGAAGAGTCTTCTCGCCGACACCGCGCTGCCGGCCGCTCGTACATCGATCATCCCGATCTGCCTGTTTCAGACGTTTGCGGAGCAGAACGCGGCGGGAGTCGCAGCCCGACTAGCCGCGCTCGATCCCAAGCTGAAACCGGGCGGATACGTGTTGCACGTCGGCGGCAATTTCGCCCGCAAAAACCGCGAGGGCGTGGTGCGCGCGTTCGCCGCCTTGGGACCGGAGCGCGGCCTGCGACTCGTCCTCGGGGGCGAGCCGCCGGATAGCGCGTTGCGCCGCATGATCGCGCACTGCGGTGTCGAAGGGCTGACGACCATCGTCGCGGACGCCTCTGCCGAGACGCTTGGGATCCTCTATCAGGGCGCGTTCGCGTTGCTCTTCCCCTCTCGCGCCGAGGGATTCGGACTGCCGCCGATCGAGGCGCAAACGCTCGGTTGCCCCGTCGTGTGCAGCGATATCCCGACGCATCGCGAGAACCTCGCGGACACGGCACTCTTTGCCGAGGCCGACGATAGCGCCGCTCTCGCCAGTCGTCTCGGAACGCTCGCCGATCCCGCCGTGCGCCGACAGTTCGCCGAGCGCGGTCGCGCCAACGCCCGGCGATTTTCCCGCGAGGCGATGTTCGCGAGCTACGCGCGACTCTATCGCGAGCTGCTCCCCGGCTAACGCACCGCCGCATTCCTCGTCCGTGCCGCACTTCGAACGGCCCTGGTTTCCGGGGCCGTTTTTTTGTTTCTGAACGCGCGAGAACGCCCGCAGCTGCATGCTCGGGCTCCGCGTGCGGCGCGCCCCTGCGCGGAACTTATCGTCGGCGGCGCGGCGGAAAAAATCGTCTTCACAACAGCGAGCGGCGGTTCGTACGGCGGTGTGGGTACGTGAGACGCATGCCGCTCGACGAAAGCAGTTTGCACCGGCACACGGGATTTTCTGGGAGGCGTCCCTCTGCACAGGCGGGTAGTTTACCCTAATTTCTTGAGGAGAAACCACCTCCCGCGGGGGGCGTGGACCTCATTCAGTCGGAGGCGCGAATGCAGCATCACTGGGGGCGTCAACCTTCCAGCCATGAGTCGTCGTGCGATTACCCCCACCCTCGTATCAATCACGCTCGCAGCCGCGCTGCGGGCGTCCATCCAGAGCGACATCGGTTTCACCGAGCTCAAGCAGGAGTACGGTTCGGCCCTGCCGAACGGTTCGAACCTGACGGCGCTGGTCGTCGAAGCGCCGAACACCTCCGGTAACTGGGCTGTCAATAAGACCGGCGAGCTGAGCGCGCGGAACATCACGTTCCCGTTCGCGACGACCAAGCCCACCGCCTACTCGACGCACGCGCAGTATGTCGCGAACAACCTCTGCGGCGCCACGACCAGCATCCTGCCCGCCCTCGCGGAACTGAAGGTCGGCAGTGTTGCGAGCTACCGCAACACCTCGCTCAAGCTCGGCGCCCGCGTTGCCCCGGCCACCGTCGCGTGGGACGTCGAGAACCACTCGTTGATCAGCAACATCACGACCTACAATCTCAACGCCCTCCAGCTGCTCGATTACCGCATCGTCCGCGATCAGATCACGGTCGTCATCGCCCTCGAAAACGGCACCAACGCGATGCAGCCGCTCTGGGGAAACAACTACAACACCATCGCGGTCGGCACCGCGACCGGCAAACACAGCCGCGGCGGCACCAACCTCGACGGCTCCGGCCGCCAGAAGCCCGACCTCGTCGGCACCGCCACCTACACCAGCTACGCCACGCCGGTCGTCACTTCCGCCGCCGGTCTCCTGATCGCCGAGACGAAGCGCACCGCCAGCCTCGCGACCGCCAAGGATCCGCGCGTCATCAAGGCCCTGCTCATGGCCGGCGCGACCAAGAGCGAGTTCGCTACCTGGAGCCACACCACCGCGCAGCCCCTCGACCCGGTCTACGGCGCCGGTCAGGTGAACATCTACAACTCCTACAAGGCCCTGCTCGCCGGCCGGAAAACCTGCGGCACCTCTTGGCTCGGCAATCGCGGCTGGGACCTCGGCACCTCCGGCTCGAGCGCCGTGTACTACTTCGAAGTGCCCGCCGGTCAGACGATGAACTTCTCCACCGTGCTCACCTGGTACCGCGAGCTGAAGACCACGGATTATTGGACGTTCACCGGCACCCCGGCGAACCTCAACCTCCGCCTCCACAACTCCAACTCCTCGTTCGCGCTCGGCACCGTCGTCGCGGAGAGCGCCTCCTCTCTCGATAACGTCGAGCATATCTACTGCCCGACTCTCCCCGCCGGCAAATACGCCCTCGCCGTGACCGGCCCCGCCGGCTCGACCTACGGCATCGCGTGGAACGGCATCCTCTCCGGCGGCGACACCGCCAGCTCCGCCCCGGCCCCGACCGTCACCGTCGCGGTGCCGAGCATCACGACTCAGCCGGCTTCCCTCAGCGTCACCGAAGGCACCAGCGCCACATTCTCCGTCAGCGCCACCGGCGATAGCCTGAGCTACCAGTGGTACAAGGACGGCAGCGTCCTCACCGGCGCCACCGCCGCCTCGTACACGATCGCGAGCGCCGCCACTACCGCAGCCGGCAGCTATAAGGTCTCGGTGATCAACTCCGCGGGCGCCGTCACCAGCTCCGCCGCCACGCTCACCGTCGCCGCGCTCCCCACGACCGTGACCGACGGCTCGCTCGCCGAGCTGATCCCGACCGGCTACTCCGCCCGTGGGCAAAACGGCACCAAGGAGAGCGTCGCGATGCTCTTCGACCACCTCGCCACCACCAAGTGGCTCGACTTCAGCGGCACGACCTGGGTCCAGATCACCCTGCCCGCCGCCCGTCGCCTCGAGTCCTACAGCTTCACCTCCGGCAACGACTACCCGGTCCGTGATCCGTACAACTGGACGCTCAAAGGCTCCAACGACGGCGTCACCTGGACGACGATCGAAACGCGCTCCGCGCAGACCTTTGCCAGCCGCAAGCTCCAGCGCGACTTCGTCCTCGCCGCCACCTCAGATGCCTTCGCCTACTACCGCTTCGAGATCACCTGCAAATCCGGCAGCGTCACGCAACTCGCCGACCTCGAACTCTGGGGCTACTGAGCTCCTCCGCTCACCACGACGATTCCGAATGGAAAAAGCCCCTGTCCGGCGACGGACAGGGGCTTTTGTTTTGGCTTAAGCCAAAGAAAGAAGCTCAGGCCTTCTTCTTGAAGCGACGATAGCCGACGAACGCCAGCAACGACGCGGCGCCGATCAGACCGTAGGTCGACGGCTCCGGCACCGGGCCCTGCGGGATGTCGAGGGCGGCGCGGAACGCGAAGATGAAGTCGTTGTAGTCGTCATCGCGGAGACCAGCGCCTTCGCGAATATCTTCAAACGACAGGATCGTGTACGGATCGAGGAAGTCGTCGCCACGCTCGCTCTGGAGCGGGGTGAGCGTGCCGTAGTAGGACTGCATGTCGGAACCGGCCGGGAAGTTCGCCGCCTTGTTGAAGACGTAGTACTTGCCGCCCTGGCCGCCGACCGTGACGCCGCCGTCCTGAGTCTTGATGCCCGAGCCGGTGACGAAGAAGTCGAGGGTGTCGCCGGGGTTGAGCGTGATCGACATGTTGTCACCGAACCAGCGGTTCGGGGTGCCAATCGTCTGCACGCCGTCGGCGAGCAGGTGATCGACGCCGTTCAGGGTGTAGCCCCAATCGTCCCACCAACCGGCGGTCTCACCGAGGAACACGGTTTCAACCACGAGGTTGTAGGTGTCGCTCGTGTTCGTGAGCGGGCCGACGAGGCCGACCGGGAAGTTGGCCGTCCAACCGGACCAGGTGCGGTAGGCATTGTTGATCGCGCCAGGAGCGGGAGTCGTGGGCGGGTTGGGTTGACCGGGATAGGTCGCGTCGGACTTCACGCCGAACGGGTTCTTGAACCAGTTCGTGTAGTCGGTGAGCTGGTCACCGGTGGCCGTCGAGAGCGCACCGTACGATGTCGCCGCCGCCAGCAGTGCGGCAGGAATCAGCAGTTTTTTCATGTTTCCGTTATTTGGGTTGGAAGAGTGGTGGGTGCGAAGCCTCCACCGGTTGTCTCGCCGAACACCCTAACAGATCCCGCGGTCGGACTGTATCGGCCCCGGCCTGTTTCGGAGCTGCACCGGAACCCGACGCCCCCCATGAGGTTTTCCCTGAACTATCATCGGGAAGCGCCTTTCGCCCATGCGGAACCAAAAGAAAGCATGACGCTCCCTGCCCCCGCTGCTAACTCCTCGGCGCCATGGCGAAAGTCCCGGTTTCCATCCTGATCCCGATCAAAAACGAGGCCGCCAACCTGCCGCGCTGCCTGCAGGCCGTCGCCTGGGCCGACGAGATCGTCGTCGTCGATTCGCAGAGCACCGACGGCAGCATCGCCATCGCCGAACAGCATGGCGCGCGCGTCGTGCAGTTCGCCTTCAATGGCACGTGGCCGAAGAAAAAGAACTGGGCGCTCGAGAACATCCCCTTCCGCCACGAATGGGTCTTCATCCTCGATGCCGACGAGGTGCTGCCGCCCGAGACCGAGGCCGAGTTCCGCGCCATCGTCGAGGCTCCGGCGAATCCGGTTAACGGTTACTGGATCAACCGCCGCTTCATGTTCATGGGCCGTTGGCTCCGGCACTCCTACTACCCCAACTGGAACCTCCGGCTCTTCCGCCACCGCCTCGGCCGCTACGAACGCCTCGTGCAGGGCGCCACCGCCAGCGGCGACAACGAGGTGCACGAGCACATCGTCGTGCAGGGCGCCACCGCCCGGCTGCGCTCCGAGATGGACCATTACGCGTTTCCCTCGGTCGATGTCTTCGTCGAGAAGCACAACCGCTACTCGAACTGGGAGGCCCGCCTCGCCCTCGAGGACGCGCTCGGTCGCGGCACCGCCGCCGGTCTGCAATCCGGCGCCGTCTCCTGGCGGCGGCGCCTGAAAGGCTGGAGCCGCCACCTGCCTTTCCGCCCCACGCTGCGGTTTCTCTACGTCTATCTCTTCCAACTCGGCTTCCTCGACGGCCGCCCCGGCTACTACTTCGCCCGGCTGCACGGCTTCTACGAGTTTCTCGCCGTAGCGAAGACCCACGAACTCCGCCGCGCCGCCCGCGCACAGCGGTAGCGACCCGGCCCGCTTGGCGCGCCCGCGCACAACCGCGCGCGCCGCCGGATTTCGCTTTTCCCCGGGCCCGCCCGACCTACGCTCGCCGGCTTTCTCCATGCTCACGCCCATCGACATCCAGCTCATCGGCAACGAAGTCGCCATCCGTTGGAGCGACGGCGTGGAGAGCTACTTCGCCGGCGAGTTTCTCCGCGCCGCCTCCCCGAGCGCGGAAAACATGGGCGAGCGCGATGTGCTCGGCCAGCAGATCGGCGGCGATCCGCGCACGTCGTTTCCCGGCGTCTCCGTCGTCAACTGGAGCCGCGTGGGCAACTACGCCCTCAACTTCGAGTTCAGCGACGGCCACCGCACCGGCCTCTACAGCTACGACTACCTCCGCCGCCTGCACGACGACCCCGCCGCGAATCCAAAATCCGGTTAAGCGGCTCGCGCGCCGTTGAACTGCGCCGCCGAGCCGTTTTCCCCCTCGACCCACCAATTCCATGAGCACGTTTGTCCCGTTCCCCGCCCGCACCAACACCGCCGAGATCGAACTCGGCCGCACCTTCCAGCCGAAGTTCGACGCCGAAGGTCTCATCCCCTGCATCGCGCAAGACGTCCATTCCGGCGAGGTCGTGATGTTCGCGTTCATGAACGCCGAGTCGCTTGCGCACACGCTCAAGACCGGCAAGGCCACCTACTGGAGCCGTTCCCGCAAGAAGCTCTGGTTGAAGGGCGAGGAGTCCGGCAACGTGCAACTCGTGAAGGAGCTCCGCACCGACTGCGACCAGGACGTGATCCTCATCAAGGTCGAACAGGCCGGCGTCGGCGCCGCCTGCCACAACGGCTACGAGTCCTGCTTCTACCGCCGCCTCGCCGACAAGGAGACCTTCGCCCTCGAGATCCTCGGCGCGCCGAAGTTCGACCCGAAGCTCGTCTACAAGAAGTAAGCCGCCCGCCCTCGTCTCCATTTTCCGGCGCCGCTCAGCAGCGGCGCCTTTTTCGTGCCCGGCCACGGCCGGGCGATGGGAGCACGTAGGGGGCCCCACGCTGATCTCCTGACCGCGGCTCAGTCGCGAATCGCCGCGGCATCGGCCACCACCGCCGCGAAACGATCGCCGAGCGCCGCCAACTCCACGCGGTGCACCTCCGCGGCGGGCACGGTGCCGCCGTGGCCGTCGGGCAAGTCGCGGCTCGCACATGCCGCCGCAACCACCGTGCAACGATAACCGTGGTCGAGCGCCGCCCGCACCGTGGCGCTCACGCACATGTGCGTCATGAAACCGACTACGATCACGTGCTTGCGGCCGGTGCGCGCGAGCGTCGCCTCGAGGTCCGTTCCGGCGAACGAGTTCGGCAGGCGTTTCACGATCACGGTCTCGCCCGCACGCGGCACCAGTGGCGCGAGGATTTCCACCATCTCGCCGTTCGGGTCCATGATCGCGCCGCCCGGCCGCCCCTGCTGCACGACGTGGATCACCGGCGTCCCCGCCGCGCGCGCCCGGCGCAGCAGCTCCGCAATCTCCTGCACCGCGCTGTCGAGATCGGGCAACGGCAACTTGCCGTCGGCGTACTCGCGCTGCGCGTCGACGATCACGAGCGCCGCCTCGGCGAGGCGGGCCGGTTCCCAACGCGCGCCGGAGAGGTCGAGCAAAGTCGCCGGTGCCGCCGCGCAGAGCGCGGTACCGACCGCCACCGCCGCGGCGGCGAGTGTGTTTATGGTGTGGCAGGAGAAGATAGATTGCATCGTGCCCCCAGTTTACCGACACGTCCGCCGACCGGCTAATGCCGTGTTTTTCGCCTTCGCTGCCTTTTGGTAATGTCGCAGCCTCGCCGACATGGAGCTGCGCCATCTCCGGTACTTCGTCGCCGTGGCGGAAACGCTGCACTTCTCCCGCGCCGCCGCCCGGCTGCACCTCACGCAGCCCGCCCTCAGTCGCCAGCTCCGCGACCTCGAGAGCGAGATCGGCGCGCCGCTGCTCGCGCGCCACGGCGTCGCGACAGCGCTCACGCCCGCCGGCGCGGCGCTGCTGCCGCGTGCCCGCGAAATCCTCGCCGCCGCCGAGCAAGCCATCGAGACGGCACGCCACGCCGGCCAACGCCTCCGCCTCGGCCACTACGGCACGCTCTGGCTCGATTTCTTCACGCCCGTGCTGCGCGCCTTCTGCCGAAAACACCCCCACATCGAGCTCCACACCGAGGAGCGAACCGCGGCCGGTCTGATCGACGCCCTTCGTCGCGGCGAACTCGACTTCGCGTTGATCGGCCCGACGACGCCGGCTCTCGACCGCGAGTTCGCCACCCGCCCGCTCGCCACGCTCCCGCTGCTGATCGCACTCGGCGCCGCCAACCCGCTCGCGAAACGCCGCCGACTCGCGCTCGCCGATCTCGCCTCCGCCGAGTGGATCGCGTGGGACGAGGCCGCGTTTCCCGGCCGCGCCGGACTGCTCGAAACGGCGGCCGCGCGCGCGGGTTTCCGTCCGCGGGTGATCGGCAGTGTCGACGGAGTGGCGTCGCTGTTCCTCCGCGTTTCGACAAGCGACGCGATCGGCTACGTGCTGCCGATGTCCAAGAAACTTCCGCACGCTGGCGTGACCTTCGCCTCACTGCGCCCGCCGGGTCTCGCGCTCACGATGCACGCCGCGTGGCGCCGGAACGCCGGCGACGCCGCCCGGCTCGCCGCGCTCGCGGAGGCGCTGAGCTCGCCCGCGGGCTCACGGCGCGAGAACTAGGCGGAGGCGGCGGGGAATCCGCGGCGTTTGCGATCGCTCGACGTCCGCCATTCACCAGACCGCGCATCCTCGGTCGGCGCCGCTCGCCGGCGGCCGCTTGAAAAGCGGCCAAGCTTCGCCCTTGTGGCGGCGATGTTTTTCGTGGTCGTTCTCAGCATCTGGGCCGTGCTCCACCTCTATGTCGGCAGTCGAATCGTCGGCGTGCCGTGGGTCGCGGCACATCTCTCGCCGCGCGCGCTCGCGCTGGTTTTGTTGGCGCTCTTGCTCAGCTACCCGGCCGCGCGGCTGCTCTCGGCGCGCGGGTGGCGCGGGCTTGCGGCGAGCTTGGAGGTCCTCGGTTCAACGTGGATGGGCCTGCTCTTCCTCCTCTTTGCGGCGCTGCTCGTCGTCGATGTCGTCACGCTCGGCGGCCTGTTGCTTCCGCGCCTCGCGCCGCAGTTGCGCGGTGGGGCGATCGTCGTCGCCGGCATGCTCGCGGCGCTGGCACTCGTGCAGGGCCTGCGCGCGCCGGTGGTGCGCCAGCAAGAGCTGACGTTGGCCAACCTGCCCCGCTCCGCCGATGGCCTCACGTTGGCAGTCGTCTCGGATCTTCACCTCGGCTCGTTGATCGGCCGGCGGTGGCTCGAGGCGCGCATCGCGCAACTCGACGCGCTCAAGCCCGACGCGGTGCTGATCGCGGGCGATCTCGTCGACTCCGACATCGACCACGCGCTGCCGCTCGCACCGGTGCTGCGGACGTTGCGCGCGCCGCGCGGCGTGTGGCTCGCGCTCGGCAACCACGATGCCTACGCCGGCGCAGATCGCGTCACGGAGTTCGCCGAATCCGGCGGCGTGCGGGTGCTTCGCAACCGCAGTGTTGAACTCCTGCCCGGCGTGCAGCTTGCGGGCATCGATGACCCCGCCGTGCTCAGCCGCCCACACGCGGGCGGGGAGGATCGGCGAGTGGAACGTACTTTCGCCAGCGCGCCGCCAGCCGGTGTCACGTTGCTGCTTGCCCACACGCCGGAGCGCCACGATGTGACCGCCGCCGCCGAAGCGGGCGCAGATGTCATGTTCTGCGGTCACACGCACGGCGGCCAGATCTGGCCGTTCAGTTTCCTGGTGCAGCGACGTTTTCCGCTCTTCACGGGACGCTACGAGGTGAACGGGCTCACGTTGTTCGTCGGCCGCGGCACCGGCACCTGGGGGCCGCGCATGCGCCTGTGGCATCCCGGCGAGATCCTCGTCGTGCGACTGCGGGCACGGGAGCCGTGAGGCGCTTTATCGAAATCCGCCAGAATTCCGATCGGCCAAGCCGAGTCGAAAGCCTTGGCGGCTTTCGCTACGAGCGCACTTTCCGCACTACTTCGCCAAGCGCCAGTCGAGCAGCTCGAGCTGGAGGAGCTTGCGGCCGTTGAAATGGTTCCAGACGAGCTCGAACGCGAGGTCGACGCGGCGACCGGCGGGCGGCAGGCGATCGGCCATCTTCCACGCCACGCCGAAGAGCCGGCGGCCGTCGTCGTCGTCGAGCTGGAAGCGGAAATGCTGGTCCTTGAAGACTTCGGGACGTTTCGCGAAGACTGCGCCGGCGACGGCGAACACGGGCTTCGGGTTGCCCTGGCCGAACGGATGCAGCAGCGCGAGCTCGCCCATGAGGTGCTCGTCGATCGACTCGAGGTCGACCCAAGCCGAGATGTCGAACGCGCGATCGAGTTCGCGACCGGCGAGACGCTGCGCGACGGCCGTGTTGAACTGGCCGCGAAACTCCGTGACGCGGGAGCGGTCGAGCGAGACGCCGACGGCCATCGGATGGCCGCCCCAGTTGCTCAGCAGCGCGTTGCTGTCGCCGAGCGCGTCGACGAGGCTCACGCCGAAGACGCTGCGGCCGGAACCCTTCGCGAGTTCGCCTTCGCGGCCGAGCACGATGCAGGGGCGGTTGAACTTCCGTGACACGCGGCTGGCGACGATGCCGACGACGCCGGGGTGCCAGTTGTCGTCGTAGAGCACGATGCCGTGGTCGGCGGCGTAGAGTTGCTCGACCTGGCGCTCGGCATCTTCGGTGATGCGGCGCTCGATGTCCTGGCGCTCGCGGTTGAAGCCGTCGAGCTGGCGCGCGGCGTCGCGGCAGAACGCGTTGTCCTGGCTGAGGATCAGCTCGACGGAGAGCGCGGCGTCGGCGAGGCGGCCGCTGGCGTTGATGCGCGGGCCGAGACGGAAGGAGATGTCGACCGGTTGCAGGCCGTTGGTGCGATCGATGCCGCTCACCTCCATGAGGGCGAGCAGGCCGGGGCGCGCCGTCTGCTCAAGGATCGAGAGTCCGTGTTTCGCGAGGATGCGGTTCTCGCCGAGCAGCGGCACGAGATCGGCGACCGTGCCCATCGCGACGAGGTCGAGGTAGTCGCGCAACTTGATCGCCTGCGCAACCGCGCTGCCGGCGTCGCGCTCGGCCTTGAGGAGCGCGTGCACGAGCTTGAAGACGAGTCCGACGGTGCAGAGGTTCTGCCACGCTGGCGCCGCGGTCGCCGCGGAGACGTGCGGGTTGATCAGGATCGCGTCCTCGGGGACGGCTTCCTTCGAGCGGTGATGATCGACGATGACGACATCCGCCCCACGCGAGCGCAGATAGGCGACCTCGGCGCAGGAGTTGGTGCCGCAGTCGAGTGCGACGAAGAGATTCGGCACGCCGGCCTCGAGCGCGCGGTCGATGGCGTTGCGGCTCAGGCCGTAGCCTTCCTCGAGCCGGAGCGGGACGATGAAACGTGGATCGAGCCCGAACTGCCGCAGGATCGCGACGAGGAAGGCCGTGCTGCTGACGCCGTCGACATCGTAGTCGCCGAGGATCACGAGCGACTCGCGCAGCGCGATCGCGCGGCGCAGGCGCGTCACCGCTTGGTCGATGCCGACGATGCGAAACGGATCCTCGAGCTCGGCCAGGCGCGGCTGGAGGAAGCGGCGCGCCTCGTCGGGATCGGCCCAGCCGGCGCGCACGAGGAGCTCGGCGAGCACTTGGCTGATCTGGAGCGCCGTGACGAGCCGCGCGGACGCTTCCGCGTCCACGGGTTGATAGTTCCAACGGTGTTTCACCGTGGCGGGCATGGGGCCGAACGGACGCGCACTCCCCGAGAGGAGAGCGCGCGGCGGTTCAGTTGGAGGCCTTGCTCGCGCCTTCCCACTCGTACTTCGGCGCGATGTCGCGGTGCGCCTCGACGTGTCGGCGGTCGCCCTTGTGCCACCAGTAGAAGACGGGGCAGGCGATGAACAGCGAGGAGAACGTGCCGGTGAGGACACCGATGAGGAGCGTGAAGGCGATGTCGTTCACGTCGCCCGTCGTGACGACGATGAGCGTGATCGAGGTGAGCAGCGTGGTGCCGCCGGTGATCACCGTGCGCGAGAGCGTGAGATTGAGCGCGCGGTTCAGCACGTCGCGCAGCGAGCCCTCGGGATTGCCAGCGAGCTCCTCACGGATGCGGTCGAACACGACGATGGTGTCGTTGATCGAGTAACCGATGATGAGCAGGATCGCGGCGACCATCGAGGCGTTGAACTGCCGATCGAAGAGCACAAACACGCCGATCGTCATGAACAAATCGTGGACCGTGGAGACGACCGCGCCCATGCCGTAGCCGAACTCGAAGCGGAAGGCCACGTAGAGCATGATACCGACGAGCGCGAGCGCGACGGAGATCACCGCGCTCTTCAGGATCTCGGAACCGACGGACGGGCCGATGCTGTTGACGCCGGCATTGGTGAACCCGGCCTGCGGGAAGGCCTTCTGGATCGTATCGACCACGACCGCGCCCTTCTCGAACTCGGTCGTGCACTTGAGCACCTGCGTGCCACTGCCGAGCTGGGTCTGGTAGGCGAAGGTCGCCTCGCGCACGCCGGTGCCCTGAGTCGCGGCACTGCGGAGCTGGCCGACATCGACCGGCTGCGAGAACGAGATCGTGACCTGGTCGCCGCCGACGAAGTCGATGCCGAAGATGTCCTTGCCCTTGAAGAGCACGACACCGAGACCGACCAACACAATCAGCCACGAGGTGATGAACGCCGGGCGGCCGAACTTCAGGAAGTCGTACTTGGTGTTCTGGAGGATCGAGAACATCGGGAGCCGCTTCATGTAGCCGGGGAGGATCGCCACCTGCAGGAGCAGTTTGCTGACGATCATCGCGGCGAACATCGTGGTGAAGATACCGATCGTGAGGGTGACGCCGAAGCCCTTCACCGCGCCCTTGCCGAGCGCCCACATGATCACGGCGACGAGCAACGTGGTCACGTTGGAGTCCAGGATCGCGGACCAGGCCTTTTCGAAGCCCGCCTCGAGCGCGGCGGTCAGGGATTTGCCCGTCGCCAGCTCCTCCTTCATGCGCTCGAAGATCAGGATGTTGGCGTCGACCGACATCGCGAGCGTGAGGACGATACCGGCGATACCGGGCATCGTGAGGGTCGCTTCCAAGCCAGGCATGGCCATCACGCCGAGGATGACGAAGACGTTGCAGCCCATGCCGATCGCGGCGATGAGGCCGCCGTAGGTGTAGAACGCGAGGATGAACAGCACCGTGAGCGCCGTGCTGATGATGAACGCATTCTTGGCGCTCAAGATCGCGTCCTCGCCGAGGCTCTTGCCGACCTCGTACTGCTCGACGACATCGAGCTTCACCTTGAGCGGGTTGTTGAGGACGTTGGACAGCTCGAGCGCCTCACGCTGCGTGAAACGGCCGGTGATCTGGGCGCTGCCGCCGCCGATGCGATCGTTGATGCGCGGGGCGGAGTAGAGTTTGCCATCAAGCACGATACCGAGCAGGCGGCCGACATTGGCGCCGGTCACGTCGGCGAACTTCTTCGCGCCGACGTCGTTGAAGCGGAGGAGAATCTCGTAACCGCCGTACATGTCCACGGTCGGGCGGGAATCGACGATGTTCTCGCCGTCCATCTCGGGGATGCGTTTGACGACGCAGTAGGTGGTGACCGGGCGGCCGTTGGCGTCGTCCGAGTCGGTGCTCATGTTGATGTAGCCGGGCGGCAGCGCGGAGAGCGGCAGCGGCTCGGGCATGAACGCGAACTGCGGATGCACGAGGTGGAAGGTGAGCAGCGCGGGCTTCTTGAGGACGCTGATGACCTCGGGGTTGTCCTTGGTGGACACGCCCGGGAGCTGGACTTCGATGCGGTTGGTACCCACCGGGCGGATGATCGGCTCGGCGACGCCGAGGCCGTTGACACGCGTGCCGATGATCTCGACGGCCTTGTCGAGTTTGAGCTCGTGCACGGTCTCGTGCTGGCCGGTGGCTTCGAGCGACGAGGCTTCGAGCGTAAACGCCACGCCGCCCTTGAGGTCGAGACCGAGCTGCAGGCGGGGCTTCGACTGCTTCAGGAGGTATTCGAAGAGGATGTCGTTTCGCTTCTCGATGTTGCGCAGCGAGGACTCGAGGCGCACCTCGGGGAAGAACTTCGTCATGTCGATCCGCTCCTCGTGGCCGAGCTGCTTGAGAGCGACGAAGACGCTGGGCGCCTTCTTCTCCTGCACGCGCTGGGAGGCGCGATCGATCAGCTTGAGCAGTTCATCGCGCTGCGTGGTGGCCTCCTGCTTGAGGTAGTCCTTGAACTCGGTCTCTTTGTACGGAACTAGGTTCAGCGTAGCCCAGAGCAGGACAATCGCCGTGAGGGCGAATTTCCAGAGGATGCGTTGGTACATGGTCGGTTGTGTTGAAAGGGGTGCGCACACCGCGGCTGCGGGGTGCGAAGGGGTTTGCCGGAGACGACGCGGGCCGGAAGCTCAGTCCGACTTCTTCTCGCTGTCGCTCTTTTTCTCGACGCTCTGCACGAAGCCCTTGGCGAGCTCGACCTTGGTGCCGTCGGCGATGCGGACCACGAAGCGATCTTCCTTCACCGTCACCACCATGCCATAGATACCGCCGGACGTGAGGACCTCGTCGCCGCTCTTGATGGACGAGAGCATCTTGGCGTGCTCCTTCTGCTTCTTGCGCTGCGGAGCGATCATCAGGAACCACATCGCCGCGATGAGCAGCACAAACGGCAGCATGTTGATCAAGGGATTGCCACCCGCGCCGGACGGCGCACTCGCGGGGGCGCTGGCTTGGGCGAGGAAAGAGGGCAAGTCTTGGGAAAGGAGCATTTTGTGCATTGCAGAGGTGTGGAGTTCTTGGAAATGAAGGGGCGATTCATCCCGGCGCCCTCGGGAAATGCAAGCCCAGAGCTTGCCGCCGAACGCGCGCCGACACCGCTCCGCCACCCTCGCCCGCTCCGCCTCAATCAGCGCCCGCACCTCCCGTTGAAAACCAAGCCCTCCTCTGCCTGGTCGGTCGAAAAATCCGACGACCTCTATGGCTTCAAACGCTGGGGCGCCGGCCATTACCAGGTCGACGCCGACGGTCAGGTCGTCGTCCAGCCGCTCCGCGACGGTCGCGCCGTCCGGGTGATGGACGTCGTCAAGGAGGCGCTCGACATGGGACTCAAGGCGCCGTTGGTGGTGCGTTTCCAGGACCTGCTCCGGCACCGCGTAGTCGAGCTCAACGAGGCGTTTCGCAAAGCCATCGCCGAGGAAGACTACAAGGGCGAGTACCGCGGCGTTTTCCCGATCAAGGTCAACCAGCTCCGCGAAGTCGTCGAGGAGGTGCTCGATGCCGGCAAGGAATACCACTTCGGCCTCGAAGCCGGCTCCAAGCCCGAGCTCATGATCGCCCTCGCGATGCACGAGGATTCCAAGGCGCTGCTCATCTGCAACGGCTACAAGGACCACGACTACATCCGGCTCGCTCTCCTCGGCCGCAAGCTCGGCAAGAAGGTCATCATCGTCGTCGAACAACTCTCCGAGATCGACGACATCATCGCGCTTTCGCAGGAGATGGGCGTGAAGCCGATGATCGGTTTCCGCCTGAAACTCGTCACCCGCGGCGAGGGCAAGTGGGCCACCTCGACCGGCGACAACGCCAAGTTCGGCCTCACCACCTCCGAACTCCTCGTCGGCGCCGCCAAGCTGCGCGCGGCCAAGCTCACCCAGTCGCTGCGCCTCGTCCATTTCCACATCGGCTCGCAGGTACCGAACATCATCACCATCAAGAACGCCGTCATCGAGGCCGCGCGCTTCTACTGCCAGCTCGCCAAGATGGGTTTCCCGATGGGCTACTTCGACGTCGGCGGCGGCCTGGGCATCGACTACGACGGCAGCCGCACGAACTTCGAGTCGTCGATGAACTACTCCATGGGCGAATACGCGCGCGACGTCGTCTTCAACGTCCGCGAAATCTGCGCCTCCGCCGCCGTACCCGTCCCCGACATCGTCTCCGAAAGCGGCCGCGCACTCACGGCGCCGCACTCGATGCTCGTGATCGAGGTGTTCGACGCCATTTCGAAGCGCGAGTCCATCGAGGCCACCGCCGCCCCCGCGCAAAAGCACAAGATCGTCTCCGACTTGGAAGTGCTCCTGAAAAACAAGGCACGCCTCGGTCGCCTCGAACGTTTCCACGACGCCATGCAGAAGAAGGAGGAGGCCTACTCGCTCTTCAAGCTCGGCTATCTCGACCTCGAGAACCGCGCCGCCGCCGAGAGTCTTTTCTGGCAGATTTGCGAGAAGATCGACGAGGAAGCGCCCGACGCCGGCTACCAACCCGAGGAGCTCCGCGAATTGAAGAAGATGCTGGCCGACCAATACGTCTGCAACTTCTCCGTCTTCCAGTCGCTCCTCGACCACTGGGCGCTCAAGCAACTCTTCCCGATCGCCCCGCTCCACCGCCTCAAAGAACGCCCCACGGTCAACGCCATCCTCGTGGACATCACCTGCGACTCCGACGGCAAGATCTCCAGCTTCATCGACCTCCAGGATGTGAAGGACTACGTGACGCTCCACCCGCTCACGAAACAGCCTTACTATCTCGGCGTCTTCCTCACCGGCGCGTATCAGGATATCATGGGCGACCTGCACAACCTCTTCGGCCGCGTCGACGAGGTCCACGTCTTCCTCGAAAACGACGAGCCCAACGGCTTCTACATCGAGGAGTCGATCAGCGGCCACCGCATCGGCGACGTGCTCGAAGGCGTGCAATACGACGAGGAGCTCCTCTGCCGCCAGATGAAGCGCCAGATCGACCACGCCACCCGCCGCGACCTCGTCAAACCGCGCGAAGGCGTGCGCCTGCTCGAACATTTCGAAGCGCTCATGCGCAACCGCACCTACCTCGCGATCCAGTCAGCCAAGCGCAAACCCGCGACCAAGGCGAAGCCCGCCGCCAAGCCGAAGCCCGCCATTGCACGCTGAGAAACGCGACGCGCACCCGGCGCGAGGGAACCCGGCGCTCGGCGCCACTCTGTCGCTTTGTTTCCTTCTGTCGTCCGAAGTAAGCACGATGAAGTTCACGCCCGAGAAACCGCCGCTCACCGGCGAGACGCTCGCCTCGCTCACCGCCCGGCTGGCCGAGCGCGGCGAGCCGGCGTTCCGCGCCAAGCAGATCCTCGATTGGCTCTACAAGAAGCGCGCCCGCGCTTGGGACGACATGACCAATCTCGGCAAGCCGCTCCGCGCCTGGCTCGCCGAGACGTTCGACCTCATGCCCGCGACGCTCGTGCTCGACCGCCAGTCGCAGGATGTCACCGACAAGCTCCTGCTCGAGCTGCGCGACCGCTCGCTGATCGAGACCGTCATCATCCGCGCGCCGCAGGACGGCGTCGGCGTGGACCACTCGCGCAAGACCATCTGCATCTCCACGCAAGTCGGCTGCGCCATGGGCTGCGTGTTCTGCGCCTCCGGCCTCGCCGGCCTGAAGCGCAACCTCTCCGCTGGCGAGATCGTCGCGCAGCTCCTGCAGGTCTGCTACCGCGAGGATGCCCGCACGCCTCGCGCGCGCGCCGAACTGGCGTCGTTCGACAACCTCGTCGTCATGGGCATGGGCGAACCACTCCACAACTACGACGCCCTCCTCGCCGCGCTCACCATCCTCAACGCCGACTGGGGCCTCGGCTTCGGCGCGCGCCGCATCACCCTCTCGACCAGCGGACTCGTCCCGCAGATCCGCCGCCTCGCCGAGGAGCCGCTCGGCTTCCGCCTCGCAATCAGCTTGCACGGCGCGACCGACGACGTCCGCCAGCGCATCATGCCGGTGAACAAGCGCTGGCCGCTCGCCGAGCTCATCCCCGCCGCGAAGGAGTTCTCCGAGAAACACGGCCGCATGCTTACGCTCGAGTTCATCCTCATCGAGGATGTGAACGACTCGCTCGACCAGGCCGAACGCCTCACAACGATCGCGCGCGACCTCCACGCGCACGTGAACCTGATTCCGTACAACACTGTCGCCGGCCTCGAGTGGAAGCGCCCCAGTATCGCGCGCCAGGAGAAGTTCGCCGCCGTCCTCGATCGCGCCGGCATCTCGTTCACGCTCCGCCGCGAAAAAGGCCACGAGATCGACGCCGCCTGCGGCCAACTCCGCCTCCGCACCGAGCGCGAACGCGAGACCGCCGCCGCCGCGCCCAGCGTTCACCCCTGACGACCGCGCGCCACTCCGCCTTCCGATGGTGGGGCGGGCTTTACGCCCGCCATTCCCTCACTCCTCGCCCCCAAGAAATCGCTTTACCGATCAACGCATCTGCATTTCTTGATGCGTTCGTAATCCATGACGCCCGATCGCCCGATCTCCGCCCTCTTCGCCGCCGGCCATCCGCTGAAATCCGTCGAGTTCTTCCCACCGAAGGACGACGCCGGCGTCGAGCAGCTCCGCCTCACCGCCCGCGAGATCGCCAAGCTCTCGCCCGACTACGTCTCGATCACCTACGGCGCCGGCGGCAGCACCCGCGAGCGCACCGCCCAAATCGCCCGCCAACTCCGCGAGGAGCACGGTTTCCTTACGATGGCGCATCTCACCTGCGTCAACCACTCCGCCGAAGAGCTCGAGCAGATCGCCGCCGCACACCACGCCACCGGCATTCGCAACATCATGGCACTCCGCGGCGACATCCCGAAGGGTCTCGACGCCACCACCGCCTTCAAGCCCGGCCTGCGCTACGGTTCCGATCTCGTCGCGCTCCTCAAGCGCAACCATCCCGACCTCTGCCTCGGCGTCGGCGGGTATCCGGAGAAGCACCCCGAGGCGCCGAGCGCCGCGATCGATTTCGACAACCTCAAGCGCAAGGTCGACGCCGGTGCCGACTTCATCGTTACGCAGCTCTTCTTCGACAACGCCGTCTTCTACCGCTTCGTCGAAGCCTGCCGCGCGCGTGGGATCACCATCCCGATCGTGCCCGGCATCATGCCCGTGCTCTCGTTGAAACAGATCCGCCGTTTCACCGAGACCTGCGGCGCCACGCTCCCGCCCGCGCTCGCCCGCCGCCTCGAAGCCGCCGGCGACAGCGCCGATGCCGTGGAATTCATCGGCCTCGAATGGGCCGTCACCCAGATCCGCGGACTGCTCGCGAACCACGCGCCCGGCTACCACCTCTACGCGCTCAATCGCGCGAAATCCGCCCTCGCCCTCGTCGCCGCCCTCGCGGCCTGACGAGCGTTCCAACTCCGAGTGGTGGGGCGGGCTTCACGCCCGCCATCCAGCCGCGGCACCAGCTACACTGGCGCGTGCCGGCTGTCACGATACCCTCCGCACCCGCATCCCCCGCGGCCGCGGTTCGCTTGCACCGGCGCCAGTCTCTGCCACGGTTCAGTCGCCCCATGAACCAACATCACAACTCCCGACTCTACCAGTCGGAGGTCTTTCGCATGGCGTGCCGGCAGTTCGACCTCGCGGCCGACGCCATCAACCTCTCCGCCGAAGTCCGCGCGCGCGTGAAATACCCGCGCCGCGCCATCGCCGTCTCGATCCCCGTGCGCCGCGACGACGGTCGCATCCAGATGTTCGAAGGCTACCGCGTGCAGCACAGCCTCGCCACCGGGCCGTCGAAGGGCGGCATCCGTTTCCATCAGGACGTCACGATCGGCGAAGTCGCCGCGCTCTCGATGTGGATGAGCTGGAAATGCGCCCTCTCCGGTCTGCCCTATGGCGGTGCGAAGGGCGGCGTCGTCGTCGATCCGCGCGAACTCTCGCTCACCGAGCTCGAGCGCCTCTCGCGCCGCTACATGCAGGAGCTGATTCCGTTCGTCGGACCGGACATCGACATCCCCGCGCCCGACGTCGGCACGAACGAGCAGATCATGGGCTGGATGGCTGACACCTACTCGACGCACGTCGGCCACCTCGAACCCGCCGTCGTCACCGGAAAACCACTTTCGCTCGGCGGTTCCGCCGGTCGCCGCGAAGCCACCGGCCATGGCGTCGCCTACCTGATCCGCGCCTATCTCGCCGATCTCGGCATTCCGATCGAACAGGCCACCGTCGCCGTGCAGGGCTTCGGGAATGTCGGCGGCGAGACCGCGCGCACGCTCGCCGAGTTCGGCGCGCGCATCATCGCGATCTCCGACTACACCGGCGGCATCTTCAACCCCGCCGGCATCGACGTGAAGAAGGCCCTCGCCTACGCCGCGTACAACAAGACGCTGCGCGATTTCGGCGGCGGCGAGCCGATCACCAATGAACAACTCCTCGAGCTCGAGTGCACCGTGCTCGCCCCTTGCGCGCTCGAGCGCGTGATCACCGACCAGAACGTCCCGCGCCTGCGCTGCCGCGTGCTCGCCGAAGGGGCCAATGGCCCGACAACCAACACCGCCGATCGCCTCCTTGAAAATCGCCCCGAGATCGAGCTGATCCCCGATGTGCTCTGCAACGCCGGCGGCGTGATCGTCTCCTACTTCGAGTGGCTGCAGAACCGACAGAACTACTATTGGACGCGCGACGAGGTGATCGAGAAACTGCACCGCCAGCTCGACCAGGCCCGCGAGGCCGTCGAGGCGCAGAAGCGGAAGATGAAGTTCAGCCGCCGCCTCGCCGCCCTCACGCTCGGCATCCAACGCGTCGCCGACGCCAAGCTCGCCCGCGGCCTCTTCCCGTAAGGAGAGGGACTCGTCGTCGGCCTACTCGGCGAACGAGCGCCAGAGCAACCGCGCGATCGTCACACCCACCACGACGAGAAACGCCGCGCGGATGAACCCCGCGCCCTTGCGGATCGCCAGATGCGAGCCGAGCAACGCGCCCGCGATATTCGCCGCGCCCATCGTGGCGCCCACCGTCCAGAACACGCTGCCGTGCCATGCAAACCACGCGAGCGAGGCGACGTTGCTCGTGAGGTTCATCACCTTCGTGTGCCCCGTCGCCTGCGGCAACGGGTAGCCCAGCAGCAGCACGAAACCCATCGTCCAAAACGAGCCGGTGCCCGGGCCGAAGAAGCCGTCGTAGAACCCGAGCACCGCGCCGGCGACCACGCCGAACGTCGCCACGCCCAGCCATGCGCGCATCCGTTGTTCCCCAAGTTTCGGTGACGTGAGCACGTACGCGAAAATCGCCACCAAGAGCCACGGGATCACGCGCACCAGCAGGTCGGCCGGAAGCCGCGATACGCACCACGCACCGGCAAAAGCCGCGAGGCCCGTCGCCGTGATTCCCGTGCCCAGCCCTTCCGAGGAAACGCAGCCGCGCCGCGCGTAGTTGGCGGCGGCGAAGGTTGTCCCGAGCGCTGATTGCAGCTTGTTCGTGCCGAGCGCGAGGTGCGGCGGCAACCCGGCCGAGAGCAGCGCCGGCAGGCTGATCATCCCGCCGCCTCCCGCGATCGAGTCGACGAACCCCGCCGCAAATCCAGCGGCCGGAAGAACCCAATACGCGGCAGAGGTCGACACGGGAGGATATCTGGCGAAGCGATCGGCACCGGTGCGCGCAGCCGGCGCGAGGACGAGGCGGCTGCGCTCCGGACGCCGGCTGCTACTTCACTGCCGCTGCCGGTTGTTGAGCGAGGTAGTCGCCCATCGCGCGCGCGGCGCGTTTGCCGTCGCCCATCGCGAGAATCACCGTCGCCGCCCCGCGCACGATGTCGCCACCGGCGAACACACCGGGGAGGCTGGTCATGCCGTTGGCGTCGATCTCGATGTTGCCGCGCTTGTTAAGCTTCAGCTCGGGGCAAGTGGCGGTGAGCAGCGGGTTGGCGCGCGTGCCGATCGCGACCACGACCACATCGCAGTCGAGCACGAACTCGGAGCCGGGGATCGCCACCGGGCTGCGACGGCCCGAGGCATCCGGTTCGCCCAGTCGCATGCGCACGCACTTCAGGCCGGTGACCCATTTCCTGTCGTTGCCGATCACCTCGAGCGGCGCGACGAGCAGCTCGAAATTCACACCTTCCTGCTGCGCGTGGTGCACCTCCTCCACGCGCGCCGGCATCTCGGCCAGCGTGCGGCGGTAAACGATGCTCGCGACCTCGGCGCCGAGGCGCTTCGCGGTGCGTACCGCGTCCATCGCGACATTGCCGCCACCGACCACGACGACCTTCTTGCCGACCAGCACCGGGGTGTCGGCCGCGGGAAACTCGTACGCCGCCATGAGGTTCACGCGCGTGAGGTACTCGTTGGCGGAATAGACGCCCTTCAGGTTCTCCCCCGGGACGTTCATGAAGACCGGCAGGCCGGCGCCGTTGGCGATGAACACCGCGTCGAACCGCTCGCGCAGCTCGGGCAGCGTGTACGTGCGGCCGACGATCACGTTGCACTCGATCTCCACGCCCGCGTCGCGCAGGCGCTGGACCTCCAGATCGACGATCTGCTTCGGCAGGCGGAACTCCGGGATGCCGTAGACGAGCACGCCGCCGGGCTGGTGCAGTGCCTCGAGCACCGTGACCGCGTGTCCTTGTTTCGCCAATTCACCGGCCGCCGTGAGACCGGCCGGGCCGGCGCCGACCACCACAACCTTTTTCCCAGTCGGCGGCACGAGCGCGGGCTTGGAGCCGTTGCGATGCTGGAGCGCCCAATCGGCCACGTAGCGCTCGAGGTAGCCGATCGCCACCGGCTTGCCCTTCACGCCGCGGATGCACTCGACCTCGCATTGCGTCTCCTGCGGGCAGACGCGGCCGGTGACGGACGGCAGGGCGTTGTCGCCGAGCAGGCTCTGCGCCGCGCCGACGAGATCGCCCTCGGAGATGAAGCTGATGAATCGCGGGATGTTCACCCGCACCGGGCAACCTTCGACGCATTTCGGGTTCTTGCACTGGATGCAACGCTCGGCCTCGAGCAACGCCAGTTGCTCGTCAAAACCGAGGTTGACCTCCTTGAAATTCGCGGCGCGTGCGGTGGCGTCCTGTTCGGGCATCGCCTGGCGTTGGATCGCCATGCGCTCTTTCGGGGAAAGCTTCTTGTCCATGTTCGCGGGAAACCGGGGGTTATTTCTGCAGGCCGATGCGGCAGTCGTCGCCGCAACGCGTGGCGGCGGCCTGTTCCTGCGTGCGATAGGTCGAGAGGCGATCGGCGAGTAGATCGAAATCGACCTTGTGGCCGTCGAACTCCGGGCCGTCGACGCAGGCGAATTTCGTCTCGCCCGCGACCTCGACGCGGCACCCGCCGCACATCCCGGTGCCGTCGACCATGACCGGATTGAGCGAGACGATCGTGTGCACGCCGAAGGGTTTCGTGAGATTCGCCACCGCGCGCATCATCGGCACCGGACCGACCGCATAGACGATGTCGATGCCGCCCGCTGCGAGCAGCTCCTTCGCCGCATCGGTCACGAAACCTTTGCGACCGTAGCTGCCGTCGTCGGTGCAGACGACGACCTCGCCGAGCTGCTTCAACTCCGTTTCAAAGATCACCCATTCCTTCGAGCGCCCGCCGATCACGCTCACGACTGAGACGCCTCGGCGTTGCAGTCCCTGCGCAATCGGGTGCACGACCGCGGTGCCCACGCCGCCGCCGACACAAAGTGCGCGGCCCGTCTCGATGAGCTCCGTCGGCATGCCGAGCGGACCGGAGATGTCGCGGATCGAGTCGCCCGGCTGCAACGCCACGAGCTCCTTGGTGCTCTTGCCGACCGACTGGATCACGAGCGAGATCGTACCCGCGGTTGGGTTACAATCGGCGATGGTGAGCGGGATGCGCTCGGCGCGTTCGGCGCGGCGCACGATCACGAACTGCCCGGGCTGGCGGATCTGCGCGATGCGGGGCGCCTCGACATCGAGTCGAGTGACGTTGGGGCTGAGCTGAGAGCGAGCGACGATGCGGTGCATGGAAATTGAGGCGGGGGGAGCGAAGACCGTAGCGACGCCAAATCGGCACTCAAGCACCGTCCGAACAGGTGATTTCCCCTCTTCGTCGCCCGCATGCGAAACGAAAAAGCCCCGGAGTCGCTCCGGGGCTGCAATGGCCAATCAGAAGGATCGTCCGCTCAGGGCTTCGCCTCCTCGTGCTCGTCGGCATCGTCGTCCGCCGGCGCCGCCGGCATGTCACTGGCGGCGGCTTTCTCCGCCTCCTTGGCCTTCTTCCGCTCGGCGCGGAGCTGGCGACGTTTCTCCAGATCGGCCTGGTGCACCGCCTCTTCGTCGGGGTCGAGTGTACCATTCTTGTTTGCGTCGTACTTCGCCAACAGGCGGGCCTTCCGCTTGGCCGCGCGGTCGGCTTTCATCGCCGCGATCTCGGCTTCGTCGAGTTTGCCGTCCTTGTTGGCGTCGTACTGTTCGTTGCGGTGGTTCACCGCGCGGGATTTGTCCGCATCCGCCGCAGGTTCGGCGGTGGCGGCCAACGGGAAAAGGGTCGCGGCCAGCATCCACACGCCGCACCCGGCTAGCATCATCAGGGGTCGTTTCATCTGCGCTCGAGTTTAGGGTTTACGCAGGGGGCAACCGGAACTTGCCGAGCACGACGGGCGAGTGCAAGCCTCGCTTCGCGCTGGCCACCGGGATTCGGCGACGCGGCCGCCATGGTCTGGTTTTGACCTCGGCCGGAGTGTCCCCACGATTCGGGACACCGGCTGTGATTCCCTATCGCATCGAGACCCTGTTCCAGCACGAACCTTGGGCCAACAAGGTCCTGTTCGGCTCCACCATCGCGACCAGCCTCGCGATCCAGTTCGACGCATTCTCCGAGGAGACGGTGCGGCAGTTTTTCGTCTGGGGCGAAGGCGGACCGCTCGCGCTGGTTGGCTACCTCTTCGCGCACGCCGGCATCGCCCACCTCGTCGGCAACATGGTTTTCCTCTGGGTCTTCGGCAATGCGGTGTGCGCGACCGTCGGCAACTGGACGTACCTCGGACTCTACCTCGGCCTCGGCGCGTTTGCCGGGCTCGTGCACCAGCTCGTCGGCGGCGGGCCGGTCGTAGGCGCGAGCGGCGCGATCACAGGGGTCGTGGGCGTCGCGGTCGCGTTCTATCCGACCAATCGCGTCAACCTCTTCTACTGGCTCGGCATGATCCCCCGCACCGGTCGGGTGTGGCTCTGGGCGATCGCGTTGTATTGGACGGCCTGGGATGTCATCGGCGCCGTCTTCGGCCTCGGGCAGGTGGCCTATTGGGCGCATCTCGGTGGTACGGCGGCAGGGCTCGCGACAGGACTCCTCCTCCTCGGCACGGCGCGGGTGCAGCTGACCGAGTTCGACGACGGCTCGCTGCTCGATTTCTTCCTGCGGCGCCCCCCGCCCCACCGTCAACAAGCGGGCAACGCGGATACTTTCGCAGAACTGCGTCGCGCCGAGCTGGCGTTTGCTTCGAGCCAAGCGGCGCCGTCCGCCCGCGCGCCGGAGCACGACCGAGCGCTGCCGCCGACTCCGCACCAGGATACGCCGCGGCCATCGCCGCTCGGCCGAGCCACCGCTTCGGCCCCGGCGGCAAACCTTGAGTCGCCGCTTTCGCAGCCGACCATCGTCACCATCCAGCCGGTGGTCGCCACCAACCCGTTTCCTCGTCTGAAAACGGGCAGCCTGCCGAATGTCCGCTATTTCCTCTTCGACCGCCAGACCCGCCACGGGCCGCTGAGCCGGGCCGAGTTGATCCTGATGCTGGCCGGCGCGCCCGATACCACCGGCTGGTGGTTCTGGGGCGAGGGAATGCCCGACTGGCAGTCGGTGGAGACGCTGAACGCCGAAACGAAACGTTCTCCGTACCGCTTGGCGAAGTCTGCGATGCGCTGAATCTCCCGCGCGCCGCCGCTCAAAGGTCCGGCGGGACCGTGCCGAGGGACTCTTCCATCGTCGAAAGTCCCTCCTTCACCTTCAGCATGGAATCCTGGTGGAGGGTTTTCATGCCGTTGCGCATCGCGATCTTTTTGAGCTCGGCGGTCTCGAGGCCCTTGTTGATCCCCTCGATCAGCTCCTCCGAAACAACCATGAGCTCGTGGATACCGACGCGGCCCTTGTAACCGGTGCCGCCGCATTTCGGGCAGCCACGCGGGTTCGCGCGGTAGATCGGTCCGCTCCAACCGATCGCGCGTTCGAGGATCTCCTTCTCGCGGGCGATCGGATCGTGCGGCATCTTGCAAACCTTGCAGACGCGGCGCATGAGGCGCTGGGCGCACACGCACAACAGCGACGACGAAATCATGAACGGCTCGATGCCCATGTCCGTGAGACGGGCGACCGTGCTCGGCGCGTCGTTGGTATGCAGCGTGGAAAGCAGCAGGTGACCAGTGAGCGCGGCCTCGACAGCGATGTCGGCCGTTTCCTTGTCGCGGATTTCGCCGACGAGCACGATGTCGGGGTCTTGGCGGAGGAAGGCGCGCAGCGCGGCTGCGAAGGTCAGCCCGATCTGCCGGTGCATCTGCATCTGGTTGATGCCGGCGAGCGTGTATTCGATCGGATCCTCCGCGGTGCGGATGACCAACTCCGGGCTGTTGATCTCGTTGAGCGCCGAATAGAGCGTCATCGATTTGCCCGAGCCTGTGGGGCCGCAGTGCAGGATCATGCCGTACGGCTGGCGGATCACGTCGCGGTATTTCGCAAGATTCTCCTCGGAGAAACCCAGCATCGGCAGCGGCAGCGTGGACTTCTGCTTGTCCAGGATACGCATGACCACGCCCTCGCCGTGGTTGAGCGGCGCGGTGGAGACGCGGAGGTCGATGTCGACGTTCTTGCGGGTGTAGTTCTTGAAGACGATGCGTCCGTCCTGCGGCAACCGGCGCTCGGCGATGTCGAGGTTGCACATGATCTTCAGGCGGGCGACGAGCGCCGGACCGACCTTGGCCGGCAGACGGAGTTTCTCCTGGCAGTTGCCGTCGATCCGGTAGCGAACCAGGACTTCCTTTTCCCACGGCTCGACATGGATATCCGACGCGCCCGAGAGGTACGCGTCCTCGATGATGCGGTTCGCGAGCAGGATGATCGGCGCGGATTCCTCGGAGGTGCTCTCCTGGCTCTCGAGCTCCTTCTCGACCTCCTTGAACTCGACGCCGATCTTGCCGACGACGTCCTCGAACTGCTGGCTCTCGCGGTTGGCCTCGGCGGCGAGCTTGTCGCGGATCTCCTTCTCGACGCTCAGCAGGCGCACGACGCGCTTGCCGGTGATCTCGCCGATCTTGGCGGTGACGCTCAGCTCGAAGGGATTCGCCAACGCGATGATGATCGTGTCGCCGACCTGCCCGACTGGCAGGACGAGATTCTGCACGCAAAACGCCCGATCCAGTTTCTCGAAGGTCGCGGAGTTGATCTTGTAGCGACCGACCAGAAACGGCGCGATGCCGTACGCCCGCGATTTGCCGAGCAGAATCTGAAACGGCGTGAGCCGGTACTCCTTCTGGAGCATCTGATCGAGCGCCTCGCCAGGCAGATCCTGCGGCGTGGCGACGATCGCCGCGCTCTGCTCGCTGGTCAGGCGACCCATTTCCTCGAGTTTCTCGATCAACAAAGTCTGGAGACGGCCGAGCGGCATGGCGGGATCAGTGGGCGCGGACGTTGGATCCCTCGTTTTCGCGTTCGACCGCGAGTTTACGGAGGAAATCGTTGATGTTCTCCATGCTGGTCACGAACCAGAGGATCGGCGTCTCAAGCTGCCGTTCCCAGAACGACCGCACAGCGGGACTCAGATAGTAGGCCGTTGCGAGGAAATGTGTGCCCTCCTCCACGTCGAACGGCACCGTCCAGGTCGCCGTGCAGGCATCGACATCGAGTTTCTTCCGCAGATCGTACGGCTGGTCGTAGCCGCTCAGGTCGACCATCCCGAGGCCCATCTCCTCGACTTCGTACGCCAACAACTGCTCCTCAGTCAGCGACTGCTTCTCGTACACCAGGATGTGCAGGAGCGAGACGTTCTCATTCTTCTCGTCAGCCGTGAGCTCGAGCAACCGCTCGTTGGCGGCGTCGAGCGCCTCGATCGTGATCAAGTTGTGGTCGACCAAGCTGGATCCGAGCGCGCGATTCGCGCGCATCATCAATGGCCGGTGGTCAGACATGGTGGGTAACGAGACGATGCAAGATGGCACCCGAGGTTGGTTGCTCAAGCCGCGGGCCGACAAGCCCGGAGTTATGGGCGTGCCCGCAGATCAGGATTTTGCGCGTTTCTTGGCCGGAGCCTTGGTCGCCGGTTTCTTCTTCCGGGCGGGGGCATGCGCTCTCAAAGATTTGCCACCGTGGCGGACGCGGTGGAGCAACTCGTCCTTGAGCTCCACCAGGCCGGTGCCGGCGAGGCAGGAGATTTCCATTACATCCACCTTGTGGCGTCGGCGGAAGAGGCGGAGGTTCGCCACCGCTTCCGGCAGATCCATCTTGTTCGCGGCGACCAGGCGGGGTTTGTCGAGCAACGTGGGATCGTAGAGCTCGAGCTCCTTCAGCAGACTCGCGAAATCTTCGCGTGGGTCGCGGTTGTCCACACCCGCCATGTCGACGATGAACAGCAACAACGTGCAGCGCTCGATATGGCGCAGGAAACGGTGGCCCAGCCCGCGGTTCTCATGGGCGCCCTCGATCAAGCCCGGGACATCCGCGAGCGTGATCCGCTCGAACCGCTCCGGGAAATCGATCACGCCCACCTGCGGCTGCAACGTCGTGAACGGGTACGCCGCCATCTTCGGGTGCGCGTTCGTGATGTGGTTGGTCAACGAGCTCTTGCCGGCGTTCGGATAGCCGACGAGCCCCACATCGGCGATGCTCTTGAGGACGAGCCGATAGACGCCGTGTTCGCCCGGCAGACCGGGATTCGCGCGGCGCGGCGCGCGATTGGTCGACGTCTTGAAATGGATGTTTCCCCAGCCGCCGGTACCGCCCTTGCAGAGCACGAGCTTCTGTCCGTCCTCGGTGACTTCGCCGACATACTCGCCCGTCTCCTCCTTGGTCACGACCGTGCCGAGCGGCACTTTCAGGATCGCGGGGCGACCGCCGGCGCCGTTCTGGTCCTTGCCCCGGCCGTTCTCGCCTTTCCCGGCTTCCCAATGGGGCTTGAACTTGAAGTCGACGAGGTTGTTCACGTCGACATCGCCCTCGAGGACCACGTCGCCACCCTGGCCGCCATCGCCGCCATTCGGCCCGCCGAACGGGATGAACTTCTCGCGACGGAAGCTCGCGCAACCGTTTCCGCCATCACCGGCGCGGGCCTTGATCACTGTTTCGTCGACAAACATGCCCGCAGCATGGAACACCCGCCGCCCCGCGCACAACCGCAATGCGTCCCGCCGCGGAAGAACCTGCTCGACGCCGCCCCTCCGGCCGATTCCCTTCGGCCGTCGCATGCACCCTTGGCTTCGCCCCCTCCTCCTCGGACTCGTGCTCGGCCTAGCCGGTTGTTCGTCGGTCGAGTACGCCGTCAAGGAACGCTTCGGCATCCACAAACGGGATATCCTCGTCGCCCGCGTGCATGATGCCCGACAGGCGCAAGACGCCGCTCGCCAGCAGTTCGCCAACGCGCTTGAGCAGTTCCTCGCCGTCACCGGCACCAACGGCGGCCCGCTCGCCGAGCGTTACAACAAACTCCAGCACGAGCTCGCGCGCAGCGAATCGCGCGCCGCCGCCGTCCGCACGCGCATCGGCGAGATCGAACAGGTCTCCCGCGCGCTCTTCCGTGAGTGGCGCCACGAACTCGACACCTACAAGGACCCCACCCTGCGCGAGGCCAGCCGGCGCCAGTTCGCCGCCACCGAGCAGCGCTACGCCACCCTCGCCGCCGCTCTGAACCGCACGGCCGCGATGATGGACCCCGTGCTCGATCGCTTCCGCGACCAAGTGCTCTTCCTCAAGCACAACCTCAACGCCAGCGCCATCGCCCAACTCGACAGCAACCACCGCCAGCTCGAGCTGGAGATCGGCGATCTCATCCACGAGATGGAAGCGTCGATCCGCGAGACCGACGCGTTTCTAGCCGCGATTCCGGCAGCTGCCAACTGATCGAAACGGCGCCCGCCCGCCGAGCGTCCAGTCGCGCGATCAGCTTTTCGCCGTTTCCGCCGCGCCGAGCACACCCTTCACGCATTCGATCAGCTCGGTCGCCGTGAACGGTTTGATCAGGTAGGCCCGGGCCCCCAGCTCGCGACCCAAGCTCTGCGCCTCCGGCGACGCACAGCCGCTTACGATCACGATCGGAATGCGCTCGAGGTCGTCGTAGTCGCGCAACAGGTCGATGAAGCTGTAGCCGTTCACGTCCGGCAACAACAGGTCGAGCAACACGAGATCGGGCCGGTGCGCTTGCATCGCCTCGAGCGCCGCAGCAGCGGTGCTCGCCACTTCGACACGATAGCCGGCAAACCCGAGCGCCCGCCGAACCGCTTCGGCCGAGAGGTGCTCGTCTTCAACACAAAGAATCAGTTTCGACATGGGGCTGGATCGCCAAACCGAGGGAGGAATCGGCCGTTGTTCAACGCGGCAGCCCGAGGATCCACAAGGCCAATGGCTCGCTCGGCCAGCCGCGACGCAGGAAGAACCGTTCCGATCATGGGGTGGTGACAGACAATCCCAACCACGGCACGTGGCAACGCGTTTCCTCGCGTCGCACGCGGCCCGGGCTGGATCGGCCGCCATACGCACCCGCGCACCGGGAGAACGTTCCCGCAACAACGCCCTCCCCGCCCCACCGCAGCGTTTCGCCCGGCGGCATTGGAATTCGGGCACGACGCTTCCGAATCAAACTCCTCCGGACCATTCGAGATCAGCTTCGCAACGCAGCCGTCCGGGCGCTCCAGAAAGACCATCCGATCCGGCCCTCGCGACACCCGCCGCGCCGGAAAAACACGAGCCCCGGCAGTCCGAGACTGCCGGGGCCGAAATTGGGTGCAGGGCTGGGATTTGAACCCAGGACCTTCAGGTTATGAGGCCATGTCTCCGAGTCGTCCCGACAGAAACTAGGGCGATTTTCGGTCTAGGTTTGGTCTTTTCTTTGGCTACCGCGATTTCGGGAGGGGCTGCTCGTTGCTCCAGGTTACGTGAGGTCTCAATACAACCTTAACGTCAAAAAGGATCAAGTCATGTCTCTCGAATTACGTCGTGGCAGAAGCATCTGGTGGTACGGACGGGTGACGGTGAACGGCAAACGGATCACCAAGAATCTTGGCGTGGAAGTGTGCGGGCATGTCCCGCCCACACTCACCAAAACCGGCGACATCATCTTTGAACGCTCGCGGGCCCGAGCCCAGGCCGCGCTCGAACGATTCCAGCTCGAATCAAAGAAACGCGGTAGCGCCGAGGAGCTCGTGCAAACCCTGCACGCGCTCCGCACCGGCGAACGGGTCCGCTCGATCCCGCTCACCGACATCGTCGCGCACTGGAAGGCGCTGCCCCGCCGCCGGCCGCTCAGCGAGCGGTACGTCGACCAAGCCAATAGCCGGATGGAGCGCTTCCTGTCGTTCGTCCGGAAGTCGAACTCCGCAGTCAAGGAGATGGCGCAGATCCAGTGCACCCATGCCCGGGCGTACATGCGAAAGACCGAGGAGCGCGGAGTCTCCGCAAAAACCTACAACAACATCGTCATCTTCCTGCGCTCGGTCTTCCACACCCTGCGCAAGGAAGCCGGCATGGCCGAGAATCCGTTCGACGGCATCCCCACTCGCGAAGGCGAGACGGTCTTCCGCACGCCGTACAAGGTGGAGGAACTCGACGTGATCCTGCAGCACGCGAAGGAGGACAAGTTCATCTATCCGCTCATCGTCACCGGCATGTGCACGGCGATGCGTCGCGGCGACTGCTGCAAGCTGCTGCGCGAGTCGGTCGATCTGGAGAGCGGCTTCATCACCGTGAAGACCTCGAAGACCGGCGAAACCGTGCAGATCCCGATCTTCCCGCTGCTGCGCGAGGTGCTCGTCGAGGCGCTCGCCCAACCTGCGCCTCGTCCGCCCTACTACGTCTTCCCATCCCTGGAAGCTCACTACGTTGTGAATCCCGATCACCTCACCGACCGCGTCAAACGCGTGCTGCGCGCAGCCGGCTTCGTCGACGAGATCCCGGAGGGTGGAGACCTCGGCGAAAACCGCGGCGTGCTGCAACGGCAGCGCAAGGAAGGCGTGCGCAAGGCATCGGTCCGCGACTTCCATTCCTTCCGCGTGACTTGGGTGACGCTGGCGCTGACTGCGGGCGTGCCGCTGGAGATTGTCCAGCGCGTCACCGGGCACCGTACCGCGAGCATCGTGATGAAGCACTACTTCCAACCCGGTCGGGAGGAGTTTCGGAGCACGCTTGCTGGCAAGATGCCCGCCCTGCTCGTCGGTGGTGAGGCCAAGCCCGCCGCCGCCAAGCCGGTGGACGTCCGCTCGAAGCTCCTGGCGATGAAGCCGGAGAACTGG
>DATGXO010000106.1:0-26541 GCA_035298965.1 Opitutaceae bacterium | reverse complement strand
CATGGCGCCCGGTCGACGTCAGTTTCGCGGGCGCGTAGGTATGCGAACCTCCTTGCCTTCTCTGGCCGTCTGCACGTTGATCACGCGCTCGGCCCGCACCGTGCGGTTCGCCTCGGCGAGCCGATCGGTGCCGCTCTGGTGTTTCACCGAGGTCATGATCGTGCGGAAGCCGTGCGGCTCGAGCGCCGCGGCGAGCAGCGGATCGTCGACCGCGAAGAACAGCGGCAACTCAGGGATCTGCGCCGTGATCCGCTCCGCCACCCATCGCAGCAACGGCTTGCCACGGATGGGATGGAGCAGCTTCCGGGGGAAGCGCGTCGATTCGAGACGGCAGGGAACAATGATCGCGAGCTCGGTCATGCAGCAGAGTTTTTTTTGACGTTGCCAGTGCCGGGCGAGTCTTAGGGAATCCGCGTCGCCCGCGCCAATCGCAAAGCCGCCGACCAATGGAAAACAACGCCACTCCCGCCGCCGCCCAGCACGTCAAGGTGCTCACGGTGCAGAACAAGATGGGCATCCACGCCCGTCCCGCGGCGATGATCGTGCGGATCACGAACAAGTTCAAAGCCGACGTCCTCGTCGAACGCGACGAGGAGCAGGTTAACGGCAAGAGTATCATGGGGCTCATGATGCTCGCCGCCGGCAAGGGTTCGGCGCTGAAGTTCATCGTCACCGGCGGCGATGCCCCGTCGATGCTGGCCGAGCTCGAAGCGCTCTTCGCCCGCAAGTTCGACGAGGTCTGAGCGCGCTGCCCGCGCCGTTTCCGTTATCCGGCGACACTCCGCTGGAGCCAGCCTGAGGCCCGGCCGCCCGGGCTGTCGGCTGAGAACCAGTTCACAGCGCCGCCCCACCCGCGCCTCTTCGCGCAGCGCATGCCTTCTCGGGTACGGACTCGCAACGCGGCACCGCCCCGCTAACGTTCGCGCATGCTTCCCACTCTGCGCGATGTCCGCTCCGCCGCGCGCCGGATCGCCGACGGCATCGTCTGTACCCCATGCCCCGAATCGATCCCGCTCGGCGAAATCGTCGGTTGCCGGATCTTCTGCAAACTCGACAACTTCCAGCGCACCGGCTCGTTTAAGGAGCGCGGCGCGCGCAATGCGCTCCTCCAACTCCGCGCCGCCCAACGCCGCCGCGGCGTCATCGCCGCCTCCGCCGGCAACCACGCTCTCGGCCTCGCCTACCACGGACGCCTGTTGCGCATCCCCGTCACCGTGGTGATGCCGGCTTACGCGCCGTTGATCAAAATCAGCACGTGCCGCCGCCTCGGCGCGCAGGTGGTCCTTGAGGGCGCCACGTTCGCCGAAGCGCGCGCCCACGCCGAGACTCTCGTCGGCCGGCACGGCTACACCTACATCAACGGGTACGACGACCCGGCGGTGATCGCGGGTCAGGGCACGCTCGGGCTCGAGATCCTGAAACAGGTCCCCGACCTCGATGCGGTCGTCGTACCGATCGGTGGCGCCGGCCTTATCGCCGGCGTCGCGCTCGCCATCAAATCGCTGCGGCCGCGCGTGCAGGTCATCGGTGTCGAGTCGCGCGCCACCAGCAGCTTCTCCGCCGCGCTCCGTGCCCACCAGCCGGTGACGACCGCCCCTCGGCCGACGCTCGCCGATGGTCTCGCCGTGTCACAGGTCGGCGGCAACGCCTTCGCCATCGCCCGCGGCCGCGTCGATCGCGTGGTGGTTGTCGACGAAAGCTGGATCTCCCTCGCGGTGCTCCGGATGCTCGAGCTCGAGAAGACGGTGGTCGAGGGCGCCGCCGCCGCGCCGCTCGCCGCCTGCCTCTCGCGCCAGCTCGCGGATCTCCGCGGTCGCAAGGTCGTGCTCGTTTGCAGCGGCGGCAACATCGACCCTGCCACCCTCGGCCGGGTGATCGAGCGCGGCCTCGTCGCCGACGGGCGGCTCTGCCGTTTCACCGCTTCGATCAGCGATCGCCCCGGCGGGCTCGCGAAACTCGCAGGCCTCATCGCCTCCACCGGCGCGAGCATCCACGACATCGTGCATGATCGCGCCTTCAGCGGTGCGGACGTATCCGCAGTGAACGCCGTGTGCTCGGTCGAGACACGCGACCGCGCCCACATGCGCGCGTTGCACCGGGCCTTGCGCCGCGCCGGATTCGTCGTCCGCGCCCATTGAGGCGACCGGCATCGTCTCATCCGTAGAACTTTCGTTTCAGACAGAGTTCAAGTTGCATCCCCAAGGTGTCGTTAATGGTATCCCACCATCAATCGGACGCCGCCCACAGCGTCCATCGCCCACCGATGCTTCCCAACGCCATTCTACTCGTCGAAGACGACCCGATGTCCGGCTTGATGCTCCAGAGCGTCCTGCAAGCGCAGGGGCTCAAAGTCGAACTCTGTCAGGACGGCCAAGCCGCGTGGGAACTCTGGCAGCTCAAACGGTTCCGCCTGATCGTCTCCGATTGGAAGCTTCCCGGGATGGATGGCATCGACCTGTGCCGGAAGATCCGCGCGGCGGAGACCGACTACGTCTATTTCATCCTGATCACCGTCGCGGATCTCGACCCTGAAACCGAGACCGCCGCGATCGAATCCGGGGTGGACGATTTCCTGCCGAAACCGGTCAACCAGTCCGTCCTGCGCAACCGCCTGCGCGTGGCCCGGCGGTTCATCGACCACACGGAGCGCATTCGGCGGCTCGAAGGGCTGCTCCCGATCTGCTCCTACTGTCACAAAGTGCGCGACGACCGCAGCTATTGGCAGCAGATCGAGGCCTACCTCGGAGAACACCACGGCACCCGCTTCACGCATGGGATTTGCCCGGAGTGTTTTGACAAGCACGTCCTGCCCGAACTGCAGAAGATGGAATCGCAGTCGGATCAGTCCGCCACCTGAACATCGTGATGACCCCGTTTCTCTCCGCGGCCGTAAAGTCGCAGCGCCACGCATTGCGCGGGCTGGTGGCGATCGGTGCCTTCGTGGCCTTCTCGACGGCCATCGTCGGTGCTGCGCCGGCGGCCGATCCGCTCGAAGCTTGGCGCAAGGAAGGCAACGTGATCAGCGACCTGATCGATCGGGACGTGACGCTCGCGTACGAGCAGGCATCGGCCTGGCTGAAGGCCACACCTGCCGGCGCCACCGACTCCGATCGCATCTGGGCCTCCATCGTTTTGGCGGATACCGAAAGCTTCTCGGGGCGCGCCGCGGACGCCGAGATTCACGCGATGCAGGCGAAGGAGGCCGCACATACGAAGGAGTTGGCGACGCGCGAAGCGCAGGCGAATCTCGTCCTGATCGGACTGCTCGAATATCGCGGCAATTACGACGAGGCGGAACGGTTGGCGTTGCAGGCGAAGGAGCTGTTTCGAAAAGACAAACGCACCGCCGATGAACTCCGCGCCGAAGCGATCACCATCAATTCCCGATTCCGCAAGGGTCTGGTCGACGAAGCGGTCCTTACCGGGCAAGAAAACCTCGATCATGCCCTCCGGGCCGGCGATCCGCGCATGATTGCCGACGCCGCGCTGGACATGGCGTGGGGCGTGTACCAGTCCGAAGATTTCGCCGGCGCCGCGCGCTACGCGCAAGAAGCCCTCGAGAACGCCCGAAAGACGCCCTCGGTACGCCTCCAGGCGCAGATACTGGAATGCCTCGCGGCCGCCACCGGTCGATCAGGCAACCGGAAACGCGCCGAGGAGCTGTTCCGCGAGGGACTGGTTCTGTACCGCCGCATCGGCGACCCCTATGGCGTGATGGTCGCCGGGATGAATCTCTGCATCAACCTCAAGAATCAGGAGCGATACGACGAAGCATTGGCTCTCCTCGAAGAGGTCCATGGGCTCCTGCAGAGGTACCATTGGAAAGCACTCGAGCGCGACTACGGCACCTGCATTTCCGAAATCTATCGCGCCAAGGGCGAGCCGGCCAAGGCGCTGGCCACGGCAGAACGGGCCTACGCACTCGCAAAGGAGATGGACACGCCTGCCGAAGCCGCGGAGGCGCTCGATGAAATCGCCCAATCGGCTGCCGCCGACGGCGACTATCGACGGGCATACGAGGCCGCTGTCGATCTGGCCGACGCGAACACCCGGGCCGAGAAGGAACGTATCGCCAAACGAGTCGCCGAACTCGAGGCCGTCTACGCCGCGGAACGTCGCAAACGCGAGATCGCGCAACTCGAGAACACCAACCACCGCAAGGAACAGGAACTCCAGGAAGAGCGCGCCAAACACGACCGCCTGCGCCTGCTCACGCTGTGCGGTGTGACCGCGCTCGGCCTCGTCAGCGTCCTCCTATTCCGCGAGCGCCGCGTCCGGCTGCGGATCGCCCGCTTGGCCGCCGAATTGGAGTCGGCCAAAGGCGAACTCGAGCAAAACAGCCGACTTCAAGCCGCCGTCCTCGACAGCACCCATTTCGGACTGATCGCGATCGACGCGTCGACCGGCAAGACTCGCGTCTTCAACGCCGGCGCCGAGCACACGCTCGGGCGCGCGCGCAGTGAGGTGATCGGCCGGCTGGCGCCAGAGCTGTTCTGCGATCCGGCGGAACTTGCCGCGCGCTCCGCGGAGGTGACTCAGAAACTCGGGCGCCCGCTCACAAACGCCAGCGAAGCGTGGACCGCCCTCGCCGCCCGCGACGGAAGCGAGACCCGGGAATGGACGCTCCTGCATCGGGACGGCCAGCGAGTCCCGGTCCTGCTCGATGTCACCGCCCAGCGAAGGCCGGACGGCACGCTGTCTTCGTTCGTCTGTTTTCTCTACGATCTGTCGGAACGGAAACGCGCGGAGACCGAGGTGGTCGCCGGCCGCGAGCGGCTCGCCACCATCCTCGACACCGCCTCGGAAGGCTTCGTTTTGGTCAACGAGTCCGGCCGCTTCATCGAGTGCAACGCCGGGCTGGAACGACTCCTCGGCTGCCCCCGCCGCGAACTGCTTCAGGAAAACGCCTTCGCGCCCCGCTTCCATTTCTTCCGCGAGAGCGGCGACGAGTTTCCCCCGGCCAGCTTCCCCATCCTGATCGCGTTGCGCACCGGCGTGGCTCAACGCGAGGTGACCGCCCGTCTGGCCAAAGCCGATGGCTCGTCGGCTTGGATCTCGGTATCCGCCGAGCCGGTGCGCGATGGCGGCGGCGTCGTGCACCTCGTGGTCGCGAGCTTCGCCGACATCACCGCGCGCAAACTCTACGAGGAGAATCTGCTGCAGACAGCCATGCTCCGGGAACGCCTGAGCGGCTTGGCGCGGGCTGTGCCGGGCCTCCTCTTCACGCTTCGGCGCGACACCCAAGGGAGGGAGACATTTCCCTTCGCCAGCCCGGGCATCCACGAACTCTTCGACATGCACCCCGAAGAGATCCAGGACGACGCTTCCGCGCTGTTCAGCCATTTCTTCCCGGAGGACCGCGAACGCTTGGTCGACCTCCTGGACGAGACGTCCGCGACGATGGATCAGTTCCGCACCGAGATCCGGTTTCGCCATCCCGAGCGCGGCACGATCTGGGCCGACATCCGCTCGACGCCGCAACAACAGACCGACGGCGCCGTCGAGTGGCACGGGATCATCGTCGACATCTCGCAGCAGAAACGCACCGAGCAGGCCCTCACGGAATCGGAGAACAAACACCGCACGATCTTCGAGTCGGCAAACGACGGCATCTTCCTGCAGCGTATCCTCGAAACCGGCTCGCAGCCGCGGCTGATGCTGCACGACATGAACCGCAAGTGCTGCGAGCTCGTCGGCGCCACCGCGGAGGAGATCATCTCGGGACACCGCGATCTGTTCGCGATCGGCGAACCGCCGTACGACGAGGCCGCGGTGCTCCGCCACGGCCATCTGGCCGCCGCCGGCGAGTCGCAGGTCTTCGACTGGCCGCTGCGCCGCACCGGCGACGGGATCGCGTGGGGCGAGGTGAGCCTCAAGCGCGTCCGTCTCGGCGACCAGGATTTCATCCTCGGAATGATCCGCGAGATCACCGAGCACAAACGTCTCGCCGCCGAGCTCGGACTGGCTCGCGACCGGGCGCTGGACGCCGCCCGGGCCAAGGCACAGTTCCTGGCCAACATGAGCCACGAGATCCGCACGCCGATGAACGGCGTGCTCGGCATGGCTGAAGCGCTCGGTTCGAGCCGGCTCGACGACACCCAACGCGAGATGGTCCGACTCCTGCGCAGCAGCTCGGAATCGTTGCTCACCGTGATCAACGACATCCTGGACTACTCGAAGATCGAGGCCGGGCGCCTCCAGATCGAGTCGATCCCGTATGCCCCGGCGGTCGTGGTGCGCGACGCCGTCAGCCTCTTTGCACCCACAGCCGCTACGAAGAACCTGCGCCTCGAATGCCGGATCGCCCCGGAATGCGAAGGGAACAGCCTCGGCGACCCCAACCGCCTCCGCCAGGTGCTGTGCAACCTGATCGGCAACGCCGTGAAGTTCACACCCCAGGGAAGCGTCGACGTGACCGCCCGCGTCGTCCCGGGCACACCGGCCCGGCTGCGTGTCGAAGTCCAGGACACAGGGATCGGCATCCCGCCCGAGCGGTGCCGCGAGCTGTTCACCGCGTTCATGCAGGCGGACCAGAGCCACTCCCGGAAATTCGGCGGCACCGGACTGGGTCTGGCCATCTCCCGCCAGTTGGTGAACCTGCTCGGCGGGCAGATCGAGTGCGAGAGCCGCGTCGGCGAGGGGACGTTGTTCTGGTTTGAAGTGCCGTTGCCGCGCGCGGAAGGCGCGCTCGCCTCGCCCCCGGTGGAGGAGAGCGTGCCCGCGCCCACACGCGCGCTGCGATTGCTGGTCGCGGACGACTACGAATCGAACCGCATCGTCCTCAAGTTCCTCGTAGCCGATGAGCCGTACACGATCGATTTCGTGGAGAACGGCCGCGCCGCGATCGAGCGCCTCGCCGCCTCGGATTACGATGCGGTTCTCATGGATTGCCAGATGCCCGAGGTGGACGGCTTCACCGCGACGCGGATGATTCGCGACGGCGCCGTGCCGGAGGCCCGCACACGCACGCCGATCATCGCACTTACCGGTTACGCGACGGTGGAGGATCGTGCGCGGTGCCTCGAGGCGGGCATGACGGATTTCATCTCCAAACCGATGAGGAAGGCCGACCTCCAGCGCGCGCTCGCCCGCTGTCTGCCGCAGGCGTTTCGCGCTGCGCCGGTGGCGAGCACCCCGTCCGCTCCGCCTGCGTGTGACCCGAGTTTCGTGCGGCAACTGGAAGGTCTGACCGCAGCCGATGGCACTCCACTCCTCACCCGGGTCCTTGAGATGTTCTTCGCCGACGCGCCGCGTTTCGTCGCCGAGATCCAAGCGGCGCTGAGCGAGCGTCGCGCCACGGATCTCGCCGCCATCGCCCACAAATTCGCCGGCTGCGCCGGAAACATGGGCGGGCTCGAAGCCCGCCGCATCGCGTGCGAGTTGGAAAAAGCCGCGCGAAAGCAGCTATGGGAACAGGCGGACACGCTGTTCGCCTCGCTCGAGGCGGAATGGACGCGCCTCGCCGCGTTTCTCCGGCAGCATCCCGAAGCTCCGCGCTAGAGCGCACAGCGGCGAGGCCGATCGCGCGAGGTCCCCGTCAGGCGCGATCTTTGCCGAAGAGCAGGCGCAGGCCGTTGAGGCAGACGACCACCGTGCTGCCCTCGTGCGCGAACACACCGACCGTGAGCGGCACGATGCCGGCCATCGAGCACCCGACCATCACGATCACGGTGCCGAGCGAAATGAAGAGGTTTTGCTTGATGACCCGACGCGCGCGCTGGCTGAGCCGGTACGCCGCGAGGAAGTTCTCGATCTTGTCGTTCATCAGCACGACCTCGCTCTGCTCGAGCGCCGCATCGCTGCCGCGCGCGCCCATCGCGACCGAGACGAACGCCGCGGCGAGGCTGGGCGCGTCGTTCACGCCGTCGCCGACCATCGCGACCTTCCGGCCCTGCGTGCGAAACTCCTGGATCGCCGCGACCTTCGCCTCCGGCGTGAGCCCGGCGCGCACTTCGTCGAGACCGAGCTCCTTCGCGACCGACTCCGCCGCCTGGCGACGATCGCCGGTGAGCATCACCGTGCGCAGGCCGAGGCGTTTCATCTCGGCGAGCACCGCCTTCGATTGCGTGCGCACCTCGTCTTTGAGGAGCACGCGGCCGATCACGCCCTTGCCGATCACCCACACCTCGGAGAGCTCCGGCGGCGCGGGCGGCACGTCTTTGATCCAGCCGGCGAGCGGGCCTTCGTTCAGCAGTTCGCGGCGGCCAAGCATGATCGTGGCGTCGCCATGTTTCGCCTTCAGGCCGTGGCCGGTGATCGACTGGAACTCCGCGATGTCGTGCTCCGTCACGCCGTGTTTGCGTCCGTAGGCGGTGATCGCGCGCGCGATCGGATGCTGGGAGTTCTGCTCGAGCGAGAACGCCAGTTCCAGCACCTCCTGCTCGCGGCCGGGCGGGAAGCTCTCGTAGCCCACGACCTCGAGATCGCCCGTCGTGAGCGTGCCGGTCTTGTCGAGCGAGACGAGGTTCACGTCGGCCAGTTTCTCGATCGCCGCACCGCCGCGGAAGAGGATGCCGTGCTTCGCGCCCCACGCGATCGCCGCGAGGATCGCCGAGGGAATCGAGAGCACGAGCGCGCACGGGCTGGCGACGACGAGCAACGTCATCGCGCGATAGAACGCCGAGCGCACTTCCACGCCGTCGACGACGAGGTTGTCGAACGGTTGGATACCGAAACCCAGCCACCATACGAAGAACATCGCCGCCGTCGCGCCGAGCACCGCGTAGGTGTAGCGCACGCCGAACTTGTCGGTGAACCGCTCGCTGGGCGCCTTCAGTTTCTGCGCCGTCTGGATGAGCCGGATGATGCGCTGCAGCGTGCTCTCCGCCGGCAGCCGCTGGACGGAGAACTCCACCGCGCCCCAGAGGTTGATCGTGCCGCTGAACACTTGGTCGCCCTCGGCCTTCTCCACCGGGCGCGCTTCGCCGGTGAGGTTCGCCTCGTCGGCCGCGGTCTTGCCGCTGGTCACGAGTCCATCGGCCGGGAACGCCTCGCCGGGTTTCACGAACAACGTGTTCCCCAGCGCAATCTCCTCGACCTTGATCACCGTCTGTTTGCCGTCGGCGTCGACGCGCGTGGCCTCCTTCGGCGCCGCCTTCAGCAGCGAGTCGACCTCGCGATGCGTGCGGTTGAGCGCGTACGCCTCCATCGCGCCGGACGCGGAGAACAGGAACAGCAGCAACGCCGCCTCGTCCCAGTGCCCGATCGCCGACGCGCCCGCGGCGACCGCGAGCATCAGAAAATGGATATCCAGCTCGCCCTTGCGGATCTTCGACCACACGTCGATCGCCGCGTCGAAACCGCCGGTGACGATCGAGAGGCCGTAGAGCACCTTGATCGCGAGCGAGTCCGGCGCGACGGCGCCGGTGACCTTGAGCACGAAGGCCGTGGTTCCGAACAACCAGCACGCCGCCGCGAACCCGGCGAGCACGCGCCAATCCTCCTCCTCTTCCTCCTCAGCGGGCTCGGGCCACTGGAACTCGCGCCACTTCCAGAAATGCGGCGCCGTGGCGCAGCTCTGTTTCGACACCACCGCGGCCTCGCCTTCCCGGCGCACCTGGAAGCCGCTCGGCGCCGCCACACCGCTCGCCGGTAACGCGGCGATCTTCTCCTCGAGCGCGGCGATCACCTCCGTGAGCCGCTGGTCGAGCAACTGCAGATCGACCTGGCCGAGCGTGGCAACCGACACCGTGCGCGCGGCGGGATCGAGCTTCACCGCCTCCACGCCCGGCTGGCTCTGGAGAAATTCGGCGAGAGCAGAAATCCAATCGGCGGCGGCGTGCTGGGATGCGTCGTGGTTCATCGGGAAGATCGGCGGACCGTAGAAATCCCCGTTGCCCCGAGCCAGTGAAAACACCGCCGCCACGCCCGGAAAACGCGAGACGCAGTCGCAGGTGCTCGCTGTCCTCACCGGGCGCGGCCCGCTGCCGATAACAAAAAAGGACCGGCCGAAGCCGGTCCTTTTGAAAACAAACAGTTCGACCGCTCAGACCTTGCCGCGGCGCGCCTCGAGAGCGGCGCGGATCTCGGCCATCTTCTCCTGCGTGAGCGGGAAGCGCGAGAGCGCGAACAGCGAGCAGGCGAGCCCCACGATCGGGATCGCGAGAAACAGGAAACGGATCATGAAGATCGTGTGATCAGTCTGCTTGACCGCACTAGAGTCCAAGCCGACCCAATCAAGGATGAAGAACGAGATGCCGGCGCCAACCGCCATGCCGACCTTGTTGATCCACGAACCGCAAGCGGCGAAGGATCCCTCGCGGCGGCGGCCACCTTCGTATTCGTCGTAATCCATCACATCAGCGCCGATCGATCCGGCGATCGTCCAATAGCCGGCGCCGATGAACGCGATGGTGCCGGAGGCGAGAACCTGCAGCCAAACGATTTCCGGCGTATAGAGCCACCAGGAGCCGAGAAAGACCAAAATCGCCAGCCCGAGCACACACCCCATCGCGTGGCGTTTGCCAAGGTGACGGGCGAGGAAGGTGAACACCGGGATGCCGCAGAAGCCGAGCACCATGCCCGACACGCCCATCCAGAAATTCCAGTCGTTCCCCACCGAGCTGTTGCCGTTGCAAACGTAGTAGATCGTGATGGAAAGGCCGAGCGTGCCGACCATGGAGAGGCCCATATTGTAGCCCATATCCATGACCTTCTGGATCAGGAACGGTTTGCACTTAAGCGTCTGCCACAAGGTTTCCTTAATCGAGATTTTGTCGGTACGGTTCGCCACCAGCTTGCCGTAGTATCGCTCTTTGACGAGGAGCACGCTCGTCAATCCGCAGACGAACAAGATGATGCCGCAAAACGCGAGGTACACCTGTCCGCCAAGCAGCATATTTGGCGTGATCCCGTCGGGTGTTTTGCCCCAAGCAGCTGACGTGGTGAACAATTGCTTGACGCGTTCAGACCAGTTGGTGCTGTCGGCGCCCGCCCAAACTGCCTTCGTGAAAAACGCACCGAAGAAGAATAGCGCAAGCTCTGGCAGTTTCTGGATCGCATTCTTCACCGCGAAGACCGACGTGCGCTCATGATAATCGGGGGTGAGCTCGTTGGCCAAGCTCTGGTACGGCATGTTGAAACAACTCACCAATGGCAGGTAGACCGCCGAGGAGCCGAGCATGAACCAGAAATAGTGCGAGATCTCCAAATGAGTCAGGTCCACATGCCATCGCCAAAGGTCGAACTTCACGCCGAGATCGAATGTGGTGTTTCCCCACCCGGGTGTCACTGCCAGCAGGAACGGCAACCCGACACTAGCGAGGACTGTGCCCGCGAGCATGAACGGCCGGCGACGCCCCCATCGCGTGCGCGCGTTGTCTGAAAGCCAGCCAAAGACGGGATCGGAAACCGCGTCGAAGATACGGTTCAAAATTACGGCCACGCCGATCTGCCAGAACGGCATGTGCAGGAACGTTCCGAAGATCTGGAATGCGATCGTCGGGTAGAGCCAGTGGCCCCACATGTCGAAAAACGTGCCGACGCCGTAGCCGAACTTTTGCGAGAACGGCACGCGGTCGGCCTCGGCGATCACGTAGTCGCGGTTGATGTTGGAATTTCCGAATAACTTCATGGGGAATCGATCGGGCGGGGGAGTTCGGGGAGAAGATTTAGGGCAAAAGCCGATGACGGCGCTCCCCCGCCCCGCCAGCAACTAATAAAACCGCGGAGAAAGATGAGAAATTCCACTCTGCCGCCGAAGATTGGTGGCCGCGCGGCAACGCGGCCACGTTCGTCCCCGAGCGAGACTCGCGCCGATTCAAGCGCGCCACGCCTCGGTTCCACGAGCGCCGGCGCGCGTTGTCGTCAATTCCGGGGACATCGCGTGCCGGCCATCTGCCCTCCCCGGGTCGCGCCTCCCTCGTGGTGCGAGCAAGCGCGCACCCGACCGCAAGCGTCGTGCTTCGTCTTCGCCCCAAGCCGGCTGTGGGTGCGACCGCGCTCCCGCCGTGCTCCGCTCAGTACGTGTCCACCAGCGAGCGGTAGCGCAGGGCCGCCTTGAGCTTCGCCGCCGTGACCGGCCGCGCGAACTCCACGTCCACGCTCCGCGGCTCGCCAGGAAACAGCGCGAAGTAGTTGTCGCTCGCCGTGTGCGCGAGTCCGGGCAACTCGAAGGCGAAGCGGTGCTGGAACACCGCCGAGGTGAACGTTAGCCGCGCGCGCTTCGGCCCGAGCCGTTTCACGCCGACCTTCGTCTTCCCGCGCGGCAGGTCGACGAACCGTGGCGCCGTGAGGAACACCACTTCCTCGCTCGCCACCGCCCCGCCGATCACAAGTTCGATCCGCAGATACAGGTGGTCGCGGCCGTGTTTCTCCATCGCGGCGGCGAGATCGAGCGTGCGCTGCTTCACGCTTTCGCCATGGCGCAGCGCTACCTTCTGCGCGCCCTTGAGCAGCGTCCGTCCGTCGAGATGGCAGAGCCGCCAGCGCAGTGCGCCGGCCGCCGGCTGGGGTGCGTCGTACACCGTGTGGAGGTGCACCTCGCGCACGGTCGTGCGCCGGTAGTTGCCGGTGATCGTCGTCTCCTCGCCGGGCACATGCGCGCAGACGAGCGCCGGGGCGAAAAACCGCCGCGCGACGAAATGCAGCGCCTTCCAGCGGCCCGTGAACTCGATCGAGCTCCACGAGGCGACCGGCCAGCAGTCGTTGAGCTGCCAGTAGAGCGCGCCCATGCAGCGCGGCACGTTGCGCCGGTAGTGCTCGACGCCCACCTGCATGCAGTCCGCCTGGTTGAGCTGCGAGAGGAAGAGCAACGAGTCCTGGTCCTTGGGGAAACGGTACTGCCGCGAAACGTAGTCGAGGATGACCTGGTTGCCGTAGCGGTTCTTCTGGTGGGCGGTCATCGTGCGCCCGAAGACGTTGTTGTCCGCCGCCGCGGCGAACGTGTCCTGCGTCTCGCGCGAGGAGAAGCTCTGCATGCCGAACTCCGACACGAAGCGGAACGGGTACAGCTCGTAATCCTTCACCGGCTTGCGCGCGTGCCACACATCCCAGAAATGCGTGTCGCCGCGCGCCACGCCGGCCGCGTGGTCCACCGCCTTGTCGCCGCGCCACGGCGACGACGGCCAGTACGGCGTAACGGTGTCCGTCGCCGCGAGCACCTCGGGCAGCTCGTGGTGGAAGAGCACCTCGTAGTCCGCGAGAGCGCGCCCTCCGGCGGGCAGGTTGTGGGCGTTGCAGCCGTAGAGTTCGTTGTTGCCGCACCACAGCGCCAGCGAGGCGCGGTGCCGCAGCCGCCGCACCTGGTAGGCCGCCTCCGCGCGGCAGCTCGCGAGAAACGCCTCGTCGGCCGGGTACAACGTGCAGGCGAACATGAAGTCCTGCCACACGAGCAGCCCGAGCACGTCGCAGAGGTCGTAGAAATCCTCGCTCTCGTAGATGCCGCCGCCCCAGACGCGGATCATGTTCATGTTCGCCAGCGCCGCGGCGCGCAGGTCGCGGGCGTAGTCGGCGCGCGTGAGCCCGGCGACGAAGCTGTGCGCCGGGATCCAGTTGGCGCCCTTCGCGAAAACCGGCCGGCCGTTCACCACGAACTGGAACGACTCGCCCCACTCGTCCGCGTGCCGGTCGAGCACGACCGTGCGCAGGCCGATCCGACGTGCCCAGGTCCCGATCACGCGGCCGTCGCCCGCGATCACCTCGACGGCGAGCGTGTAGAGCGGTTGCGCGCCCTGCCCCGCCGGCCACCAGAGCTGCGGCCGCGGCACCGCCACCTCCGCGCCTTCGCCGGTCGCAACGACCGCGCCGTGGAGCGCGAGCTCCCAACGGCAAAACGCCGCCTCGTCCTCGCGTGCCAGCGCGGGCACGAGCAGCAGCGTCACGCCGCCGTCGGCGCCGTGTTGTTGGGTTACGATCACGCTCTCGACGCTGTTCACCGTCCACGCCTCGAGCCGGAGATCGCGCCAGATGCCGGCGGTGATGAAACGCGGGCCCCAGTCCCAGCCGAACTGGCACTGCTGCTTGCGGATGCGCGTGCAGCCGCCCACCGGGTCGTTGAATTCGACCGGCGGTCGGTGCTCCGGACGCATCGTGCGGATGTACTCGGGTGCGGAGCCGAAGCGGATCGTGAGTTCGTTACGGCCGGCGCGCAGCAGCGGCTTCACATCCCAGCGGTAGCCGATGAACATGTTCTCCGTGCGCGCGACCTCGTGGCCGTTGAGCGTGACCGTCGCCAGCGTGTCGAGACCGTCGGCCGCGAGCTCGACCACCTCCTCGGCGAGCAACTCCGCGGGCACCGCAAAACTCGCGCGGTATTCCCACTCGTGTTCGCCGATCCACTGGAGCTGCTCCTCGTTCGTACCCCAAAACGGGTCCGGGATCAGCCCGTGTCGCAGCAGGTCAGTGTGCACGCAGCCGGGCACCACGGCCGCGCGCCAGGCGGAGCGGCGGGTGGCGTCGCGAAATTTCCAGGAGGCGGAAGCGAGCGGGAGGGTTTTCATGGGCGGGAAAGACGGTCGTCGGCCGCCGGGCGCCGGCCCGGACGGGCAGGCTGATCTATTCGCACCACTCATCTGCGCAATCGCGGTCGCCGCGCGATTCATCAACCGCGTGATCAAATCTCGCCGCCCGCCCGCCCGCCTTGCTTGGCCCGCCCCCGCTTCGCTAGGAACGACCCACGCCGATGTCCCGCTCTCGCGTTCTTCTCTGCCTCCTCGCGTTCTGCCTGCCGTGGCTCGCCGCCGCCGCGCCCGTGGAGTTTTCCTTCAAGCTCGCGCCCACCGCCACCGCACCGTTCGCCCGCGAGATCTGGGCGGAGATCGTCGCGCCCGACGGCCGCGCGCTCCTGCTCCCGGCCTTCCTCGCCGCCGGCGACACCTGGTCGGTGCGCGCCCGCGCCGCGCTCGTCGGCGAGTACCGTCTCGGCGCGGTGAAGGAAACGACGTCCGCGGGCCTCGTCGTGCGCGACGCCACGGCGCTCGGAGCGACGACGTACCCCGTACGCGAGGTGCGCGATCCGCGCGGCAACGTCGGCATCGATCCGCGCAACCCGCGCCGCTTCGCCTTTGCCGACGGCACCCCGTACGTCCCCTTCGGCGCGAATCTCGCCTGGGCCGAGGGGCCGCGGGAGAAGTTTTTCCAGGCAGCGTTTTCGCAGCTCGAGCTGGCCGGCCTGAACTGGTCGCGGGTGTGGATGTGCCACTGGGGCGCCACGAATCTCGACTGGCTGCCCGCCGACCTCGCGCCCTCGCCCGAGCCGGGCGCGCTCGACCTCGGCACCGCCGCACTCTGGGACCGGATCGTCACCGCGGCCGAGCGGCACGGCATCTATTTCCAGATGGTGTTCCAGCACCACGGGCAGATCAGCACCGGCGCCAACGCGAACTGGGAACTCAACCCGTGGAACGTGGCCAACGGCGGTTTCCTCCGCTCGCCCGTCGCGTTCTTCTCCGATCCGCGGGCACGCGAACTCACGCGCCGAAAATACCGCTACATCGTCGCGCGCTGGGGCTACTCCTCGTCAATCATGGCATGGGAACTCTTCAACGAGGCGATGTGGACCGACGCCCGCAATGGCACCGCCGCCGACAACGCCGCCATCGCCACCTGGCACGCCGAGATGGCCGACTACGTGCGCAGCGTCGACGTGCACCGCCACCTCGTCACGACGAGCGACGACTACCTCACCGAGCCGCTCTACGCGCAGATGGACTACTACCAACCGCACCTCTACGCGTGCCACCTCCTGCCCTCCGCTCGCTGGTTCGCGCCCGCGGCCGCCGTGCTCGACCGACCGGTCTTCTTCGGCGAGTGCGGCGAGGACAACGACCCGCGCCTCGTCGACGGGCCGAAGAACGGCGGACCCCTCACGCTGCCGATCCTCTGGTCGAGCGTCATGGCCGACGCCGCCGCGCCCGCGCAGTATTGGTACACCACGGACGCGCTGCGAAACGGCGTCCTGCCGCAGTTCGCCACGCTCGCCCGCTTCCGCCACGAGACCGGGCTCGACCGCCGCGACGACCTCGCGCCGTTCACCGCGCTCGTCGAGACCGCCGAGCAGATGCCGCTCGTGATCCAGCCCGCGCTCAACTGGCGCCAGTGCACCGGCCCGACCGTCACCGTGCCACTCGACGGCCGCGAACCTGCGGAACTCGCCGCGATCCCGCGGCACTTCGTGAACGCCGATCCCGCCTCCGGCCAACGTTTCCCCGGGCGGGCAACCTTCCAGCTCGACTACCCGCACGCCACGACCGCCACCGTGCGCATCGCCGGCCACGGCGCGCTGGGCGCGTCGTTTCGCCTGAGCCTCGACGGACGCGTGCTCGCCGAACGCATCTGGCCCGCCACCGCCGACCGCCAGGCCAGCACGCAAGCGACGACCTTCGCCGTGCCGCTCGCCGCGGGCGCGCACACCCTCACGCTCGAGAACCCGCACGGCGCGGACTGGTTCGAACTCGGCGGGATCGACACCGGCCTTACCTGCTCGCCGCTCGCCGCCGTCGGCCGCCGCGCCGTCGATCGCGTCTGCCTCTGGGTCTGGCACCGCGAGGGCGTGTACCGGAAAGACGGAGCCACGCCGGTCTCCGGCCGGATCGCCGTCGAGTCGCTCCCCGCCGGCCGCTGGCGCGCGCGCTGGTGGAATCTCGAATCCGGCGAGCCGCAGCCCGCCACCGAGTTCGTCCACGCCGACGGCGACTATCGCCTGCCGACTCCACCGATCGGCCGGCACGCGGCGGTCTCGCTTGAGCGGCTGCCCTGAGCGGGGACGGTTCAGTTCGGCTCACGTTCCGACCGGTTGGCAATCGACCGGCGATGCCCCTACGGCTCCAAGCCTTAGCCGGACCGGCGGCTTCAATTCCCCAGCCCGGCGTACAAAAACCACGCGTACGCCGCCACCATCACCGCGCCGAGCGGGCGCGGCAGACGGCCGAGCAACGCCACGCAGAGGAAATGCACGAGCGCCGCGCCGCCGATGATCAGAGCGGCGTCCTCGAAGAATCGGGGCACCGGAATCGGTCGGATCAGCGCAAACAGCCCGAGGCAAAGCGGGATGCAGATGTGGCCGTCGCCCACCTGCGAGCTGAAGACGATGTCGGGCCGGCGTTTCCAACCGTAGTAGAGCGCGAGCAGCGCGTTCGGCACGACCATCAGCCAACCGCTGAGCCAGCCGAGACTCGAGGCGCCGAGCCAGGCGACCGGATGTTTCTCCGTCCAGCCGACGAGCCAGTCGATGCTCACGTAGAGCAGCCACGCACCGGCGCCGAGCAACGCGAGGTCGAGCATTAGGCGCAGCGGGTTCGGCGACTGTTTCTGCCGCACGTTATTCTTCAGCACCTCGAAGACGTGGATCACCTGCCAGAAGGCGAACAGCCCCGTGAGTACGAGACCGTCGCCGAAATCGAGCGTGCCGTCCTGCGCGAGCGCCCAGACGGCGCCGGTGAAGAAAAACACCGCCGTGATCGTGAGCAGCAGCGAGAGGCGATTGAGCTCGTGCTCCTGCGCCTTGCCGGCCGCCTTCGCGCCGCCGGATTTCTTGCCCTCGCCCTTCTTGGCACCGCCCGCTGCCGGTATCACGTGCAGGCCCCAGAGCAGCGCCGGCAGTCCGATCAGCAGCGTGAGATTCGTGGTGTTGTTCACCAGAGCGTTCGTGAACACCTCCTGCGGCGGCCCGCCGCGCTCGGCCACGATGAAGACGAAGAGCAGGTTGCCCAGTCCCGAGCAGAACGGCATCACGAGCGTGCCGAGCGCGGTGCCTTGGAACCCGTATTCGGTCATCGCGTTCAGCCGCCAGATCGTCAGCGCCGACGCGAGCGCGAACAGGCCGAGGAATCCCAGCGGCGCCCACTGGCCCCACTGTTCGATGAACTGGATGAGCTCGCTCAAGCCCGCGACTCTCGCGAGCCGCGCAGCCGGTTGGCAACGCCGCAAGTTCGCCGTGTGGTCCGCCGTGCCCTGTAACCACAATTCGGCTTCACTCCGCGCGGCCGGACGGCAGCATGGGAAACCTATGTTGCACGCACCCCGTTGGCTCACCCCGGCCCTCCTGGCTCTGGCCGCGCTCGCCGGCCCGGCGTCCTCCACTGCCGCCGCCGGCTCGATCGAACTCGTCCCGCAGATCGAGCGCAGCCGCTCGTTCGCGGCGGTCGCCCCCCACCTCGAACTCGGCGGCACGCTCTACGGCTACGTCGACATCGACGGCGACGTCGAACATTTCGCCGGCATCCTGCGCGGTCTGGTCGACAACATCGCCACCGAGATGCCGCAGGCCGCCGTGTTCCAGCAGGACTACGCGAAGATCGCGACCGACGTTGGATTCGCCGACGTGAAGGCGATCGGACTGAGCTCCGTGGCCGTCGAGGGCGGCTTCCGCAACCGCTGTTTCCTCTACACCCCCGGTGGTCGCCACGGACTCCTCGCCGCGCTCGGCGGTCCAGCGGCGCCGTTCCACAACCTCGCCCTCGCGCCCGCCAATGCCCACCTGTTCTGCGAAAACGAGGTCGACCTGCCCGCCGCCTATTCCGCGATCCGCGGAGTCGTCGCCTATGTCGCCGGACAAGCCACCGCCAATCTGGTCGACGCCCAATTGAAGGAGACGCAGAAGCAGGCCGGTTTCTCCGCCTACGATCTGATCCAGCAGTGGAAGGGCCGCGTGACCTGCGTCGCCCGCTTCGAGGACCGCGCGCCGATCCGGCTCCCCTCGCCCAAGCCGGTGCGCATCCCGGCCTTCTCGTTGTTGCTCCGCGTCGACGGCATCGCGCCGACGTTCCGCGCACTGCTCGACAGCGTCCCCGCGTTCGAACGCACCGTCACCGGCGCCGCCACGGTCTACGCCCTCAAGGAGGCGCTGCCGATCGAAGGTTGGACCCCGCTCCTCGCCATCGAGGGCGACGCGCTGTACCTCGCGACCTCGCGCGCGTTCTTCGACGACTGCGTCGACAGCCGCGGCCCGCGGCTCGACGCCAATCCCGACCTCGCCGCGGCGCTCGCCCTCCTCGGCCGCGAGGGCAACGGACTCACGTTTGTTTCCCCCGAATTTCTCACCCGGCTCCGGCAACTCGTCCCGCTCAACGCCGAGGCCAATCCCGAGTTCGTCCGCTCGCTCAAACTCGTGTTGGCCAACCTCCCGCAGGACGCGAAAGCGATGGTCTCCGTGCGCAGCAACCTGCCCGACGGCATCCTCGTCCGCTCCTCCTCGTACAGCTCCCTCAAGGAGAACCTCGCCGCACTCGCCGTGTACAATCCCGTGACCATCGGCGCGCTCGCCGCCATGGCCGTCCCGGCCTTCGAAAAGGTCCGCTCGCAATCCCAGGAGAAGGCCATCCTCAACAACCTCCGCCAACTCTCCGCCGCCGCCGAGCAATACTACCTCGAGAACGGCACCACCACCGCGACCTACGACAATCTCGTCGGTGAAAACGGATACATTGGCGAACTCCGGCCCGTCCAGGGCGAGGACTACCGCAGCATCGTCTTCGAACTGGGCAAACCGCTCCGCCTCCGCCTGCCGAACGGTCGCGTGCTGGAGACACCGGCCCCCTGACGCCGCCTCCCGTCCTCGCTTCCTGCACAGCCCGGGCCGGTGCCCGGGCTTTTCGCTGTCGGTAGCCGTCGCATCGACGCCCCGTCCGCCCCGGCGAGCGTCCCCCGAAGTGCGCGCCGTCCCGCCGCCTTCCGCATTGCCTCTCCGCGTCCGCGCCCGCCATTCTCGCCGCTTCCTTATGTCCGAGCCGACCAACGCCGCCACGCCCGCTCCCGCGCCCTCCGATTTCATCCGCGACATCGTCGCCGGACACGTTGCCGAAAAACGCTACCCGCAGATCGTCACGCGTTTCCCGCCGGAGCCCAACGGCTACCTCCACATCGGCCACGCCAAGTCCATCTGCCTCAACTTCGGCATCGCCCGCGAAAACGGCGGTCGCTGCAACCTGCGCATGGACGACACGAATCCCGCGAAGGAGGACGTCGAGTACGTCGAGTCCATCATCGAGGATGTACAGTGGCTCATCGCCGGCTGGGCCGACCACTGCCTCGGTTTCAAGGCCCACGGCACCACGCCCACCGCGCAAACTGTCGGCGGCAAGACCGACTTCTACATGCCCGCCGTCGTCGGCCACCACGAGACGCCGGCGGAGAAGGCCGCTCACGCCGCCGCGCCGAAACCGGCCGTGGAACTCGAGCCCTTCTTCGCCTCCGATTACTTCGACCAGCTCTACGAGTACGCCCTGCAACTGATCCGCGCCGGCAAGGCCTACGTCTGCGACCTCACGCCGAAGGAGACCGACGAGTACCGCGGCGCGCCCGACAAGCCCGGCCGCGAGTCGCCCTTCCGCAACCGCTCGATCGAGGAGAACCTCGACCTCTTCCAGCGCATGCGCGCCGGCGAGTTCCCGGATGCGGCCCGCACCCTCCGCGCGAAGATCGACATGGCCTCGCCCAACGTCTGGCTTCGCGACCCGCTCCTCTACCGCATCCGCCACACCGCCCACCACCACACCGGCGACAAGTGGTGCATCTATCCGCTCTACGACTACGCCCACTGCCTGAGCGACTACATCGAGGGCATCACCCACTCCGTCTGCACCCTCGAGTTCGAGGTGCACCGCCCGCTCTACGACTGGCTGCTCGAGGCGCTCGCCCTCCCGCGTCCGCTCCCGCACCAGTACGAGTTCGCGAAACTGATTCCTGGTTACACGCTCGTTTCCAAGCGCCGCCTCATCCAGCTCGTCAACGAGAAGGTCGTCTCCGGCTGGGATGACCCGCGCATGCCCACCATCAGCGGGATCCGCCGCCGCGGCATCCCGGCGAGCGCGCTGCGCGCCTTCGTGATCGGCGTGGGCGTGACGAAGTTCAACAGCGTGACCGACTACGCCGTTTTCGAACACTGCGTGCGGGACGACCTCAACGCCAAGGCGCTCCGCCGCCTCGCCGTGCTCGACCCGATCAAGCTCGTCCTGACCAACATCCCCGCCGGCGAGACCATCTACGTCGACGCGACCGACAACCCGCAGAGCGAGACGCCCACGACCCGCAAGGTGCCGTTCACCCGCGAGGTGTTCATCGAGCGCGAGGATTTCGCCGAGGTGCCGCCGCCGAAGTATTTCCGCCTCAAGCCCGGCGGCGAAGTTCGCCTGAAGTACGCCTGCATCATCAAGTGCGACGAAGTCGTGAAGGATGCCGCCGGCAACCTGGTCGAGCTCCGTTGCACCGCCCAGCTCGATACCCGCGCCGGCGAGCCCAACGCGTCGAAGAAGGTCAAAGGCACGATCCACTGGGTCAGCGCCAGCCACGCGGTCGACGCCGAGGTGCGCCTCTACGACCGGCTCTTCGCCGTCGCCGAGCCCGCCGCCGAGGAAGACTACAAGAAGGCGATCAACCCGCACTCGCTGAAGGTCGTCACCGCCAAGCTCGAGCCCTCGCTCGCCGAGGCGACGAAGGACGACCGCTTCCAGTTCGAGCGCCTCGGCTACTTCGCCCTCGACAGCGAGGACGCCGTCCCCGGCTCCAAGCTCGTCTTCAACCGCACCATCACGCTCAAAGACACCTGGGCAAAGTGAGTGTCTCCCCGTAGCTGAACGGCGCAGCCGTTCAGCCCTCCGAGGTAGGGGCGTTTCTCCGAAACGCCCTCGCTAGATCAAGCCATGGACAACCAACCGCCTAAAAAGACAAAACTGAAGCGTTGGCTGATCATCCTCTCGCTCGTTCTTGTCGGGCTGCCTTGGGGTGTCGGAACGTACATCGACTGGAAACCGCGCTTCGGCCCCAGTGAGCTTGGAAACGTCCGCAACGACACCGTCCGCGTTTCGATCATTCGCCTGATTGCATCACCGGAAAATTATGAAGGAAAATGCGTACAGGTTACGGGATTTCTCCGCATCGAATTCGAAGGCAACGCACTCTATTTGGCTGAGACCGACTATCGCCATCGGATCGGGAAGAACGGGCTATGGGTAGATGCCTCTGATGAGAGGCTGCGAGAGCTCTCAAACTTCAGCGGACACTACGTTCTCATCGAAGGAGTCTTCGAACCCGACGATACCGGCCACATGGGCGCATTCAGTGGAGCAATCCGCGATGTAAATCGATGTCGCCTAGTCTGGTAGCAAACGACGCGAGCCAATCGCCATCCTATCCCCTGTCTCCGCCCCCCTCTTCCCCATGCCCCGCATCGGACACGGCTACGACATCCACCGCACCATCGCCGGGCGCCCGCTCGTCCTCGGCGGCGTGCGCTTCGACTGCCCCTTCGGGCTCGACGGCCACTCCGACGCCGACTGCCTCACGCACGCCATCTGCGACGCCCTCCTCGGCGCCGCCGGCCTGCCCGACATCGGTCACCATTTCCCGAACACCGATCCGGCGTTCAAGAACATCGACTCGCAGCTCCTCCTCCAGCGCGTCGTCGCCGACCTCGCCGCCCGCGGCTGGAAGATCGCCAACATCGATTCCTCGCTCATCGCCGAGAAACCGAAGATCGCCCCGCTCCTCCCCGCGATGAAAGCCACCCTCGCCAAATCCGCCGGCGTCACCCCCGAGCAGATCGGCCTGAAGGCCACCACCAACGAGGGCAGCGACGACATCGGCCGCGGCCTCGCCATCGCCGCCCACGCCGTCGCGTTGATCGAGCGCGTGTAGGTCGGGCTTCACGCCCGACTCTCCGAAACAGTCGGGCATGAAGTCCGACCTGCGATTCGGTCGTCTCCTGCGGCATTTCCGCCGCCGAAATGAGTGTGCATCAGTGTGCATCAGTGGTTCCCTCCACTCCGTCTTCCCGGCCCAGATGCTCTCCCGCCCCCCGCTCCTGAACTTCGCTCCGTTCGCTGCTACCGCCTGCGCGTGCGTCCTCGCGCTCGCGTTGAGCCTCGCCGGTTGCGGCAAACGCGAGACGCCGGCCGAGCGCGGTATCCGCGATCAGATCCTGCTCGTCGGCGCCGGTGCCGGGCTCACCGATCTCGACCCGCAGCTCGCCACCAGCGTGGGCGAGTTCAACGTCTGCCTCGCCTTCTTCGAGGGCCTCACCGACCTCGATCCCGCCACGCTCGCTCCGATGCCCGCCGTCGCCGAGCGCTGGGAAACCTTGCCCGACGGTCTCACGTGGACTTTCCACCTCTCGCCCGCCGCTCGCTGGAGCGACGGCCGCCCCCTCTCTGCACCCGATGTCGCCGCCGCGTGGCGACGCCTGCTCTCGCCCAACCTCGGCGCCGACTACGCGAGCCTCCTCTACTGCGTCGCCGGAGCGGAGGACTTCCACCGCGGCCGCACCGCGGATTTCGCGAGCGTCGGCATCGTCGCGCGCGACGAGCGCACGCTCGAGCTGCGCCTCGCCCACCCCACGCCCGAGCTGCCCGCCTTGCTCGCGATCCCACCGCTGTTTCCCGTGCCGGTGCACGTGATCGAAATGAACGGCGCCGCCGACCGGCGCGGCAACGCCTGGACCAAACCCGCCACCTTCGTCGGCAACGGCCCGTTCGTCCTCACGCGCTGGCAATACGGCCAGCAGATCGACGCCGAGCGCTCCGCCACCTACCGCGATGCCGCCACCGTGCGCCTGCGCGGCGTGAGTTTCCAGCTCACCGAGAGCATGGAGGCCGAGGAGCGCATGTTCCGCGCCGGGCAACTCCACACGATCAGCGCGCTCGCCATCGCTCGCATCGACGACTGGCGGCGCCACAACTCCCCCGCGCTGCGCACCGTCCCGTATTTCGGCACCGATTTCCTCCGCCTCAACACCTCGCGCCCGCCACTCGACGATCCGCGCGTCCGTCGCGCACTCGCGCTGGCGATCGACCGCGACCAACTCGCCGCCCGCGTACTTCGCGGCACGAAGAGTCCGGCGCCCACCCTCGTGCCCGACGGCTTCCCCGGCTACGCCGCTCCCGGCGGCCAAACTCTCGCGTTCGCCGAAGCCCGCCGCCTGCTCGCCGAAGCCGGTTTCCCCGGCGGGAAGGGGCTGCGCCCGCTCCAGATTCTCTACAACAGCTCCGACCAGCACCGCGTCGTGTTCGAAGCCGTGCAAGAAATGTGGCGACGCGAGCTCGGCGTGCAAGTCGAGCTCGCCAGCCAGGAGTACAAGCTGGCCGCACAAGCCCGTCGCACCGGCGAGTACGACCTGATCCGCTCCACGTGGACCGCCGACTACGCCGACCCGCTCACGTTCCTCGACATCTTCACCGCGGCCAGCGGCAACAACCACACGCGCTGGACCAGCGCCGAGTATGATCGGTTGATCACTGCCGCCCGCGCCACCGCCGAGCCCGCCGCGCGCAGCACCGCGCTCGCCGAAGCCGAGACGCTGCTGCTCCGCGAGGCGCCGATCATTCCGCTCTACCACTACACGAACTTTTACCTCGTACACCCGGCCGTACGCGGCTGGTCCGGCAACCCACTCGACCGCCGCCCGCTCAAACAGCTCTGGTTGGAGCCGTCGACCGCAGGTAGGTCCCGCTCTTCGAGCCGTCCGTTCACCAAGCGGGCCCAGCGGTCCCTCGCTCCCGGTTCACGACGATAGCCGCAACGGCTCCGATGGTGGGGCGGGCTTCACGCCCGCCATTTCAGCAACAGGTATGAGGCGGGCGTAAAGCCCGCCCCACCGGTCGGATCGCGTCGCCCGCCGCGCAGTTCACAGCGTCACGCCGTCCTTGAAGATCGCGATCTCGCGGAAGCCGTTGATCTCGTTCTTGGCCTGCACCACGCCGCTGGCGACGGCGAGCACGTGCCGCAGCAGCGCGTTCGCGGTGTCGGGCATGGTCGCTCCCTCGAGCAGGCGGCCGGCGTTGAAGTCGATCCAGCCGGCCTTGCGCGTGGCTAGGTCGGAGTTGGTGGCGATCTTCAGCGTCGGCACGGGCGCGCCGAGCGGTGTGCCGCGGCCGGTGGTGAAAAGGATCAGGTGCGCGCCGGCGGCGGCCATCGCCGTGCACGAGACGATGTCGTTGCCCGGGCCGGTGAGGAAGTTGAGCCCAGGCTGCTTGAGCCGCGCGGCGTACGGGAGGATGTCGACCACCTCCGAGGTGCCGCCTTTCTGGAGACAGCCGAGCGACTTCTCCTCGAGCGTCGTGATGCCGCCGTCCTTGTTGCCGGGCGATGGGTTCTCGTAGACGACTTGGTTGTACCGCAGGAAGTACTCCTTGAAGCCGTTGATCATCGCCACGCAGTCGTCGAAGACTCGCTGCGTGCGGCAGCGGTTCATGAAGAGCGCCTCGGCGCCGAACATCTCGGGCACCTCCGTCAACACCGACGTGCCGCCGCGCGCGACGAGCAGATCGGAGAACGCGCCCACGAGCGGGTTCGCCGTGATGCCGGAGAAGCCGTCGGAGCCGCCGCACTTCAGACCGACGCGCAGCCGCGCGACCGGAGTGGGCTGGCGCTTCGCTTGCGCGGCGTAGGCGATCAGCTCCTGCGCAAGCGCGACGCCGGCGGTGATCTCGTCGGTCTGCTCCTGCGCCACCAGAAAACGGTAACGCGCCGGATCGACCTCGCCGAGCACCTGGCGGAAGCTGGCCATGGTGTTGTTCTCGCAGCCGAGGCCGACGATGAGCACGCCGGCGGCGTTGGGGTGGCGGGCGAGACCGGCGAGGATCTTCTGCGTGTTGGTGTGGTCGCCGCCGAGCTGCGAGCAGCCGTACGGGTGCGTGTAGACGTGCACGCCGTCGACGCCCTCGGGCAGCTCGTGCTCGAGGAGGCGCCGGCGGATGGCCTGCGACACCTCGTTCACGCAACCGACCGTCGGCAGGATCCAGAGCTCGTTGCGGATGCCGACCTCGCCGTCGCTGCGGTGGTAGCCGTCGAAGGTGAGTCCGTCGGCGATCGGTGCGAGCTTCTCGATGGCGGGCTGGTAGCTGTACTCGATTACGCCGGAGAGGTTCGTCTTCACATTGTGGGTGTGCACCCAACCGCCGGCGGGGATCGTCTCGGTGGCGTGGCCGATGGGCTGGCCGAACTTCAGGATGTGCGTGCCGGCCGGGAGCGCGGCGAGCGCGAACTTGTGGCCGGTCGGGATCGCGGCGGCGAGCGTCACGCTGCGGCCGGCAACGGCAACAGTCAGCCCCGCCGGGAGCGCGGCAAGGGCCACGGCGACGTTGTCGCGGGGGTGGATGTGGAGGACGGAGGAGGACATCGGAAAACCGGTGATCGGTCAGACGTGATCGGTTATGGGAAGCGGAGGCGATTGAGCGAAGGCGGCGAAACAGGCAGGCGGAGCATGAAGCGGGATCGGAGGCATTCCGGTCTCCGCTTTCCGGTCTCCGGTCTACTCGCTACCCGCTCCTCGCTCCTCGCCGCTTCTACTGTCAGTAGCTCGTGGCGACGACATCGGTCACGGCGGCGCGCATGCCGCGGGTGGCGATCTTGACGAGACCGTCGGCGACCAGATCCGTGAAGCCGGGGATCGCGTTGAGATCCTGGCCCCAGAAATCGGTGCGGCCGAGCGTGGCGACGGTGAGCTCGCGGAGCTGCGCGGGCGTGAGGTCTGACGCCTTCTTCCACGCCTCGGCAAAGAACGCGAGGATGGGGGCGTCGTCCTTGATCGGGTATGGCTGGCGATTCCGACGGCCGCGGAGCTCGTTGGCCGAGACCGGCTCGCCGCAGTAGAACCAGATCAGCGCCGCGAGG
>DATGXO010000105.1:0-6709 GCA_035298965.1 Opitutaceae bacterium | reverse complement strand
GCTCGCGGCGGCGTCACCAGTGCGCTCGGGCTTGAAACCCCACCGCGCCAACACCGCCTCGCGGCGCGCGGGTTTCGCCGACCCGCGGCGAACGATCGGCAGGAGCTGACGCGGCGCGGCGTTGTAGCGCGGAGCGGTTTCGGGCGCGTCGACCAAGCCCAGTTCTGCAGCCAGCGCCTTGGCGTTCCGCAGCAGCAGGAAACGGGTGCACATGGCCGCGGCGAGACGCTCCTCGTGTCACTCACGTTCCGCGCGTTCGCGCGTACGCGCGGGGGCGAACGCCTGTTCGTACGCGGCGGTGAAACTCGCGAGCGCGAGCGCCGCGACGACGAAGACCCCCACGCCGAAGCAGAGCAGGCCGGCGAGCGCGAGCGGGAAGAAGGCGAGGTGGAGCAAGAAGAGCCGGAACCAGCGCCGGTTCGCCGCCCGGCGACTCAGCGCGAGGGCTTCGACCGGACCGACCCCGCGATCGATCACCAGGATCGGGGCGAACGTCCACGCAACCGATACGTACAGCAGCGGGATCATCAGCACCGGCATCGCGAGCAGCGCGCCCGCGTGCGACCCGATTGCGGTGAGCAGGCCCTTCTCGACCGAGAGCACAAAGAGCTCTGAAAACGGGTCTCCGCCGAGCGCGATGCGGACGAGCTCGGCGGTGCCGAGCGAGCCGCTCGTGTGGAGCTGCCAGAGCAGCGGGCCGAGCGCCAGCAACGCGAGCACACGCGTGGCGACGGTCGCGAGAAAGGTGAGCGCCAGCAGCGGGCGGAACGCGCGGCTGAAGCCGGCGAACAGGTCGCCCGCTCCCGCCGGTTCGCCGCGGGCGACAGAAAGCATGATCCGGAACGCGCCGGCGATGAAGACCAGGTTCAAGGCGAACGTGACCGCGATGCCGGCGACCGGAACCGAGCCGAGCAGCCCCGTGAGCAGTATGAGCAGCGTCGTGGCTCCGACCGTGAGCCAGAAATTGCCGACCACGATGCCCCAGCCGCGGCTCAGCGTCTCGAATACGCTTAAAGGATAGCTGCGGCCGGCGGCCGCGCGCGCTTCGGCGGCGCGATCCACCGGGACGGTCTCGCTCGCGTGCGGGACCGACGCAGTGTCGTCCGCGATCGGCTCGGGCACGGAGGCGGTCGTCGCCGGTTCTGCAGGCATGCCGGGCGCGATGGACTCGCCGGGCAGGGGCGGAGGCGCATTTCGGGCGGTGAGCGCTGCGGCGAACTCCGGGAGCTCGGACAATGGACGCCACTCGGCCGTCGAGTCGGTGCGCACGCGGGTGCTACCGTTCGCGCGATTCTGCGCGATCCATTGTTCGATTTGCGACACGGACACCGGGCCGTACTCGCGGCCGTCGCCGCCGATGATTCGGTACATGGCGGCGCATGATGGGACGTGGACGCTGCTTCGCAAGGCGCTGGCCCAGTCGGCGCGCGGCTCGTGGCGCAGGTCGCGCAACGTTCCTGCGCCAGCCGGTGAGTGTTTTGTGATCTGAGGTTGATACCCTAGTTCCTTATTGGGGAGTGTGCCTTGGGTGTTTCTTCCCGGCTTGCGCCGAGGGAAATACACTAGTTCTCATCCACACGTCATCGCCCCCACCGACGACCTGCAGAATGGTGTCGCAGAACGCGGCACCGATTTTCTTCTCAGGCGTGGGGTCCTGGCATTCTGGTATGTTCCTGCCATCCCCTGTGCACCGAACGCGCCGTCTGTTGCAGCTTCTTGGGCTGCTTGCGCTCCCGTTAACCGCCGTCTCACCGATCGGCGCCGCCGACTATTATTGGGACGCGAACGGGAAGACCACCGGCACGGGCGGTACGGGAACGTGGGACACGAGCAACAACAACCGTTGGCACCGCGACACTGCAAACGGCACGCTCACACGTTGGCGGAACGGCGGGTCGAATCGCGCCATTTTCGGTGGTACGAGCGGGAGCGTGAATGTCAGCACCGGCATCTCCGCCAACGGCCTGCTCTTCTCGACCTCCGGCTACACGCTCACGGGCAACTCGATCACGCTCACCGGCGTTTCTCCCACGATCACCGTCGCCGGGACCAGCACCAGTGTCGCCACGATCAGCGCGGTGCTGGCAGGCACGAACATCAACGTGCTCAAGGCTGGCGACGGCGTGCTCACGCTCACCGCCGAGAACACCTTCACGGGATCGCTCTCCGTCAACGCCGGCACCGTCCGCCTCGGTGGCACGACCGACCTTGATTTCATCAACCGCGACTGCGCGCTCACGCTCAACGGCGGCACTTTCGACCTCGGCAACTTCATCGAGGACACGGATGTGTTTACGCTGAACGGCGGCACCATCACCGGCGGCGCTTCCGCCGCGTTGGGCGTGCTGACCAGTTCCGCAACCTCCGCGAATGCGTTCGATGTGCGCAGCGGCACGGCCGACGTCATCCTCTCGAACCCGTTCTCGCCGAATTGGTGGCTGGGCGACGCGACGTCGGTCGGCCTCACGAAAACGACCAACGGCATCGTCACGCTTACGCGCGCCAATACCTACACCGGCGCGACGCGGATCCTCGCCGGCACGCTCGTCCTCAACGGCTCGGTCTCCCGCGAGTCCACGATCACCGTGGCCCACGGCGCGGTGTTCGCGGGCACCGGCACGACGAACGACGCCAGCGTCATCCTCGACGGCACCGTCTCGCCGGGCGCGATGTCCGCCTCGGGCGTGTCGACCATCGGGACGCTCACCACTGGCGCGCAGACGTGGAACGGCGGCGGCAGCTACGAGTGGCAGATCGCCAACGCCGGAGGCGCCGCCGGCACCGGCTGGGATTTTCTCCGCTTGGGCGGCGCGCTCTCGATCGGGGCGACGGATACGAATCCGTTCACGCTCGAATTGATCGGCCTGGGCACCGACGGGACGAGCGGAGCGGTCGCCGGTTTCGACAACTCCCAGAGCTACGTCTGGACGTTGCTCACGAGCGCGACGATCTCCGGCCTTTCGCCCCGCAACGTGACGATCGACTCCACGCTGTTCGAGGCGGGCAACGCGCTCGGCGGCGGGCAGTTTTCCTTGGTGCAGAGCGGCTCGTCGCTGAACCTCGTCTTCACTCCCGTGCCGGAGCCCGCGGTCTATGCGCTCGCGCTCGGTGTCGGCACGCTCGGCGTCGCTGCGGTGCGCCAATGGCGCCGCAAACGCGGCCTCATCGCCTAACCGGTGCGCAGGCGCGCGAGCGCGATGGCGCAGGCCACCGCCGCCGCTCCGCCGATGATCGAGCGTGGCTTCGGCCGGTCGCCTTCCAGCCACCAGCTGAACGGGATGATCGCGATCGGGCAGAGCGCCACGATCGGCAGCACGAGCCCGCTCGGTGCCGTCGCCAACGCCCACTGGTAACAACCGACCCCGAGCACCGGCCCGCAGAGCGCCGCGGCGAGAAGGGTCAGCCGAAAACGCCGCGTCTGTAGTGCCGTCGTGAGGCCGGACCACCGCTGCTCACCGGCGCGATGGCGCAGCAGCCACCACGCCCCGAAGCCGATGGCCGCGCCAGCGAGGATGCGTTGGAACGCCGCCGTGCCGCCATCGATCCGCACGCCGGAGGCGAGCGACAGCGCGTAGGCCTTGCGGCTGATGACCGCGCCCAGTCCCTGGCCGAGCGCGGCGAGCACCCCGAACCCGATTCCGCTCCAGAGCGTGCGGGAGGGAATGTGAACGTTGTCCTTGGGTACGAGGGCGGCCGACACGCCCACCAGCACGCCGGCCGTGCAGAGGAGTTGCGGCAACGTGAGCGCGGTATCGAGCCAGAGCCACTCGATCAGGATCGCGAACGGCGCGGCGAGACACTGCGTGAGCAGAATCGTCAGCCTCGAGCCGATCCGCGCGAGGGCGAAGTAGAGTGTGATGTCGCCGAGCCCGAACCCGACCATGCCGCTCAACAGATACCACCCCAGACCCTCGCCCCGGCAGCCTTGTCCGAAGAGGAAGGCCCACAACCCCAGCAGCAGCACGGCGAGCAGGCAGCGGCTGAGATTGGCGAGCGTGCTGCCGAGCGTGCCGACGAGCCGTCGCGCAAAGATCGCGCTGAACGACCAGAATATCGTGGTGAGAAAGGCGAAGAGCATCGGGGCGGAGACGAATTCACCCGTGAGCCGGGCAAAGGCTCAAACGGGAAACCGTCTGCATTTCTCAATAGCGGATCCGCTCCCAGCTCACGAAACGCGCGCGATTCGACTTCTCACGTCGTCGCGCAACCGATCGATCGCCGCGAGTGCGAACGCCTCCAGATCCGGCGCAGGCTCGGCGAGCAACGGCGCTAGATCCATCGCCCACGTGATGCCGGCGAGCCGGTCGGTCGCGTGAGAGGTGTGGAAGGTCGCATGTGCGGCGCGGCGACCGGCGACGGCGAGATCGTAGCGTTTCCCGCCGGCGATCTGGGAATCGAACGCCCGCAACAACTCCTGCGCGAGCTCGGGTCGGCGGCCGGCGTCGAGAGCAACCTTGTCGGCGTCGACGAGCCAATCGAGATCGCGCCAGACTTCGCAGCCGAGCACGCGGCGCGGCCGACGATCGGGCGGCAGCGTGCGCAATGCCTCAAGGCAGCGCGCGAGCACGGCGACATGGGTGTCGTGTTTGTCGGCCGGGTTGTGGAGATAGACCACTTCGGGCGAGCAGCCAGCGAAGATCGCGGTGAGGTCGGCGGCCACGCCGGCGTGCCCGGGGCGTTTCACGTCGGCGCTCGGGTGGGCGAGTTGGAGTTGGATGGCGTAGTGGCCGAGTGAAGCCGCGCGACGTTGTTCCTCGCGGCGCACGGAAATCATCTGGTCGTCGGTGAACGCGGCATAGCGGCCGGAGCGGGGCGAGCCGGCGCCATTCGTGACGACCACGCCGCCGAACGCCTTGCCGGGTTGCTCGAGGCAGTCGCAGATGCCGGCGTGCGCCATGATCTCGATGTCGTCCTGATGCGCGGCGACGCAGAGATGCGTGACACGCGCGAGCGCCGCGGCGGGATCGCCGCCGGCGGGCGCGAAGACATCGGCATCGGCGCGGGAGAGTTTCATGGAGAGAGTGGAGGTTGGATCGAACTGCTGTAGGCCACGTCGGTGACGTGGCTGGTTCGTTTCTGGGCCAGGTCGCCGACCTGGCCTACAGCTTCGGAAAAAGTGGCACGGGATAATCGCCGCGGGCGGCGAGCGCGGCGAGGGCGGCCTGCACGCGCGGTTTGTCCTCGCGGTACGTTACGCCGAACCACTCGGCGCTCGTCGGGCGGACCTCGACGGTCGCGGTGCCGGCGGCGACCTGCTGCGAGACGGCCTCGGGTAGGTAGAATTCGGATTTCAGCTCGGAGCCGCGTGCGGCGATGAACGCGCGCCACTGGCGATCGAGCGCGGGAAAGAATGCGGGCGTGAACGCCCAGCAGTTCATCGAGACGATCTCCTCGCCGGTGTACTTGCGGCCGGCGCCGACATCGCTGCGCAGGATGCCGGTGTTCTCGACGACGGTTTGCAATCGTCCATCGACGCCCGTGGTGCACACGCCTCGTGCGACGGCGCCATTCTCCGAAAGCGTGTTGGCTAGGCGATAGCCGACCATGGCGAAGGCGGCGGGCGCAGCCGCCGCAGGCGAGAGGCGTGAGGCGAGAGGCGAGTGCGGTGCGCCCGCGGAGCTGAGAAACGCGGCGAGTTGCACGAATGCATCGCGGCCGAAGAAGTCGTCGGCGCCGATCACGGCGAACGGCTCGCCGATCGCCTCGCGTGCGCACCACACGGCGTGGCCGGTTCCCCACGGTTTTTCGCGGCCGGCGGGCACGGCGGCGCCGGGCGGCAGGGCATCGATCGATTGGAAAACGGTGTCGACCCGGATGCGCCCGGCGTACTTCGCGGCGACCTGCGTGTTGAAAGCGTCCGCGAAGTCGCGGCGAATCACGAAGACGACGCGGCCGAAGCCCGCGCGGATCGCATCGAAGACCGCATAGTCGAGGATCGTCTCTCCGCCGGGGCCGACGGGATCGATCTGTTTGAGCCCGCCGTAGCGGGAGCCCATGCCGGCGGCGAGGACGAGGAGTGTGGGAGCGGCCATTCGCGGCCGAGCGAAGTCGAAAGGGCCGGCGCTGGCAAGGGGCGCCGCGGTGGCGCGAAACGAGCGCCGGCGAGCGCCCGAGCGGAAATTCGTGCGCGCCCGGTGAACGCTTGCGGTGGCGCCGCACATCGCAGGCGGCCGCGAAACCGCAGGCGCGGTGGCGCTGCGCTACCGCGCCACGAGTTCGTAGTGGAGGGTGTTGTCCTTCGGCGAGACGGTGAAGGTGAGGAGGCCGTCTTTGTATGTGGTCTTCACCTTGCGCGCGCGGGTGCCGTCGGGCTTCAACGCGTAGACGGTGCGCGGGCCCGCGACGGCGAGGCTGACCGTGGCGGGCACGCGCTCGGCGATCGTCGGGCCATGGCCCCAATCGGTGCCGACGGAATTGTGGGCGGCGTTCCACTTCATGCCGGTGTTCTCGGCGCGCGCGACGATCGTGACGAGGACGCGCGCGGAGCCGGTCAGCGGTTTTTCGTCGAGCGCGACGGCGGCGACGGTGGCGAAATCGCGGCCGAAGCGCGGGCAAGAGACGTGGAGCGGGCCGGTAGCGATATCGGCGCCGCCGAGAAAACCGGTCGCCACTGCGGCGCGGTCGGCCGCGGCCACGAGGACCTGGCCCAGCGGAGCCTTGATGACGCGAGCGGGCGGCGTATCCGGAGCTCCGTTGCGAACCAGCGTCG